>NZ_JBVVQO010000020.1:0-123241 GCF_055811215.1 Mesorhizobium sp. WSM4819
CCATGGCCGCCCCTCGCCTCAGAGTAAGGGCTGCTCTCTCTCCAGAGCTTTTTGCAGAACCTTCAGGACACTATCGAATATCCAACTGCCTGCCTCAAGGGGAGATGCCCGGCAGGGCAGAGGGGGGTGCTGTCCCGCAGACTTTGACAGCTTAATGCAGCGCCCTTCGGCGGCCTATGCTACATCGTCGCCGCCTTCTCGATCTGCCCGCGGATCTCGCCGTCCTTGTGGGCCGCCGTATGGATGTTGATGTAGTATTTGCCGGCCATCAGGTCGGCAGCCTGCGCGTCGGTCAGGGTCGCCGCCCCCTTGAACGGGCTTTTCGGAGCGCCCTTGAACGGGACGACGACGTCGGCGTTTTCACCCTTTGCTGCCGGACCGTGAATATGTCCGGCCGTCGCCGGTCCACTGAGACCTGAATACATCACGTTCCAGGTGAGCTGTTTCGTGTCGGTGTTGAAGCCGAGAGTCGCCTCGCCTTTGCCCTCCGTGGTGACGGGTGGATTCTGCTGAGCGCCATCGAGCGTCGCCTTCATCTTCATCATGTCGGCCAAGGCCGGTGAAGCGCACAGGAAGGAAGCCGAAACGGCGAGCGCCGAAAGCATCGGCGGGAAGGATTGCATGCGCATGGAATTCTCCGTTGTGACGATGACATCCGCTGAAGCAGGATGCACTGGAACAACGGTTGTGGCGAGCGGATGTTTCCACCGGTAACGGCTATTTTACATCCAAAAAGGGGGCGGTCGCCCGTCCCCTTTTTTCAAACTGCGGACCCCAGAGCCCTGGTTGACGGCTTACTTGATGGCCTTGTCGGTGATGGCGGTCGTGTAGGCGCCGGTCGGCTCCTTAGTGATGATCTTCTGGTCGAGCAGCGCCTTGGCGGTGCGCGCGTAGGTCGCCGGGTCGAGCTTGCCGTCGGCGTTGTCGATCAGCTTGGCGACTTCGCCCATCATGCGCTTCTGGTGGTTCTCGTCCTGGCCGCCATTGTCCATGACGATGCCGGCCGCCTCGTCGGAATTGTCGACGGCGTATTTCCAGCCCTTCATCGAGGCGCGCACGAAACGCACCATCTTGTCCTCGAAGGCCGGATCCTTGAGCTTGTCCTCCAGGGCGTAGAGACCGTCCTCAAGCAGGTCGTTCCCCATGGCCGAGTAGTTGAACACGATCAGCTCTTCCGGCTTGTAGCCGGCATCGATGAGCTGCCAGTATTCGTTGTAGGTCATGACCGAAATACAATCTGCCTGCTTCTGGATCAGCGGCTGCACGTCGAAACTCTGCTTCAGCACGGTGACGCCATCCGGGCCGCCGTCGGTCTTCAAGCCGAGCTTGTTCATCCAGGCGTAGAACGGATACTCGTTGCCGAAGAACCAGACGCCGAGCGTATGGCCCTTGAAGTCGGCTTCGGTTTTGACGGGGCCGTCCTTCGGGCAGACCAGCTGCATGCCGGCCTTCTTGAACGGCTGGGCGATATTGACCAGCGGCACGCCCTTTTCGCGTGCGGCCAGCGCACCGCCCATCCAGTCGACGATGACGTCGGCGCCGCCACCGGCGATCACCTGCTCGGGCGCGATATCGGGGCCGCCCGGCTTGATCTCGACGTCGAGGCCCTCGGCCTCATAAAAACCCTTGTCCTTGGCGACGTAGTAGCCGGCGAACTGGGCCTGCGTGACCCATTTCAGCTGCAGCGTCACCTTGTCTGCGGCCATTGCCTGGAACGCGGCAAGCGACATCGCGCCGGCCAGCATCGAAACAACAAGTCTTTTCATGCTTTTACCCTCTGGAGTTAAGTGTTCACCCTTTTAGGACCAGGACCTTCAATCCAACCCTGATTCCAAACCCGCCACCGCCCTATCCACCACGGACGGAGGGATGCCAAAACGTGACTGCTCTCTCGAAAAGAGCGACCACGCCATAAAAGACCGAACCCGCAAGTGCTGCAACTGCGATTTCGGCCCAGACCATGTCGATATTCATCCGTCCGACTTCGGTCGAAATCCGGAATCCCATGCCGACCACCGGCGTGCCGAAGAACTCCGCGACGATGGCGCCGATCAGCGCCAGCGTCGAATTGATCTTCAGCGCGTTGAAGATGAAGGGGGCTGCCGCCGGCAGCCGCAGCTTGAACAGCGTCTGCCAGTAGCTCGACGCATAGGTGCGCATCAGGTCGCGTTCCATATGGCCGGAGGCGGCAAGCCCGGCGACCGTGTTCACCAGCATCGGGAAGAAGGTCATGATGATGACGACGGCGGCCTTCGACTGCCAGTCGAAGCCGAACCACATGACCATGATCGGCGCAACGCCGATGATCGGCAGCGCCGACACCATATTGCCGATCGGCAAAAGCCCGCGGCGCAGGAACGGCACGCGGTCGGCCGCGATGGCGGCGAGGAAGCCAGCACCGCTGCCAACCACATACCCAAAGATCACGGCCTTGAAGATGGTCTGCCGCACGTCGGCGGCCAGCACCGGCAGCGAATTGGCGATGCGCACGCCGATCGCGCTTGGCGGCGGCAGCAGGATGAAAGGAATGCCCGCACCGCGCGTCACCGCCTCCCAGATGATCAGGATCCAGGCGCCGAAGATCGCCGGAATGATCAGCCTCAAAGCGGTCGCCGCCCAACGCGAGGCCGGGCGAAGCGCGGACAGCACCGTCACGCAGCGCCAGGCCAGGAGCCATGCCGCGGCAAGCAGCAGATAAAACGACGCGCGGGCGGTGCCCTCATTGCCGGTTATGCCGGCGAGCAGCAGCCACGCTGCGCCATGCGCGCCAAGGAAGAGCAACACCACCCCAATTGCCGGCGGGAAATTATCGGCCCCAATTGCCAGGAGCAGCAACAAGAAAATCAAAGCCGCAGTACCGACACCGTAGCCGGGCGCCGCATCGACAAGCGGCCAAAGAAGCAGCGCGCCGGCAAGAAGGACAAGCGAGGCATACCCTTGCCACGAGCGGGGGGCGATCGACGAAAGGCTCAGGAGGGAACTCATGCGGGCCTCCCGCCCATGGCGCGGTCGACGATGCGCCCGGCCATGCCGACCACCATCACCAATAGCGCCGCCACCACCGAGCCCGCCACCAGCGCCGACCAGATGTCGATGGTCTGGCTGTAATAGGCGCCGGCGAGCAGCTTGGCGCCGATGCCGGCGACGGCACCGGTCGGCAGTTCGCCGACGATGGCGCCGACCAGGCTGGCGGCCACCGCCACCTTCATCGAGGTGAACAGGAACGGCACCGACGCCGGCACCCGCAGTTTCCAGAAGGTCTGCGAGGGGCTGGCATTGTAGGTGTGCATCAGGTCGAGATGGGTGAGTTCGGGCGAACGCAGCCCCTTGACCATGCCGACCGCCACCGGAAAGAACGACAGATAGGTCGAGATCAGCGCCTTCGGGATCAGGCCGGTGACGCCGATCGCCGCCAGCACGACGATGATCATCGGCGCCACCGCCAGGATCGGAATGGTCTGCGAGGCGATGATCCACGGCATCATGCTGCGGTCGAGCGTCGCCACATGGACGATGCCGACGGCAATCAGGATGCCGAGCGCCGTGCCGAAAGCGAAGCCGAGCAGCGTCGAGGACAGCGTCACCCAGGCATTGTAGACAAGGCTGCGATTGCTGGTGACCTTGCGCAGAAACGTGTTCTCGAAGAAATTCACCGCCACCTGATGCGGCGCCGGCAGAGTCGGCTTGGGCTGCGACATCGTCTTGCCGATAAACTCCACGATCCCCGGCGTCTCGCCGGCACGGCGGTCGAGATCGCGCTGGAACGGCGCGTTGAGGATGACGGCGAAAACATACCAGACGACCACCACGCCTGCGAGGATCGAGGTCACCGGAACGATCTTGTCGCGAAAGGAGTCCATCAGCGGCCCTCGCCAGACTGGCGCCCTCCTCTCCCCAACGGGGAGAGGGTGGCCGGAGCGAAGCGGAGGCCGGGTGAGGGGGTAGAAATCTTTCCGTCGAGGCAAGCCAGGATCGTATCAAGGACCGCTCGGCGCTCGGCCAAAACTTCATGGTTCCAGAACCGGAGAACGGAATAACCATGGCCATTCAGCCAGGCCGTCCTGGCGGGGTCGGTTGGTGAATCCGCATGCTGGCTGCCATCGAGTTCGACAATCAGACCCTTCTCGCGACAAACGAAATCCGCGATGAAAGGTCCAAGCGGCACTTGCCTCACAAATTTGTAGCCGTTGAGATGACGTCCTCTCAGTTCCCCCCAAAGTCGGTACTCAGCCTCGGTTTCGTCGACCCGCAGCTTTCGAGCGCGAGCGGTTGCCCCGACATTTCTTTTCGTCGGATCTGTCGGCGCCGCCCCCTCACCCGACCTCCGCTTCGCTCCGGCCACCCTCTCCCCGTCGGGGAGAGGAGGGAGCCCATCCCGCTCAATCCTCATAGCTGTGCCCTGCCCTGCGCCGCGTCCCTTCGCGGCTGCTTCGCCCTAGGATGACGAAGGCGTGGTTGGCCGTGCTCTCGATGAACGCCGCTTCGCGGCGGCTCCGCCCTAGTCTTACTGAGTAGACGAAGGCATGGATGGGCCCGCTGGCCCCGTCGGGGAGAGGAGGGAGCCCATCCCGCTCAATCCTCATAGCTGTGCCCTGCCCTGAGCCCGTCGCGCACGCGCGCCGCGATCGCCAAAAACTCCGGCGTCTCGCGAATGTCGAGCGGCCGCTTTTTCGGCAGCGTCGATTCGATGACGTCGCTGACGCGGCCCGGGCGCGGCGACATGACGATGATCCGTGTCGACAGGTAGACCGCCTCGGGAATGGAATGGGTGACGAAGCAGATGGTCTTGTTGGTCCGATCCCAAAGCTCCAGAAGCTGTTCGTTGAGGTGGTCGCGCACGATTTCGTCCAGCGCGCCGAACGGCTCGTCCATCAACAGAAGATCGGCATCGAAGGCCAACGCCCGCGCGATCGAGGCACGCTGCTGCATGCCGCCGGAAAGCTGCCACGGGTACTTCTGCTCGAAGCCGGACAGGTTGACGAGGTCGAGCGTGCGCTTGATGCGCGCCGCCTGCTCTGCCTTCGACAGGCCCATGATCTCCAGCGGCAGCGCCACATTGCGCTCGATCGTGCGCCACGGATAAAGTGCGGCCGCCTGGAAGACATAGCCATAGGCGCGGTTTTCGCGCGCCTGCTCCGGCGTCACGCCATTGACAGAGATGCTTCCCGATGTCGGTTTCTCGAGATCGGCGATGACCCGCAGCAAGGTCGTCTTGCCGCAGCCGGACGGCCCGATGAAGGAGACGAATTCGCCCTTGCCGATGGTCAGGTCGACATTCGACAGCGCCTGCACCGGACCGTCGCTGGTCTGGAAGGTCAGGCCGAGCTTGCTTGCCGAAACGACGGCTGGCGACTGTCCGGTCATAGGCCGCAGCCTGGCTTTTCGCGTCGCCGCCGCGGCGGCCGGTTACCCGTTGCTTTTGCCAAAATGCTGCTTTCCACTTATCTTGTCCCACTCGATCGAGAGTTTGCCCGATGTCATCCAAACCCACCTGCCATCTTATCCGCCCCGAAAGCTCTTATGAAGGCAAGCAGGGACTGAGTTATTTCGCCGGCATCGCCGCCGAAACGGTCGGCTCTACCGGTATCTGCATGCACCTGCTCACCATGCCGCCCGGTGCCCGCGCCAAGGCGCATATGCACGAAAGCCATGAAACGGCGATCTATGTGCTCTCCGGCGAGGTCCATACCTGGTATGGCGACCGGCTCGAGCAGCGGATCGTCGCCAAGGCCGGCGACCTTTTCTACATTCCCGCCGGCGTGCCGCATCTGCCGGCCAATCTGAGCGACAGCCCGGCCTCGGCGGTCATCGCCCGCACCGATCCCAACGAACAGGAAAGCGTCGTGCTGCTGCCGGAACTGGAGGGGCTGGTCGCGCGATAGGCGGGCTACCCGCCGGCCAATTGGTATCGGGCATAGAGACAGTGCAATCGCTTCAGGTTTGCGCTGCCCCTCATCGCCGACTTCGACAAACACTAGCACCGGGACAGTACCGTCCTTGCGCAAGCTCACACCCCGGTCGCCGGAATACCTGACCGTTCCACCTTGCGCGGCGCGGAGATTTCCTTCCAGGTCGACAGCGCCCGGTTGACCGCGGCATTCGGCTCGCGGCCGACGAACTCGCCATGGCCTGGCTTCGCCTTGACCTCGTTCTCCTGGATCGACAATTCGCCGCGCGAGAAGACGAAGCGCGGCAGGCCGGTCACCTCAACACCTTCGAAGACGTTGTAGTCGATCACCGACTGCTGCTTCTCGGAAGTAATCGTCTTTGTGCGCTTCGGGTCCCAGACGACGATGTCGGCGTCGGCGCCTTCGACGATGGCGCCCTTCCTCGGATACATGTTGAGGATTTTTGCGATGTTGGTCGAGGTCACCGCGACGAACTCGTTCATCGTCAGCCGGCCGGTGTTGACGCCGGTGGTCCACAGCACCGGCAAGCGGTCCTCGAGCCCGCCGGTGCCGTTCGGAATCTTGGTGAAATCGCCGACACCGTTGCGCTTCTGGCTGGTGGTGAAGGCGCAATGGTCGGTCGCCACCACTTGCAGTGATCCCGCCTGCAGGCCGGCCCACAGCGAATCCTGGTGCAGTTTGTTGCGGAACGGCGGGCTCATGACGCGGCGCGCCGCATGGTCCCAGTCCTTGTCGAAATATTCGCTCTCGTCGAGCGTCAGATGCTGGATCAATGGCTCGCCGAACACCCGCATGCCTTTTTGGCGCGCCCGGCGAATGGCTTCATGGGCCTGCTCGCAGGAGACATGCACGACATAGAGCGGCACGCCGGCCATGTCGGCGATCATGATGGCGCGGTTGGTCGCCTCGCCTTCCACTTCCGGCGGCCGCGAGTAAGCGTGCCCTTCGGGGCCGTTATTGCCGGCGGTCAGCAGCTTCTGCGACAGCGCCGCCACCACGTCGCCATTCTCGGCATGGACCAGCGGCAGCGCGCCAAGATCGGCGCAGCGCTGGAACGACGAATACATCTCGTCGTCGTCGACCATCAGGGCGCCCTTGTAGGCCATGAAGTGCTTGAACGAAGTGATGCCCTTGTCGACGACGCTGGCCATCTCGTCGAACACCTGCTTGCCCCACCAGGTGATCGCCATGTGGAAAGAATAGTCGCAGGAGGCTTTCGAGGTCTTGTTGTCCCACATCTGCAGGGCCTCGAGCAGCGACTGCTGCGGCGCCGGCAGGCAGAAATCGACAACCATCGTGGTGCCGCCGGCAAGCGCGGCGCGGGTGCCGCTCTCGAAATCGTCGGCCGAATAGGTGCCCATGAACGGCATTTCGAGATGGGTGTGCGGATCGATGCCGCCCGGCATGACATAGCAGCCGCTGGCGTCGAATTCATGGTCGCCATGCAGGTTCGAACCGATGGCGACGATCTTGCCGTGCTGCATCAGCACATCGGCTTTCCACGTACGATCGGCGGTGACGATGGTGCCGTTCCTGATGACTTTGGTCATTTTCTTGTTCCCTTGTTTTTCTCGCGCTTCTTGGTGAGCGGCCTGCTTGATTAGATCGGTTCGGGATCGAGCCCTGAACGGCCTCTACATGACTCCAACTTCCCGCAATATCTCCTCGACGCAACCGTCGAAAGAATTTGCCAGGTCTCCTGTCGAAAACCGCAGCACACGATAGCCCTGTCGGCCAAACCATGCATCGCGTATTCGATCCTTGTCCATCTGCTCCGGCGTGAAGTGATGCTCTCCATCGACCTCGATGACGAGGTTCTTCTCATGTAACACGAAGTCCGCAATGTAAGGTCCGATCGGCGCCTGCTTCCTGGCATGCAGGCTGTAGAGGCGACGGAACTCTTTCAATTCAGACCAGAGCTTGCGTTCACCATCCGTCATGTTCCGGCGCAGTGCCCTGGCACACTTTATGGCGGCTGGATCGATCGCGGTCGGTGCCAAGACGAGTACCCCCACCCTCAATCCCTCCCAACAAGGGGGAGGGAGGCTTTTCGTCGCACTATCACAGCTGAACCCATCAAAGCTTTCGCCCCAGGAAGAGGAGCCGGCATTGCCAGTCCCCCTCCCCCCGTGGGGAGGGGTTAGGGGTGGGGGTACAGCGCCGACGTCTCACTCCACAATCACCGCTGTCTCGACCACCGCGTGGAACAGCACGTCGGCGCCGGCCGCCGCCCATTCCTTGGTGATTTCCTCGGCCTCGTTGTGGCTGAGCCCGTCGACGCAGGGGCACATCACCATTGCCGTCGGCGCGACGCGGTTGATCCAGCAGGCGTCGTGGCCGGCGCCGGAGACGATGTTGCGATGCGTATAACCCAAGCGCTCGGCCGCATCCCGCACTGCCTTGACGCAGCCCGGATCGAAAGTCACCGGATCGAAATGGCCGACCTGGTCGATTTGATATTTGATGTCGAGCGCTTCGCAGATCGTGTCGATGCCTTCGCGGATGCGCCCGTCCATGGCGTCGAGCACTTCCTTTTCCGGTGAGCGGATGTCGATGGTGAACATGGTGCGGCCGGCGATGATGTTGCGCGAGTTCGGATAGACCTCCATGTGGCCGACCGCGCCGACGGCGTCGGGCTGGTAGTCCATGGCGATCTCGTGCACCAGTTCGATCACCCGCGCCATGCCGAGCCCAGCATTGCGGCGCTTCGGCATCGGCGTCGAGCCGGTATGCGCCTCCTTGCCGGTCAGCGTCACCTGCAGCCATTTCAATCCCTGGCCATGGGTGACGACGCCGATGTCGATGCCCTCATCCTCGAGGATCGGGCCCTGCTCGATATGCAGCTCGAAGAAGGCGTGGATCTTGCGCTCACCGACTTTCTCGCTGCCTTTCCAGCCGATGCGTTCGAGCTCCTCGCCGAACTTCTTGCCGTCCTTGTCGACATGCGAATAGACGTCGGCCTGGTCGAGGACGCCGGCGAACACGCCGGATGCCATCATCGCCGGCGCAAAGCGCGCGCCTTCCTCGTTCGTCCAGTTGGTGACGACGATCGGATGTTTTGTCTTGATGCCGAGCTCGGTGAGCGAGCGCACGATCTCCAGGCCGCCGAGCACGCCAAGCACGCCGTCATACTTGCCGCCGGTCGGCTGGGTGTCGAGATGGCTGCCGACATAGACCGGCGCCAGATCGGGCTCGGTGCCCTCGCGGCGGGCAAACATCGTGCCCATCTCGTCGAGGCCCATTTCAAGTCCCGCCGCCTCGCACCAGCGCTTGAACAGATGCCGCCCCTCGCCGTCCGCGTCGGTCAACGTCTGGCGATTGTTGCCGCCGGCAACCCCGGGGCCGATCTTCGCCATCTCCATTATCGAATCCCACAAACGGTCTGAATTGATTCGCAGATTCTCGCCCGGAGCGGCCATTTTCTAAAACCTCATCGATTGTGGCGAAGCGCGCCGGCGTTCCCCTCCCCCTTGAGGGGAGGGTGGCCGCGAAGCGGTCGGGTGGGGTCGCCGAACATGCGCGCGACCTTCTCCTTCACCACCTGCGCAACATGCCATGCACTGCTTATGACATCAGGCTCATCAACGCGAAAGACATCGAACCCGAGCGATCGCAAATAGGCATCACGGACAGCATCGTGCCGCTTGCCTCGTTCCTGCTCGTGCAGATCGCCATCGACTTCCACGACCAGCTTTACCGCGAGGCAAGCGAAGTCGACGATATAAGGCCCGATTGGGCACTGACGGCGGAACTTGATGCCGGCCGATTTCAGCTCGCGCAGTTCATACCAAAGCAAACATTCGCCCTTGGTTGCATGAACTCGAAGCGCGCGCGCCTTTTGACGCATTTCGAAGCTCACGCGGGTACGGGGCATCAGAAGCGTCCTCGCAGCAAGAGATCAGGTTGGCGCGCGTCGCCACCGACCCCACCCGACCGCTTCGCGGCCACCCTCCCCTCAAGGGGGAGGGAAAGTCGCGTTGCGTTTCTCAATCCACCGCCCTCAGCACTTCACGCACATGGTCGATCAATTCGTTGATCTGGCCCTTGGTGATGATCAGCGGCGGCGACAGCGCGATGATGTCGCCGGTGGTGCGGATCAGCGCGCCGCGCTCGAACGCTTTCACAAAAGCCGAGAAGGCACGCTTGGTCGGACTGCCGGGGATGGGCGCCAGTTCGATCGCACCGATCAGGCCGATGTTTCTGATGTCGATGACGTTCGGCTCGCCCTTCAGCGAATGCAGCGCGTCTTCCCAATACGGCGCCAGTTCCTGGCCGCGGGTCAGCAGGCCCTCTTCCTTATAGGTATCGAGCGTGCCCAGCGCCGCCGCACAGGCGATCGGATTGCCCGAATAGGTGTAGCCGTGGAAGAACTCGATCATATGCTCGGGGCCGGTCATGAAGGCGTCGTGGATTTCCTTCTTGACGAACACCGCGCCCATCGGGATGACGCCGTTGGAGACGCCCTTGGCGGTGGTCATGATGTCGGGCGTGACGCCGAAATAGTCGGCGGCAAACGGCGTGCCGAGACGGCCGAAACCGGTGATGACCTCGTCGAAGATCAAAAGGATGCCGTGCCTGGTGCAAATCTCGCGCAGCCTCTCGAGATAGCCCTTCGGCGGCAGGATGACGCCGGTGGAACCGGCCACCGGCTCGACGATGACGGCCGCGATGGTCGAGGCGTCGTGCAGCGCGACGATGCGCTCCAACTCGTTGGCCAATTCCGCGCCATGCTCGGGCACGCCCTTGGTGAACGAATTCTTCTCGGGCAGGTGGGTGTGCGGCATGTGGTCGACGCCGCCGAGCAGCGTGCCGAACATCTTGCGGTTGGTGACGATGCCGCCGACCGAGATGCCGCCGAAATTGACGCCGTGATAGCCGCGCTCGCGGCCGATCAGCCGGGTGCGCGAGCCCTCGCCTTTGGCGCGGTGATAGGCGATCGCCATCTTCAGCGCGGTCTCGACCGACTCCGATCCGGAATTGGTGAAGAACACGTGGTCCATGCCCTCCGGCGCCAGGTCGACCAAACGGTTCGCCAATTCGAAGACGATCGGGTGACCCATCTGGAACGCCGGCGCATAGTCGAGCTCGGCGGCCTGGCTCTGGATCGCCTCGGTGATCTTCGGCCGGCAGTGGCCGGCATTGACGCACCACAGGCCGGCAGTGCCGTCTAAAACCGTGCGACCGTCGCTCGTCGTGTAATGCATGTCCTTGGCGGACACCATCATGCGCGGCGCCTGCTTGAACTGCCGGTTTGCCGTGAACGGCATCCAGAATGCGCTGAGATCGTTCGGCGTGACTTTCAGCCGGTTGGACATGACCAAGACTTCCCCTTGTAACCTGTTTCGGTGCGGCTAACGCTTGGTCTTCCCGACACTTGGTCTCTGCTGCGTTTTCGTGCTACGCAAATTTTGACCGATTGGACAAACGTTAGCACCGCCCTGTCGGCGGTCAAGGGATTACTAGCGGAAATGCGGCAGCTGAGGCGCGCTCCACAGGCCGGAGAAAAACTGGTCCAGAGAATTGGTCCAGATGGCTCTCCAAGCCATGGTATGCCGCGGTGACGGCCGACATGGAAATTCCGGCCCCTCGCCGCACCCGCATCCAGCAGGAAAAGCGCGAGCTGATCCTGGAGGCGGCGCTCGAGGTGTTCTCGACCAGCGGCTTTCGCGGTTCGACCATCGACCAGATCGCCGAAGCCGCCGGCATGTCGAAGCCGAACCTGCTCTACTATTTCCGCCGCAAGGAGGATATCCACGAGACGCTGATGCAGCGGCTTCTGGACACCTGGCTGGCGCCGCTGCGCGAACTCGACGACATCGGCGATCCCTTGACCGAATTGCGCAGCTATATCAGGCGCAAGCTCGAAATGGCGCGCGATTTCCCCAGGGAAAGCCGCCTGTTCGCCAACGAGATCCTGCAGGGCGCGCCGCGCATCATGCCGATGCTGGAAGGCGAGCTGAAGACGCTGGTCGACGAGAAGGCCGCCGTCATCAAAGGCTGGATGCGCGCCGGCAAGATCGCGCCCACCGACCCCTGGCACCTGATCTTCTCGATCTGGGCGACGACGCAGCACTATGCCGATTTCGACGTTCAGGTCCGCGCCGTGCTCGGCCCCGACCGCGGCGGCGACGGCCGCTTCGAGGATGCTGCAAGGTTTCTCGAACAATTGTTCATCGACGGGCTGAAGCCGAAGAGCTGACGCTTCAGCAATATGGTTTGACAGATTGAGACCGTTTGCCAGAGGCTACGGTGGCTGCCTCCGCGAGGCGGCCACCGAACCGTCAAAGCGGCTGCGCCGCCAGCGCCAGGAAACCTCCGGTCAGCGCCACGTTGCCGACAAAGCCGTTGATGCGCGACGCACGCTCGGGCCCCTGATGATCCCAGAAATTGTGGAACATCGGTGTGGCCACCATCAGGAACAGCACCAGGCACAGAGCCGCGGCAGCGGTCCAGACACCTGATATCACCAGCGCTCCGGAAACGATTTGCAGGACGATCCCCAGCCACAGCATCAGCCGCGCCTGCGGCACGCCTCGCATCGTCATCAACTGGGTCAGGAAGCCTGCATTCTGGATGTTGCGCAGGCCGGCAAAGACAAAGGCGCCGCCAAGCAGCAGGCGTGCGGCAACCAGAATCTCATTCTCAAAATTCAACAACATGGTCTTGATCCCAAAGCAAAAAGAGACGCGCGGCGTTAAGGCTGCCCACCCAGTTTCGTCCGCTCAGGCGGCCTTGGCAGCCGCTACCGGATGAATGGCGTGGAAGGGCACGCAGAGCCGGTTCCAGGTGTTGATCATGCCGATCGCGACGGACAGCTTGACCAGTTCCTCTTCCGAGAAGTGTTCGAGCGTGCGAGCGTAGAGATCGTCCGGCACGCCGCTGTCGGCGATCTTCGTCACCATTTCGGTCCAGGCGAAGGCAGCGCGTTCGCGCTCGGAAAACAGCGGCGATTCCTTCCAGGCGGAGACGAGATAGAGCCGCTGTTCGGTCTCGCCGTCGTGACGCGCCTCGCGGCTATGCATCTCGACGCAATAGGAACAGCCATTGATCTGCGACGCCCGCAGCTTGATCAGATGCAGCAGGCTTGCCTCGAGCCCGCACTCGTCGACCGCCTTGTTGAGCGCCGATACCGCTTTCATGATTTCCGGCGCCGCGCCGAAGAATTGCAGCCTCTGCTTCATTCTCTTTCCCTTCACGCTTGCTTGGTTGAACTGGATTTCTGCGGTCGTTGATTACGCTCGACAAAGGCGCAGTTGGCGGCGACTGAACGGGGATCGGCATCGCTCACGTATTCCGCAACGATGTCGGACAGCCGGGCCTCGGCAAGAGCGGTGCGATAGGCGCGCTCGGCCTTCAGCATCGCGACGCTGATGCCGCAAGGTTTGACATAGGCCGAGGCATCGAGCCTGGCCGGCCCGCGCTGACGGATTTCGCCGCAGCGGAAGGCCGGTTCGCGTCCTTCGACGGCGAGCACGATGTCGAGCAGCGTTATGCGCTCCGCCGGCCGCGCCAGCCGGTAACCGCCCGATGGCCCCGGCACCGATTCCAGGATACCCGACGCCGTCAGCGCGTTGAGATGCTTGAGCAGATAGCTTTGCGACAGGCCGAACGCTTCCGCCATGGCAGCACCCGGCATGGTCGCCGCGCCCTCCACGCCGGCAAGCATGGCGGCGCAGTGGATGGCCGCTTCAACGCCCTCGCCCAGCTTCATTTTTCTGAGTCCCAATTCATGGATATATCTTATCATGGATAATTTTTATCCGCAATAGGAATATCCGGGCCTTACGGTTCCTTTTCAAAGGGTTGCGCTGCCCCTCATTGCCCTGCCGGGCATTTCTCCCCGTATAGTGACGGGGAGAAAGACGCTATCACCGATGATTTCGCCAATTGTCGGCGGTGCAAAAAGGGCGGCGAGGTTGCGGCAATCCCCCTTCTCCCCGTCACTATACGGGGAGAAGGTGCCGGCAGGCGGATGAGGGGCAGCGCCAACCTCGACAATTCAACCGGACGAAACCGATCTGGCACTTCGACCAAACTTACTCCGCGGCCACCTTGGCCATCGGGTTGTTTGGATGCGTCGTCCAGTTGGCGTAGACCGGCGACACCGGTCTGCCGGTGCGCTGGTCGATGACGCCGGCCGCCAGCGGTTCCATGGTGATGCAGTTCTCGACCGGGCAGACATTGACGCAGAGGTTGCAGCCCACGCATTCGGCCTCGATCACCTCGAAACGTCTGACGCCGTCGACGATTGCGGTGATCGCCTGGTGCGAGGTGTCCTCGCAGGCGATGTGGCAGCGGCCGCACTTGATGCACGCCTCCTGGTCGATATGCGCCTTGGCGACGTAATTGAGGTTGAGGTATTGCCAGTCGGTGACGTTGGGCGTGGCGCGGCCGACGATGTCGTCGAGCGAAGCATGGCCCTTCTCGTCCATCCAGTTTTCGAGACCGGCGATCATCTCCTGCACGATCTTGAAGCCATAGGTCATCGCCGCCGTGCACACCTGCACATTGCCGGCGCCGAGCGCCATGAATTCGGCAGCGTCGCGCCAGGTGGTGATGCCGCCGATGCCGGAGATCGGCAAGCCCTGCGTTTCCGGATCGCGGGCGATCTCGGCGACCATGTTCATGGCGATCGGCTTCACCGCCGGGCCGCAATAGCCGCCATGCGAACCCTTGCCGTCGATCGTCGGCTCCGGTGCGAAACTGTCGAGATTGACGCCGGTGATCGAATTGATGGTGTTGATCAGCGACACCGCGTCGGTGCCGCCGGCAAGGGCGGCACGCGCCGGCTTGCGTATATCGGTGATGTTCGGCGTCAGCTTGGTGATGACAGGCATGCGGGTATTGGCCTTGCACCAGCGCACCACCATTTCGATGTATTCCGGCACCTGGCCGACGGCAGCACCCATGCCGCGTTCCGACATGCCGTGCGGGCAGCCGAAATTGAGCTCGATGCCGTCGGCCCCGGTCTCCTCGACCACCGGCAGGATCGCCTTCCACGCATGCTCCTCGCAAGGCACCATCAGCGAGACGACGATGGCGCGGTCGGGCCAGTCCATCTTGACCTGCTTGATCTCGCGCAGATTGGTCTGCAAGTCGCGGTCGGTGATCAGCTCGATGTTGTTCAAGCCGAGCAGGCGGCGATCGGCGCCCCAGATCGCGCCATAGCGCGGGCCGTTGACATTGACCACCGGCGGCCCCTCTTCGCCGAGCGTCTTCCAGACAACGCCGCCCCAGCCCGCCCTGAAGGCGCGGATGACATTGTAGGCCTTGTCGGTCGGCGGCGCCGAGGCTAGCCAGAACGGATTCGGCGATTTGATGCCGACGAAATTGTTTCTGATATCTGCCATGCTCATGCCCTCCCGTTCGAGGTCAGTGCCCGGTGGATCGATTCGGCCGCGTCGCGCCCCTGCGCGACTGCCGAGACGGTGAGGTCGTCGCCGCCATAGATGCAGTCGCCGCCGGCCCAGACGTTTTGCAGCGAGGTGCGGCCTTCGGCGTCGACCTTGATGCGGCCGGCTTCCAGCGCCAGCAAGGCGCCGCTGCCGTTGAGCGCAGCCGGGACAAAGCTCTGGCCGATCGCCTTGAACACCTGGTCGGCGGTGAGCGTCAGCCGCTCGCCGGTGCCGACGAGTTTCTCGCCATCCATCGCCGTATATTCAAGCTCGATGCCCGACACCTTGCCGCCTTCGGCAATGACCCGCTTCGGCTGCAGCCAGTGACGGATGATGACGCCGTTGGCGGCGGCCAGGTCCTGCTCGAATTCCGAGGCGTTCATGTGCTCCTGGCCGCGCCGGTAGCAGATCGTCACCTCTTCGGCGCCGAGCAGCTTTGATTGCACCGCCGCGTCGATCGCCGTCATGCCGCCGCCGATGACAACGACGCGCCGGCCGACCGGCAGGCTGGCAAGATCGCTGGCCTGGCGAAGCTCGGCAATGAACTCCACCGCATTGGTGACGCCCTGCGCGTCCTCGCCGTCGGCGCGCAGCGCGTTGACGCCGCCAAGCCCCATGCCGAGGAACACTGCATCGTAATTCCTGGTCAGGTCCGACAGCTGGTAATCGCGGCCAAGCGCCTTGCCGTTCTGGATGTCGATGCCGCCGATCGAAATGACATAGTCGACCTCGGCCTGGGCAAAATTGTCGATGCTCTTGTAAGCGGCGATGCCGTATTCATTGAGACCGCCGGCTTTCGGGCGCGCCTCCAGGATGGTCACGTCGTGACCGTGGCGGGCGAGCCGATGGGCGGCGGCAAGCCCGGCCGGTCCGGCGCCGACCACGGCGACCGTCTTGCCGGTCGGAGCGGCGCGCGCATAGAACTGCTTGTTCTCAGCCATCGCGACATCGGTGGCATAACGCTGCAGGCGGCCGATCTGCACCGGCTTGCCTTCCGCCACTTCGCGCACGCAAACCTCTTCGCATAGCGTCTCGGTCGGGCAGACGCGGGCGCACATGCCGCCCAAAATGTTCTGGTCGAAAATCGTCCTGGCCGAGCCGATCGGGTTGCCGGTCGAGATCTGGCGGATGAACAGCGGGATGTCGATCGAGGTCGGGCATGCGTTCATGCACGGCGCATCGTAGCAGAAATAGCAGCGATCGGACTCGACCAGCGCCTCGTGATGATCGAGCGGCGGATGCAGGTCGGAAAAATTATCGGCATATTGCTCGGGCGAAAGCCGCCCGCCGGCAATGCCCTGCTTGAAATGACCAGTCGCCATTCCGCTTCCCCATTCCTTGTTGTTTTGCGGAAGGCTAGCACGTTTTGTTTTTTTATCAATTGGTCAATTTTCAGCCAAGCTGCTGAAAAGCTTCGCTAACATGATTATTATAGTCATGTTATGGATCAATTGATCTGTTTTCACAGCCAGCAAATAAGGGTGGCAGCCTATTGCATTCCCACAATGTGTATATTAACATGATCAACATCGATCAACTAAGGATATTCAATGACTGGATTGGAGCTGAAAGAGGCCATTGCCGAGCTGCGTATCAGCCAAGCTGAATTCGCTCGGTTGGTCGGAGTAACTGTCGGCGCAGTCGCTCAATGGCTGTCGGAAAGTAGAAGCATCCCCGGTCCGGTAGAGGCTTTCGTCGCCCTCTTTATGAGGCTGCCGAGCTCAATCCGGGAATTCGAATTAACTCAACTTAAGAAAGGTGCCAGTAAAATGCGAAACGGAATGTATCTCATCCACTTCATCGGCAGCGCCGGCGACGGCTACGCCACCCTCACCTTCGATGACGGGCTCGTCTATGGCTTCGATACTGGCGGCGGACAATACGATGGTGTCTACACCCCTAATACGGCGTCTGCGGACGTGGTTGACCTCGACGTCAAGGTGCGGATGCCGCCGAATGTTAGGAGTGTTGTCGGCGGTATCAGCAACCCCTTCGAATGGGTTCTTCCCGTGACGTCTCAGCTGAACATTCGCAATGATCGTGGCCAAATCTCAGTAAAAACCGCTCTCGGCCCGACCCTTCAGGCAAGCTATACCAGAATGCGCGACTTGCCGACTTCGGTAGCCGCGTAGCCTGAAGACGCGGAGGCCCGATCAAAGATCGGTCGGGCCTTTGTCTCCTATTCCGCCAACCTTCGCTCGACGAGACCTTCAGCTTCTCAGTCGAAATGTTCTTATCGTATTTCCATCCCGAGATCATTTTGTAATCGGGCCTCGCGGCCATGGATCGACCTGATCTCGTTCGCGACCAGTTCCTGCAGCCGCCACAGATTGCGGTCGCGAATGCCGAATTCTTCCAGATGATGGACGGTGTTGAAGAGATATTCGGCGCCGGACCCGACATGCCCACACGCCCGCGCCAGCACTTGCGCTACCCTCTCCAGCGGCTGGTTGAGCGACGTCCCCCTGCCGGTCACACCGACCCAGAAGCCCAGCGCCCTGAGCGTGCCTTGAGCCGTATGCACGGGAAGCCACCTGACTGAGCCGATACTCTCGTGATCGCTGATCTCGCGCCGCAACAGTCTTTCGATCTGGAGCGGTTTTTCGCCTTCCGGCAAGCGGTAGATCACCCCGTTGCACCGTCCGCCCCGTTCGAGCGCCATCATCAAGCCCGGCTGCGCAGCGCTGCCGCGCCAGCGGACCATGTCGAGGCAGAAGGACCGATGCCAGCCGAAAGCGGTGGCGCGTTGTTGTTCGACTGACTCGAAAGCCGGCTTCCAGATCAGCGAGCCATAGGCGAAAACCCACAAGGGGCCCGCGTCTGCTTCATCAGATAGCCGCGACGCGAGGGTTTGGAAATCCTCATCGTTCAATTGCGTCCAGCTGCCATCGGGACCGGGATCGGCCTCCTCCCGATGGCATAGCGCGACAAGCTCTGAAGTGAGCGACATCCGGCGCATGGATCAACACTCTCCGTTGACGATAAGCAAAGTCGAAAACCGCAGCATGCGCAAGATTGCGAACGAGGGGTGCCTTGCCGCCATCGATTACTGGCCCAGATGTCGGAATTCCGTCGCGAAAATCGTCCTAGATGGATCACGCATGATCGATGACTGGAAACCCAAGGAGCACGACAATGCCAAACTCCCCGACGTCCTTCTTCTGGTACGAGCTGATGACCACCGATCTCGACGCCGCCGAAGCGTTCTACACCGACGTGGTGGGCTGGAAGGCGCAGCCCTTCGACGGCGCGCCCGGCATGCCGCGCGATATCGTGATGAATGTCGGCGAGCGCGGCGTTGCCGGGCTGATGACGCAGCCGGACGAAGTGCGCAAGACGGGCATGCCGCCAGCCTGGGTCGGTTACATCCATACCGGGGATGTCGATGCTTCGACGAAATCGCTGAAGGGCGCCGGCGGTGCGGTTCACCGCGAACCCGATGACATTCCGGGCGTCGGCCGCTTTGCCGTCGTCGCCGATCCGCAAGGCGCGGTGTTCAACTTCCTGCAGCCGATCGGCCCTGACCAGCCGCCGTTGCCGGCTACTACTCCCGGCAATATCGGCTGGCATGAACTCTACACGACAGACTGGCACGCCGCGTTCGATTTCTATGCCGGGCAATTCGGCTGGACCAAGGGCGACGCCATGGATATGGGGCCGATGGGCACCTACCAGCTGTTTGCCGCCGGCGGCGAACCTGTCGGCGGCATGATGAACAAGCCCGAGCAGGTTCCGGTGCCGGTCTGGCAGTTCTATTTCAATCTCCCCGCAATCGACGCGGCGGCCAAGCGTGTCACCGATAATGGCGGCACGATCCTGATGGGACCGATGGAGGTTCCCGGCGGCGGCTGGATCGTGATGTGCACGGACCCACAGGGTGGTCATTTCGCGCTGACGGCGCCGGTGCGGTAGCTGGGCCAGGCGTCACGCTATTTGGCGTTTTGCTTGTCGAAGTGGGCGATCCTTCGCGCCCCCTCTGTCCTGCCGACCCCGCGCATTTTGGATAGCCTCCACCTAGCGGCGCCATCACCCTCGCATCCGCTCGAGATTCGCGTCGAACAGCGGCGTCGGCTGCACCCGTGCGGTGTAGCGCTTGCCCAAGAGCTCGATCTCGAAACCATCGGCTTCGTCGGCGATCTCCTTCGGCACATAGCCCAGGGCCACCGACGCCTTCGAATGATGTGCGTAGCCGCCTGACGTGACCCAGCCGCGCACCGCGCCGTCGAACCAGATCGGCTCGTCGCCGATGACGTCGGCGTCTGCCGCATCGACGACAAAGGCGCGCAGTCGCAGCTTGCCGCCTTGCTGGCGCTCGGCGAGTGCCGCCTGCTTGCCGATGAAATCGGTTTCTTTCCCATAGGCGACGAAACGGTCGAGCCCGGCCTCCAGCGGTCCGTAGATCGGCCGGTATTCGCGCGCCCACGAGCCGTAATTCTTCTCCAGCCGCAGCGCGTTGAGCGCGCGCGCGCCGAACAGGCCGATGCCGAAGTCTTCGCCGGCCGCCATCAGGGTCTGGTACGCGGCACGCTGATATTCCGGCGCCACCCAGATCTCGTAGCCGAGATCGCCGGTGTAGCTGACGCGGCCGACCAGGCACGGCGCCATGCCGATATCCATCCTGGCCGTCGCCATGAACGGAAACGCCGCATTCGACACATCCGCCCGCGTGGCTTTTGCCAGCACGTCCCGCGCCCTCGGACCGGCGATCGACAGGCCCGTCAGTCTCGCCCCCAGCGCCTCGATATGGACCGAGCCATCTTGCGGCAGATGCGCCTCGAACCAGCGCATGTGATACTGCTCGGCAATGCCGGAACCGGCGAGGAACCAGCCCTCCCCGCTGGAATTGCCGCTGCCGAGATTGGCCAGCGAAAAGTCGCCGATCAGCCTGCCGTCTTGCTTCAGCATCGGCGCCAGCGTCATGCGGCCGGGCTTTGGCAGCTTGCAGGCCAGCAGGCGGTCGAGCCAGGCCGCCGCGCCCGCGCCCGTCACCCTGAATTTGGCGAAGGACGAGATTTCCGACAGGCCGACACTTGTCCGCACCGTCCTCACCTCCTTTGCGACATGCTCGAAATCGCTCGAGCGCCGCCACGAGAACTCATCCCTGACGCCTTCGGGCGCATACCACAACGGCACTTCCAGCCCATAGGCCACGCCCCACTGCGCGCCCTTCGCCGACAAAAGGTCGTAGACCGGCGTGGTCTTGAGCGGCCGCCCGGCAGGCAGTTCCTCATTGGGGAAGCGGATGGAAAAACGCCGCGAATAATTCTCGCGCACCTTGGCGTTGGTGTAGGCCATCGTTGCCCAGTCGCCGTAGCGAGAGACGTCCATCGCCCAGATGTCGGCGCCGGGATCGCCCTCGATCATCCAGTTCGACAGCGCCAGGCCAACACCGCCGCCCTGCGAAAAGCCGGCCATGACGCCGCAGGCGACCCAGAAGCCAGGCAGGCCGCGCACCGGCCCGACCAACGGATTGCCGTCGGGCGCGAAGGTGAAAGGGCCGTTGATGATCTGCTTGATGCCGGTGTTCTGGAAGGCCGGGAAATGCCGGAACCCGACTTCCAATGACGGCGCGATGCGGTCGATGTCGGGCTCGAGAAGCTCGTGGCCGAAATTCCACGGTGTCTGAAGCTCGGACCATGGCTTGTTGGCCTTCTCATAGGTGCCCATCAGCATGCCGCCGCGCTCCTGGCGCAGATAGAGCTCGCCGTCGAAATCGACCGCGTGGATGATCTCCGTGCCGGTCTCCTGGTTCCAGGCGGCGACCTCCGGCATGTCCTCGGTGATCAGGTACATGTGCTCCATCGCCAGAACCGGCAGTTCGAGGCCCACCATGCGGCCGACCTCGCGCGCCCACAGGCCGCCGGTGTTGACGACATGCTCGGCCACCACCTCGCCCTTGTTGGTGATGATCCGCCACAGCCCGTCGGCGCGGCGCACGATATCCTCGACCTTGGTGAAGCGCTCAACCTCGGCGCCAAGTTTTCTGGCCGCCTTGGCATAGGCGTGGGTGACGCCGGACGGGTCGAGATGACCGTCCTCCTTGTTGCGCACCGCGCCGACGAACTGTTTCGGGTCGAGCAACGGCATCAACTCGGCCGCCTCATCAGGCGAGATCTCCTCGAGGTCGATGCCGAGATAGCGGCCCTTGGCGACAACGCTGCGCAGCCAGTCGAGCCGCGCCTCGGTCGCCGCCAGAAGCACGCCACCGGTCAGATGCACGCCGGTCGCCTGGCCGGACAGCTCCTCGATCTCCTTGTAGAGCGAGATCGTGTATTTCTGCAGCTTGGCGACGTTGGGATCGCCATTGATCGTGTGCATGCCGCCGGCCGCGTGCCAGGTCGAGCCGGAAGTCAACTCGTCGCGCTCCAGAAGCACAATGTCGGTCCAGCCGTGACGGGCGAGATGGAACAGCACCGAACAGCCGACAACGCCTCCGCCAATGACCACGACCTTCGCATGCGATTTCATGGGTTTTTCTCGTTATTTCAGGGAGTTAGAGGGGTGAGATGAATCGGTGCGGGAGGAGCCAAGCCACACGAGCGCAAGCCTTCGACCATCACGGCTCGCCCTGCCCGATCGCTTCCTTGCGCCTGGCCACATACGCCTCCAGCGCCTCGCGCACGGCAATATCAATCGTCGGTTCGACATAATCTTCCAGCGCTTTCTTCCACAGCCGCGTCGCCCGCGCCGTGGCGTCTAGCCCGCCGGCCTCCTGCCAGGCCTCGTAGTTCTGCCAATTCGAGAGCATCGGCTGGTAGAAGGCGGTTGCATAGCGCTCCAGCGTGTGCGGCTCGCCGAAGAAATGGCCGCCGGTCGGCACCGCACCCAGCGCCTCGACGGCGAGTTCCGCCTCGTTGACTTCGATCGGGCGCAAAAACTCCATCATGTGCTGGATCATCTCGACGTCGATGATGAACTTTTCGAACGATGCGGTCAGCCCGCCCTCCTGCCAGCCGGCTGCGTGGTAGACGAGATTGCCGTGGCCGAGCACCGCGCCCCACAGCGCCATCAGCGTCTCATAGGCGCCTTGCGCGTCGGCGGCGTTGGAGGCCGAGCCCGGCGTCGTCCGGTAGGGCAGTCCATAGCGCCGTGCCAATTGCCCGGAGGCGATGTTGGCCTTGGTGTTCTCTGGCGTACCAAAGGCCGGCGCACCGGACTTCATGTCGACATTGGAGGTGAAGGCGCCGTACATGACCGGGGCGCCAGGGCGGACAAGCTGCGTCAAGACCACGCCGAACAGCGCCTCGGCGTTCTGTTGCGCCAGCGCGCCGGCAAGCGTCACCGGGCTCATCGCCCCCATCAGCGTGAACGGCGTCACCGCAACCGACTGGCCGAACTCGGCCATGGTCATCAGCCCTTCGGCCATCATCTCGTCGAAGCGGCGCGGCGAGTTGACCGAGATGATGGTGGTGACGCCGGGATCGTCGCGCATCTGGTCGAGGCTCAAGCCCCGCGAAATCGCCATCATTTCGATGCCATCCAGCGCCCTGCCGCGGCCGATCGCCGAGACGTGAAAACTCTTGTCGGTCAGCGTCAGATTGGCGAAATAGGTGTCGAGGTGGCGTGAGTTGGCCGGCAGTTCCACCGGTGCGCAGACCTGATTGCCGAGCATTTGGATGCAGTTGAAATGCTGCGCCAGCCGGGTGAGATCGCAATAGTCGCGCAAATTGCCGGCGCGCCGGCCGCGTTCCATGTCATGCACGTTCGGCGGTCCGGCGACGAGCGTAAAATTGATGGTGTTGCCGCCGAGATGGACTGTGTGGGCCGGGTTGCGCGGCGTCAGCGTATAGCTGGACCGCGTCGTCTTCAGTGCCTCGTCGACCATGCCGCGCTCGATGCGGACAGTCATCGACGCATGATCAGCCTTGGCGCCGGCCTTCTCGAACAGCGAAAGCGCCCGCGGGCTCATCACCTCGATGCCGAAATTCTCCAGAATGTGCATCGACGCCTGGTGGATCGCCTCGATCTCGTCGGCCGAGAGCATCGCCATCGGCGGATAGGGATTTGTCACGCGGCGCAACGGCAGTTGCGGGATGGCGGCCGGTCCCCTGTTGCTGGTTCGCTCGGCGCCGCGCTTGCGTCTCGGTTCGGTCATGCGGCGCATCAAAGCGCCGGCACGACGATCGGGCTGTCAGAAATCCGCCGCCTGCGGGCGCGATTTTAGCCAAGGCGGCATTTTGGGATTTTCGTGCCGACAAAAGCGACGGAAAACGTCGGAATATCTATCCTCGCTGTGTCGCGGCCAAAGCGGCCGATCAGCCGTTAAGGAACGCTGCAAAATTCCTTTTATGTTTTCGGCCTAATCCTCTTGCGATGGGTCGGTCGAGTTTTCGTAAAATTGTAGCCGTTACCGTGCTGCTGGCGCTGTCGGCCTGCGCGACGCCGCCGAGCCATATCAACAATGTCTGCGCCGTCTTCGACCAGAATGACGGCTGGTTCGACAACTGGCAGGCGGCGGCCGAACGCGCCGAACAGAAGCACGGCGTGCCGGTTCCCGTGCTGATGGCGACGGTGCGCAAGGAATCCGGCTTCAAAAGCAACGCCAGGCCGCCGCGCAAGAAGCTGCTCGGCTTCATTCCCTGGAAACGTGCCTCCAGCGCCACCGGCTTCTCGCAGGCGCTCGACGGCACCTGGGCGCAATATCAGAGCGAGACCGGCAGTTGGGCGGCGCGCCGCACCAGCTTCGCCGATGCCGTCGATTTCGTCGGCTGGTACCATTCCAAGACATCAGACACGCTCGGCGTCGCCCGCAACGACACCTACAATCTCTATCTGGCCTATCATCTCGGCTGGACGGCCTATGGCCGCGGCAACCGTGGCGATGCCGGCGTACAGCGCTATGCGCGGGCCACCGAGCAGATGGCTCGGGACTACGCCGCGCAGCTACGCCAATGCGCGCCTTGATAGCGCCACGGATCTAATCGTCCGTCAGCTTCGGCCTCTTGCCGTGCGGTCGCTGCGGCGGAGCGCCGGCAAAGCCCGGACCGATGCCCTGCGGCGCGTCGTCGGGCACGCCTTCATTGGCGGCATGCTCCTTGTCGAACTTGATCACCGGCTCCATTTTCGCCAGCACGTCGTCGGCAAGCCAGCACAGGCTCATATGACCGTCGCCGAGATGCTTGACCGGCGGCACCTGCGTCTCGCAAAGGTTGTCCGGCACCAGCTTCTTGTAGCCGCAGCGGGTCTGGAACGGGCAGCCGGTTGGCGGGTTCATCGCCGACGGGATGTCGCCTTCCAGCACGATGTGCTTCTTGATCACGCTGGTGTCGGCGATCGGGATCGCCGACAGCAGCGCCTCGGTGTAGGGATGATAGGGCGGCGAAAAGATCTGGTCGGTCGTGCCCTGCTCGACGATATAGCCGAGATACATGACGACGACGCGGTCGGCGATGTAGCGCACCACCGACAGGTCGTGGCTGATGAACAGCATCGTCGTCTTGTTCTTGCGCTGGATGTCCATTAACAGCTCCGTCACCGCCGCCTGCACCGACACGTCGAGCGCCGAGACCGGCTCGTCGGCCACCACCACCTTGGCGTCGCCGGCAAATGCCCGCGCCACGCCGATGCGCTGCTTCTGGCCGCCTGAAAGCTGGCGCGGCTTGCGGGTCTCGAACGCCCGCGGCAGCTTCACCAGGTCGAGCAGTTCCAGCATGCGCTTGCGGCGGTCGGCAACGGTGTTGCCGACATTGAATTTTTCCAGCGTGCGGATGATCTGCGAGCCGACCGTATGGCTGGGATTGAGCGTGTCGAACGGATTCTGGAACACCATCTGGATCGACGACACCGTCTCGACGCTGCGGTTCTCGACCCCGATCGACTGGATCTGCTGGTTGCCGAGCGTCACGCTGCCCGAGCTTGCCGTCTCCAGTCCGAGCAGCACCTTGGCCAGCGTCGACTTTCCGCAGCCGGACTCGCCGACGATGGCGACGGTCTCGGATTCGCGCGCCATGAAGGAGATCGTCTCATTGGCCTTGACGACGCGGCCCTCGCTCGAGCCGAACACCTCGCTGCCGCCGACCTTGTAGTATTTTTTGAGATCCTCGATCTTGAGCACCGGCGCGCCGGGCTCGACGCGCTCGTTGACCTTCTTGGCGCCGGGCGGCAGCGCTTCCCAGTCGATCTCGTTGAAGCGCACGCAGCGCGAAAAATGGCCTTCATGGCCGTCGACCGCGATCATCGGGATTTCTGCGGCGTTGCAGACGCCCTCGACGAAATGGTGGCAGCGGGGGCCGAAATTGCAGCCCTTCGGCCGCTCGTGCGGCAGCGGCAATTGCCCCGGGATTGAGATCAGAGGCCGCGAATTCTTGTCGGCGCCGGGCAGCGGGATCGAGCGGAACAGGCCTTGCGTGTAGGGATGGCGCATCCGGTCGAAGACGTCCTTGATCTTGCCGGTCTCCACCGCTTCGCCCGAATACATCACCGTGATGCGGTCGCAGGTTTCCAGGATCAGGCCGAGATTGTGCGACACGAAGATCATCGAGGTGCCGAACTTCTCGCCGAGCCCCTTGACCAGGTCGACGATGCCGGCTTCGACCGTCACGTCGAGCGCCGTCGTCGGCTCGTCGAGCAAGAGCAGCGCCGGCTTCGACAGCAGCGCCATGGCGATGACGATGCGCTGTTGCTGGCCGCCGGAGAGCTGGTGCGGAAACGAGCGCATCATGCGCTCCGGATCGGGCAGCCTGACCGAGCGCACCATTTCCAGCGCGCGCCTGTAAGCCTCTTCCTTCGACACCTTGTCGTGGATCAGCGGCACTTCCATCAGTTGCTGGCCGACCTTCATCGCCGGGTTCAGGCTGGCCATCGGCTCCTGGTAGATCATCGCGATCTTGTTGCCGCGGATGGCGCGGAGTTCCTCGTCGGACAGCTCGCCCATGTCCTTGCCCTGGAACTTTATCCGGCCGCCGACGATCTTTCCGATGTTGGAGAGGTCGCGCATGATGCCGAGCGACACGGTCGACTTGCCGCAGCCGGATTCGCCGACGATGCCCATCGCTTCGCCAGGCATGACCGTGCAGGAAAAATCCATGACGGCCGGTATCTCGCCCTTGCGGGTGAAGAAGGAGATCGACAGGTTCTCGATTTCGATGATCGGCCCGTTGGTCGGCCCATTGGTCGGCTTGGCGGGATTTCGAACTGCCTCATTCATGGGTCGCTCCAATCCTGGTTCTTTCAGCATATCGGGTCGAGAACCCGTCCATCAATCTTTCATCGATTGTTCACGCAGCGAGTCGGCCAGCAGATTAAGGCCCAGCACGAACGACATCAGCGCGATCGTCGGCGGCAGCGCCGGATGGATGAAGGAGCGCAGCAGCCGGCTGGCATCCTTGATCGCGGTGCCCCAGTCCGGGCTCTCGGGCGCCAGCCCCAGGCCGAAATAGCCGAGCGTGCCGAGCAGGATCGTGGTGTAGCCGATACGCAGGCAAGCATCGACGATCAGCGGCCCGCGCGCATTGGGAAGTATCTCCCACAGCATGATGTACCAGGGCGATTCACCGCGCGTCTGCGCCGCCGCCACATAGTCGCGCGTTTTGATGTCCATGACCAGGCCGCGCACGATGCGGAACACGCCGGGGCTGGAGGCGAACACCACCGCCACGAAGATGTTGAGCTGGTTGGGATCGATATGGATGATCCTGAACGGATCGGCATCGAAGACCAGGCCGGCATAGACCCAGCCGCCAATGATCAGCGTCAGCCCCAGGAGGATGTAAAGGCGGTCGGGCCGTTTCTTGTAGCGCGTCCAGAACAGCACGCTGAAGAAGATGATCGGAAACATGAAGAACAGGCCGGCCATCGCATAGGGGATAGGTGTCTCCATGATGCCCGGCGTCACCAGGAGGTAGAACAGCAGGATCACCGGGAAGGCGAGCACCAGATTGGCGAGGAATGACAGCACCGTATCGATCCTGCCGCCATAATAGCCGGCCGGCAGGCCGAGCGTGATGCCGACCATCAGCGCAAACCCGGTCGCCGCCGGCGCGATGATCAGCACGATCTGGCTGCCGTAGACCATGCGGCTGAACACGTCGCGGGCAAGCTTGTCGCCGCCGAACAGGTAGACTAGTCCCGATTGCGGCTCGACCGCGCCCGGCAGCGCGTCCTTCATGATCGGGATCTGGACAAGCGGATTGAAGGGCGAGACGGTCGACGCGAAGATCGCCGTGAACAGCCAGAACAGGCAGATGCCGACGCCGACGATGCCGACGCTGCTGTCGAAGAGCTGACCGTAGAGGCCAAGCCTCTTCTTGTAGGCGAAGCTCGCCCCCATCACCAGGACGAGAGCGATCCAGACCGGCCAGAAACGCGCAAGCACGCCAAGCACCACATTGAAGGCGCCGATATATTCAAGCTGCATCCGCTCGATCCCCTATTGAACTCTGATACGCGGATTGAGAAACGCGTAGCCGACATCGGAAATGAGCTGCGTGATCAGGACGATGAACACCGAGACCAGGGAGCAGCCGAGCAAAAGATCGATATCGTTGTTGCCGGCCGCCTCGACCAGCGTGTAGCCAAACCCCTGGTAGCGGAACATCACCTCGACAATGACGACGCCGGTGAGCAGCCAGGGAAATTGCAGCATGATGACGGTGAATGGCGCGATCAGCGCGTTGCGCAGCGCGTGCTTGACCACGACGCTGCCGAAGGAGAGGCCCTTCAACCGGGCGGTGCGGATATATTGCTGCGTCATCACCTCGACCATCGAGGCGCGGGTCATGCGGGCGATATAGCCGATGCCATAGATCGCCAGCGTCATCACAGGCAGCGTGAAATTGTAGAAGGTGATGCCGCGGCTGGCCGAAGCCGCCGAACCGTTCAGCAGGCCGAGCCATGAGGCGAAGATGACGGTGAAAATGACGCCCGACACATATTCGGGCGTCGCCGTCGAGGCAATCGAGGCGACCGACAAGGTCCGGTCGGTTCGCGAGCCTTCGCGCATGCCGGCGAGGATGCCGATCAGCAGCGAGATCGGCACCATCACCACAAGCACCCAGAACATCAGGATTCCGGTAGCACCAAGCGCCGGGAACAGCTTCGACGCGACCGTCGTCTTGAACTTGGTCGAGCAGCCGAAGTCACCCTGCAGCACGCCGGAGAATGTCGGCTCGACAGGATCGTTGCAGAAGGAAAAACGTCGCGCCGGTTTGCCGGTTGCCGGGTCTGTGACCGGCTGTTTGGGCACGATACCCAGCCATTGGCCATAGCGGGAGAAGAAATTCTGGCGATAGCCATGGTTGACCAGCCAGCTTTCGAGCTGCTCGGCCGAGGTGTGCATTTCGGTCTGGCTGATTGCCAGCTTTTTCAGATTGGGATCGAGATTGATCAGGAAGAACACGACCATCGTCAGGCACAGCATCGTCAATGCCATGGTGCCGAGGCGTCGAAGGATGAAAGAAAGCATGGCGGTCCCCTGCCGGTCTGGTTGGGGTTGAGGCCGGCTTGGAGCCAGTTCAGCCTGCGATCGGCAGAGCTGGCTGTCAAACGGACCCTCAGAATGCGATCAACCCTGTCTTATTGCACGCCCTCTCCGAAGAGTCCGCGCTTTCTTGCTGCGCCGACCTTGGGTTGTGGGATCATGCAAGGCGTGGGTGGAAGGGGCGAACCGCCCCTTCCACGATCGATCCGATCAGGCCTCCTCGTCGAGCCAGACCTTGCCGTAGTCGCGCTCGAAGGTCGGATGCATGCCGTAGTTCTTAACGGCAGCGACCGAATGGCTGTAGAGCTTGCGCCAGTAAGGCTGGATGATGATGCCGGAATCCTGCAGGATCTGCTCGATGTCCTTCATCATTTCCTTGCGCTTGGCGGGGTCGGCAACGGCGAGCGCCGCGTTGAGCTTGGCATCCCACTCGGGATTCGACCAGCCCGTCTCGTTCCAGGCTTCACCGGTGCGATAGCCGATCGCCAGAACCTGGACGCCGAGCGGCCGCATGTTCCAGTTGGTCATCGACAGCGGGTATTTGGTCCAGTCGTTCCAGAAGGTCGAACCCGGCAGCACCGTACGCTTGACCTTGATGCCGGCGTCGCGCATCTGCGCGGCGATCGTATCGCCGGTATTCTTGTGCCAGTCTTCGTCGACCGTGATCAGCTCGTGCTCGAAATCGGCCTGGCCGGCTTCCGCCATCAGCGCCTTCGCCTTGGCCGGATCGCGGGCAATCTTCGCCAGCTCGAAATATTCCGGATGGATCGGCGAGACATGGTGGTTTTCGGCGACAGTGCCGGCATTGCCACCGCCCAGCTGGAGCACGACAGCGTTGTCGACCGCGAGCTGCAGGGCGTTGCGGACCTTCTGATCGTCGTAAGGCTTGTTGGTCACATTGGTGCGGCAGACGATCGTCGAAGCGGTGACGACCTCGGACTTGACCAGGTCGACACCGTCGAGGATCGACACATAGTCGGCCGACGTCTCGAAGTTGGTATGGACCTCTCCGGATTCGAAGGCGCTGACCGTGGCCGCCGGATCGGTGCCGTAGTCGATGAACTCGATGCCGTCGAGAAAGACCTCGCCGTCCCACCACTTGTTGTCTTCGCGGCGCTTGTAGACGACTTTCTGGCCGACATCGTAGGAGACCAGTTCAAATGGGCCGGTGCCGATCGGGCAGGCTTTGAAATCGCCGCCCTTTTCGTCGAAGGTCTTGTGGACAACGAGACCGGGATAGTCGCACACGTTGGGGATGAGCGCGATATCCGGCGTGCTGAGCGTCAGCTTGATCGTGTGATCGTCGACCTTGGTGACGGCGCTCTCATCCAGCTTGTCGTCCTTGACCAGCGAGCCGAGGCGACCGGGCATGGAATTGCCTTCGGCTTTCTTGTCGCCCCAACGCTTGAAGTTGAAGATGACGTCGTCGGCGGTGAACGGATCGCCGTTGTTCCAGGTGACGCCCTTGCGCACATGCAGCGTGTATTCGGTGGCGTCGTCGTTGACGTCCCAGCTCTCTAGCAGGTAGGGGCGGAACGTGTATTCGTTTGTGTACTTGACCAACGGCTCGATCGCCTGGCGCTCGGCATTGGCGATTTCCGACCAGTCTGCCTTGCGCGGATCCTTCGGATCCTTGATCCACATAGCGACCTTCAGAATGCCGCCCTTTTTGCCCTGCACGTCCTGCGCTCTCGCCGGCGTCGGGTCGGCGAGGCCGAGCATGCCATAGGCCATCGCCGTGGACGCGCCGAAGACACTGGCCAAAGCGAGAAACTCGCGGCGATCGACACGTCCCGCCCTGGCTTCCTCGGCCATTGCATGGATGTGATCCGGAACGCGGTCGCCATTACTCTTGTAGATTGTCATCGAGAACTCCCATTGTTGGCTTTCTGCCTTTTACCATTCCGCATCCGGGCCGTGATGTCAAAAACGGCACGGATTGGGAACATGCCAAGGAATGTGCAACTTTGGAAGGGAAGCAGTTCGCGTGATAACGACAGTCTTGGCGCAAAATTGCTATTGCCCGGCAGATTTCGTTCGAATCTCCGGCATCGATCAAACTGAGACATTCACTGCTGCGCCGCACGTCCGGTCGGGCGCGCAACGGACGCTGTAGCAGTTTGATTTTGCGCCGAAATCGATTTCGATTCTCGGGGTCATGCGCGAAGCTTTGCACCGCGCCGGCCGTATCCGGATGAGTGCCGATATGGCGACGAGGGCTGTCGGATTGCCGGACCCTATCTCGCCGGCCGGCTTCAGTACTCGCGTTCGTAGAAAATGCCACCCTTGGCTTCGCCGGCATCGGTGGCTTCGCCGCGCAATTTGACGCCGCGGCCGACGTCGAGATCGATCGCTGCCTTGCCCGAACCCGGCTTGTCGCCCTTCTGGATCGTGACATAGGTGCGGTCGTTGAGATATTTTCCGGCCGAGACCGCGGTGCCGCCCTCCTCGTCGGTGACGACGTCGAGATCGTCGACGCCGATGGCGCTGCGCAGGTTCTGGAGCAGCGAGGTCGAGCCGCCGATGCCGGCCAGTTGCGCGGCGGCTTCGGCAAGCTGGGCGATCTGCAGCGGCGACAGGTTCGACATCGAGCGGCCGAAAATCAGTTGCGCCAGGACCTCGTCCTCTGGCAATGCCGGCACCGACGAGAAGTTGAATTTCGGATTGGTCGCCTCGCCCGAAACCACGATGGTGACGGTGGTGCTGCTCGTCGTCGATGTCGCCGTGAGATTGAGATAAGGCACCAGCGACCCCGAAAAGCCGACCGTGCCTTCGGTGAAGGTCAGCCGCTTGGCCAGGATCGACAGCCGACCGCGCTGCAAGTCAAAGGTGCCGACCGCTTGCGGCGACGATGCCGGGCCGGTCAGCCGCAGCGAACCGCCAAGCTCGGCATCGACGCCCCTGCCCTGGATGAAGATCTGGCTGGGCGCGTTGACCGTGACATCGAGGTTGAGGCCGCCGCCACTGCTGCTGCTGCTCGCCGTCGCCGGGCGCAACGCCTTGTCCTGCGCGCGCACGGCGGCCGGTGCGTTCTTGTGCCTGATGTTGAGCGCCGCCAGCGAGCCCGGCAGCTTTTCGGGAACGGTGATGACGGTCTTGGCCAGGTTGATCGTGCCCGAGATCACCGGCGCCGATGCGAGTGGCCCCTTGATGGTCAGGTCGCCGCCGAGATTGGCGGTGACCACCCTGCCGTCGGTGTAGCGGCCATCGACGAGCTTGATCGACAGGTCGGCCGGAAAGCCTTGCGCCGGATTGATGCCGACCGTGCCGCTGGCCGACAGGCTGCCGCGCGTCGACAAATTGCCGGTCAGGCGGTTTATCCTGGCGACGCCACCGCCGATCGCCACATCGGCGGTGATATCGTTGATCGCAAGTCCCGAGCGTGCATCGATCAGGCGGGCACCCGACGTGCGGACCGTGCCTGTGATCACCGGCGCCGTCGCCGGGCCGCGCACCTTCAGATTGACGTCGGCCGTGCCGCTCAACGACAAGCCTTGTGCGGCCAGTGTCCGGGTCAGGAAGGCGAACGGCACCTTGCCGGAAAAGTCGAGATCAAGCGTCGGCGTGCCTGATGTCGTCATCGTGCCGCCGCCCTTGAGGCCGAGACCGGCGGCATCGCTCATGTTGGCCTCGAAGCTCAGTCGGTTGCCGGAAAACGTGCCGGAGGACGAAACGCCCATGCCGCCGAAACCGGCGCCGCGGGTCTGCGACGTCTGGACGCCTGCGGCGTCGACCTTGAAGGCGACGGCCGGATTGGCCGGCGCGCCCGTCACCTTCACCGTGCCCGAGATCGTGCCGGCGGCATCGAGGCCGGGCGAGAAACTGTTGGCGAGCGACATCGGCACCTGCGCCAGCGTCGCGTTGAGATTGAGCGCCTCCCCGACCTTGCCCGAAACTGTCGCCGTGCCGCCGCCGAGGTTGAGTGCGAGCCTGTCCAGGCTGGTGGTGCCGTTGGCGATGGTGATGATCGAGGTCTGGGCGATCGCCGCCTTGATGCCGCGCATCGTCGCCTGGCCGGAGGCGAGCTCGACCGTCGTCGTGCCATTGGCGACCCTGACGCGGCCGGCCGCCTTGGCCGGAATGTCCTTGACGGTGGCGCCGCCGGAAAAGCCGGTCCAGTCGCCGTCGCGGGTGAGATCGACATCGATGCCGCGAATGACGGTGCCGCCGGAGGTGACGCTGTCGGCGAGGATTTTTCCGGAGATCACCGGCGCCGCTCGATAGTTGGCGATCGATGCGTCAATGGTCACCGTCTTTGCCGAAACATCGCCGCGTGTAATCGAAGCCGTCGAAGCCTTGACGGTGACCTCAGGCGCATTGCCGGCCTTCGAGAAGACGATCGTGCCGCGCACGTCGCCTTCCGCCTTTTCCAGCGCAAGCGCTGCCAGCGGTCCGATGTCAGGCAGGTCGAGCGCCACGGTGCCTTCAGGCACGAAAGCCTCGTCAAGCGCCAGGTCGCCTGATATCCGGTTCTTGCCGAGCGACAGCAAAAGCCCGTCGATGGCGCGCTTGCCGTCTGACGTCGCCAGCACGGCGCTGCCCTGCAGGGGCTGGCCCGCGACATTTCCGGTCAATTGGACATTGGCCGCCGGGTTGGCGGCATCGGCTTTGCCGGTGGCGGTGAGGCTCAACCCGGTGATCTCGCGTTCGGCAACCGAAAGCCGGTCGCTGTTGACCGTCAGCGACAGGTCGGGCGCGGTGCTGGCGCCTTGCGCGTTCAGCGCGAAGGTGATGGCGCCGTTGGCGTCCCCGGACAGAAGCGAGATGTCGGCCAGCGCGCCCTTGATATCGACGGTGAGCTTGTTGTCGGCAAGGCTGGCCTGCCCGTCGGCGGTCAGCGCGCCGGACACCAGCCTGATCGCATCGGCGGTGACATTGCCATTGGCGTCGCGCTTCAGCGCGGCACTGAGTTCCGTCCGTTGCGCGAGCACGCCGCGCGCTGCCGCCGGCAGCGCCGCGGAAACGGCGTCGGTCTTGAGGTTGAGGTCGATGGCGCCGTCGGCCAGCGAGATCCTTCCATTGAAGCCGGTGTTCAGCGCGTCGCTTGTCACCGACCCGCTGTCGATGACAATGCCGTCGGTCGCCAGGCTGCCGGCGACTTGTGCCGTGATCTTGCCGGCGATCAGCGGCGCTATGGTCGGATTGTCCAGGCCGATCTTGTTTGCCGTCACCGTGCCGGAGACCGGCCCCGTCCGGCTCTTCACGTCGAAAGCGTCCGAGTGCAATGCCAGCGTGAGCCCCTCGACATCGCTGAATTTCGTCGCGACCGAAGGCAGAACGGCGGAAATGTCGAGCTGCGGCTGCGTGCCCTGCCCTGCAGCCTTTACCGAAAGCGCCTGCAGCTCGAGCTTGATCGGGCTCTCGGTGCTGCCGAGCGTCAGCGGCAGGCTCGGGCCGGTCGAGGCCAGGTCGAGCGAAAAATCGCTGGCGCCGTTCGGATTGATGGTGCCGGCAGCCTTGCCGGAAATCTTGTCTCCTGAAAGCGTCGCGCGGTCGATAGCGACGCCGCCGGCGGAGGAGAAGCTGCCTGCCGCATCGAGGTTGAGCGGCCCGAGCCCCGCCTGGCGGGTCTGGCTGGTCTCGGCGCCGTTGAGCTGCGCATTGAAACGAATGTCAGGGGCTGCCGACGGTCCCGTCACTTGCGCCGTTCCACCGAGTGTGCCAGCGGCGTCGAGGCCGGGTGAAAAATCATTGGCCAGGGCGGCCGGCAGCCCGGAAAACTCTGCCGCGAGATCGAGCGTCTGGCCGGCGGTGCCGGACACTGTCACCGATCCGCCGCCGACATCGAGCATCAGCTTCTCGATGCTGGCCGCGCCATTGGCGATGCTCAGGGTCGACGGCTGCGCGATCGCCGCCTTGATGCCGCGAATGGTCGCGTCGCCGGAGGCGATTTCTACGCTTGTCGTGCCGTCCGCGATCTTCACCCTGCCTTCTGCGGTGGCCGGAATGCCGGCGACGGTGGCGCCGCCGGAAAACCCGGTCCAGTCGCCGTTGCGCTTCAAATCGACACCGATGCCGCTGATTACGGTGGCGCCTGATGTGACTGTATCGGCCTTGATCGTGCCGGAGATCGCCGGTGCCTTGAGATAGTTGGCGACCAGCGCGTTGACGGCGATGGCCTTCGCCGCCAGATCGCCGCGCGAAATAGACCCGCTCGTCATATCGACGGCTACCGTCGGCGCGCCACCATCATTCGAGAGGCGGATGCTGCCCTGCACGTCGCCGGCCGCCGTCTGCCCGGCAAGCGCGGCCAGCGGGCCGATATCGGGCGCTTCGAGTGTCAGCGTACCGAGCGGCAGCAAGCTGTCGTCGAGCACGAGATCGCCCGAGACCTTATTATCGGCCAGCGACAGGCTAAGCCCGTTGACGGAGCGCGTGCCGTCGCGCGTCACCAAGGATGCCCTGAGATCGAGCGGCTGGTCGTCGACGGACCCGGTCAGTGCGACATCGGCGGCGGGATTGACGATGTCGGCCTTGCCCGTCGCTGTCAGCTTGATCGTCTTGACCGTCCGGCCCGACGCGGTCAGGCTGTCGCTGTCGGCCGAGACCGAGAAATCCGGCGCCGAGCGCGCGCCGCTCGCCGTCAGCGCGAAATCGACGGCCCCGCCGACCGCTACGCCGACCATCGGCGACAGCACCGAAACATTGCCGAGCGTGCCCCTGATGTCGGCCTGGATGTCGGTGCCCGTCGCGCTGGCGGTGCCGCTGGCGCTGAGCGAGCCCGAATTGAGTTGCAGCGCATTGGCGGCAAACAAGCCTTGCGGGTCGCGGGTCGCGGTCGCCGAGAATGTCACGCGCTCGCCGAGAATCGGGCGGATCTGCGGCGGCAGCGCAGTCGAGACGGCATCGGCATTCATCTTGAGCGTCATCGCCAGATCGGCCAACGTCACCCTGGATGTCACCGAGGCATTGAGCGCATCGCTGCGCAGCGTGCCTTGATCGACGACGATCTCGTCCTTGCTGACCGACCCGGCGAGGTCCGCAGTGACCCTGCCGGTCACCAGCGGTGCCAGCGTCGCCACGTCGGTGTTCAGGCCGCCGGCGATAAGCTTGATGGTGACCGGTCCGCTGCGGTCCTGGATGTCGAAGCCGTCGGAATGAATTTCGGCCACCAGATCGTCCACCCGGGTGCCGCCCGCCACCACCGAGACCAGGGACACGCCGATGTCGATTATCGGTGCCTTGCCGCCGCCGAACGCGCGGGCCGTGGCGCCGGTGATCGCCACCGTCACCGGCTGCGCCGCGGCGCCGAGGCTGAGCACGATTGGTGGACCCTTGGCGGCGAGTTCCGCCGAAAGGTCGCTGGCGCCGTTGGGGTCGATGCTGCCCGCGGCGGTGCCATGCACGGCATCGCTGTCGATGCTGGCGCGCTCAACCTCGACGCCGCCTGTCACGATCGCGGTTCCGGCGAGGTCGAAGCTGGTCTTGCCGGCGAACAAGGATTTCAGATTGTCGGGCAAGAAGCGCTGGAAGTCGCCGTCGCCCTTGGCCTCGACATAGTTGCCCTTGTCGGTGACCTGGTGGCGACCGGTGAGCTGGGTGACGATCTGGCCGTCGACGACGAAGGTACCGATGCCGCTCCAGTTGGCGACCGGCCCGGTGCCGGTGACGACCATGCTGACCGGCGGCGCATCCGGCAATTTGAGCAGATTGGCGATGATGCCGCCGGCCGGCTCCGATGCCTTCAGATCGAGGTCCAGCTTGTTGTCGGCGGGCGCGAAATGGATGTTGGCGTCGACCTTGCCTTGCTTGCCGTCGCGGCGGGTGATGTTGAGGCTGGTTTCGAGCGCCAATGGCGCCGCGTCGGCCTTGAATGATCCCCTGGCGGCGAGCTCGGCGATACCGCTGCCGGCCAGCGCCTGCCCGAGCGCGATTTCCGGCAGGTCGATCTGCTTGACGTCGAGCGACACCGGCAGCGTGGTGGCGCCACCTTGGCTCGGCTGCGTGCCGGCCACCGGCAACCGCGCCAGTTCGATGCGATCGGCGGCGACGCGGCCGGCGCTGAAGTTCTTCGACAGAAGCGCCAGCGGCGACCAGTCGACCGCCACCTTGCGCGCCACCAGCCAGGCGCCCTGGCGATCCTCCAGCACTACATGGTCGACCGTCAGGGCGCCGGACCAGATGCCGTCGATGCCGCTGACCGTGACCTTCTGGTCATCGCTCGACGCCACGGTCGAGATGATGCCGGCGAGATTGGCGCGGCCGCGCTCGGTCTTGGTGAGCACGACGAGCGCACCGACCACCGCCGCCACCAGGACGAGCAGTGTGTAAAGGGCGATGCGAAGGATGCGCTTGAACATTGTCATCAAAACGCCTGGCCGATGCCGGCATAGATGCCGAAATCCGGGTCGTCGGGATCCGGGTTGAGCGGCACCGCCGCATCGATGCGCAACGGTCCGAACGGCGTAATATATCGCAAGCCGACGCCGGCGCCGACCTTCATGTTGGAAAAATCGGGGAATTGATCGGTCGAGACGGTGCCGGCATCGACGAATGGCACGACGCCGATCGTGTCGGTGATGGCGATGCGCATCTCGATCGAGGTCTCGAAGATGGACAGCCCGCCGATCGGCTCTCCGTCGGCGTCCTTCGGACCGATGCCCTGATAGGCATAACCGCGCACCGAGCCGCCGCCGCCGGAATAGAAACGGCGGTCGGCCGGAACATCCTGAAGGCCGGCGCCGATGATCGAGCCGATGGCGACGCGTTCGGCCAGGACGAACTTCGAGGCCGCGTCGAGCGCCTGATAGGCCGATCCTTCGCCCCTCAGCTTGACGAAGGCGGCTCCGTTCAAAATGTCGTAGCTCGGCTCGGCATAGGCCAGCGCCCTGAATCCGGTCGTCGGGTTGAGCCGGTTGTCGCGGTTGTCAAAGACATAGCGCAGCGGAATGCTGGCGATCAGAAAAGTGTGCTTGCCGAAAGAATCGGTGATCTTCGAATAGTCGAGCGCGACCTCCGCCGAAACCGTCTGCCGCCTGTCGAGGTCATAAGACAGGCCGGTGCTGCCCTTGACCGAGAAACGGTCGTAGGCGTCGGGATGCTCCAGCACGGTGTTGACGTTGGCAAAGAATTTGGACGCCGGCCCGACCACGCCCGGCTTTTCGAACATGATGCCGGCATTGTAGTTGAGCTCGGTCAGTTCGTTGCTGCCGATGCCGCTGATTTCGCCCTCGATGCGCAGTTTTTCGGCACGGCCGAACAGATTGCGGTGACCCCAATAGCCTTCGAGGCCGAGCCCCTCGGTGTTGGAGAAGGTGCCGCCAAGGCCGAAATAGCGCGGCTTGCGCTCGCTCACTTCGACGCCGATCGGGATGTTGCCGTCGGCGTCGAGACCGTCGGCCTCCTTCAGCGTGACGCTGTTGAAGACTTCCAGCCCGAGCAGCCGGTCGCGCGCCTCGTCGACCTCTTCCGGCGAATATTGGCGGCCGCGCTTCAGGCCGGTCATGTATTCGGTGAAATCGCGGTCGACCTTCTCGGTGCCTTCGACCGTGGTGTCGCCATAGCCGGCAACCGGCCCGGCGGCCACGGTCAGCGCCACGTCGAGCGTCGAGGTGGCGTGATCGGCAACGATCTCGCGGGCGGTCACCTTGGCCAGCGGCCTGCCGTCCTCCTTGAGCGCCCGCACGATCGACGCCTCGGCCTTGAGCACGGCACCGGACCCGGCATCGCCGCCGGCGATCAGGCCGAAATCGGCGCCCGACAGCCCCGCCGCATCGCCCTCCAGCCTGATGTCGCCAAGCGTGAACTTCGGCCCGGCCGCAATGTTGATCACCACAGGAATCGGCTGCGGACCCGAGAATTCGGCGTCGGGCGGCAAATCGTCGAGCGGCTTGCCTTCGATGGTAATGGTAACGACGCCCTCGTAGCGGGCGTCCGCATAAAGGGCGGCGACAAGCTGATCGCGGTCGGCACGCGCCTTGGCCAGCAGGCCGAGCGAACCGGAGACCGGACGTTCTTCGTCGTCCTTCAGCGCCGAGGCGTTTTCGAGTTTTTCGGCGAGATCCTCGTCGGCGTCGGGCGCCTCTATGGTCACCGCATAGCGCAGCGGATCGACGATGTCGGCATCTTCATCCTCCGACGATCCCCACAGCTTGATGCCGAAGATCTCGAAAGCGGCCGCATTTCCGCTCGCGCCAACCAGTGCAGTCGAGCATAGCAAGGCGGAAAGCAGGGCGAGCAAAAACACGCGCCGTGGCGCGGTTCCTCCCGACATCTGCCTTTCATACGCCGACATTACAACTCTACACTAGCGGCCAAAGCTAAAATTGGAATGAAGTTCTGAATTGCTCGTAAACGGGCCACAATCCAATTGCCACAATCCAACTGTCTTAAATGGACAGGGCTTGGAATTCACACCTTCTGCGTCGCCGCAAGAAAGCGTGATCCCTGTCCTGTGGAGGTACTACCGGTCATCGGCCGGAAAGGAAACCGTTGGCAGGTGGGAACCTGCCGCGTCCTTGTGTTGACAAGCTGGACTGAAGCTTGAACATGTCTGGACGTAACGTGGAAGTAACGTAAGCAGTGTCCGGAGGGGTGTCATGGCAATGCGCGCGGCTCGTGGTCTGTCGATTCTTTTTCTTCTCTTTTTCGCCTGGGGCAGTGTCGCGCAAGCGGCCGAAGCGCGCCGGGTGGCGACATCGGACAATTCCGATTATTTCGGCTTCGATCTCAGATCCGACCAGAACGTCAGCCTCGATCAGTGCACGACGACATGTCTCGGCGATCCCGCCTGCCGCGCCTTCACCTACAACCCCAAGGCCAAATGGTGTTTTCTCAAATCCGATTATAACACGCTGAAGCCCTTCAAGGGCGCCGTCGCCGGCAAGGTCGTCAACGTCGAAGGCGACCCCGATATCGGCGCGCCGCCGGCGCTCGCCTTCTTCCCCGCCTGGATGGCCGACCAGGCCCAGCAATACCGCAACAGGCTCACCGGCCCGGCCTACACCAAGCCCACCGAAGGGCTGACGGCGCTGCGGGAGGCGGCAAGGCAAGCGTCGCAGACCGGCGACCACCGCTTGGCCGTTCAAAAATACGAGGCTTTGGTTTCGGTATTGCCCGACGATGGCCAACTCTGGCTTGAACTGGCGCGGGAAACACTTGCCGTGCAGCCGACCGCCAACAGCGCCGAGGCGTCGACCCTGCCGGCGAACGCCACCTCCGCCGGCTTCAACGCCTACAAATTGCTGCGCACCACAAAAACCCGTGCCGAAGCGCTGGCACTGCTTGGCGACGGGCTCGATCGCCGCGACCTCGCTCGGCCGGCGCTGCAGGCCTACGAAGCGAGCCTCGCGCTGGTCAGTTCGCCCTGGGTCACGGCCGCCTATCAGGACCTCAAGGCGCGCAAGGGCTTCCGCGTCGTCGATCATACGGTCGACGCCGACACCAGCGCGCCACGCATCTGCGCGCAGTTTTCCGAAGACCTGGTCAAGACCGGCGTCGACTACGCGCAATTCGTCACCGTCGACAACGCCGCCCCCAAGGGTGTCGAGGCCAAGGACAAGCAGATCTGCGTCGAGGGGCTCGAGCACGGCCAGCATTACGACGTGACCTTCCGTCCCGGCCTGCCGGCCGCCATCGGCGAGGTGATCTCCACCCCGGTGGTGCTGTCGATCTATGTGCAGGACCGCGCCCCGTCCGCCCGTTTCACCGGCGACAGCTTCGTGCTGCCGGCCGGCGCGCGCCGCGGCATCCCGGTCGTCACCGTCAACATGAGCGCGGCCGAAATGAAGCTTTTTCGCATCGGCGATCGCTCGCTGACCCAGCTTCTGTCCGGCTACCAGTTCCTGCGCCAGCTTGACGGCTACGACATCTCCAACATTTCCGATCAGATGGGCGAGCCGGTTTGGCAGGGCCAGCTCGACATCGCCAACGACCTGAACAAGGAAGTCACCACCTCCTTCCCGGTCGACGAGGCGCTGCCGCAGCGCAAGCCCGGCGTCTATGTGCTGACCGCGCAACCGGTCGACGAGAACGACGACGACTATGATTCGCGCGCCACGCAATGGTTCGTCGTCTCCGATATCGGCCTGTCGACCTATACCGGGCAGGACGGGCTGAACGTCTTTGCCCGTTCGCTCGCAACCGCCAAGCCGATATCAGGTGCTGAACTGACGCTGCTGGCCAGGAACAACGAGATCCTCGGCACCGCGACCACGGACGCGGAAGGCCGCGCCGTCTTCAACCCCGGACTGACGCGCGGCGACGGCGGCATGGTGCCGGCCGTGCTGACAGCCAGGCAGGGTGACAGCGACTTCGTCTTCCTCGACATGGGCCGCGCCGGCTTCGATCTTTCCGATCGCGGCGTCACCGGGCGTCCGGCACCGGGCGCGCTCGACGTCTATGCCTGGACCGAACGCGGCATCTACCGTGCCGGCGAGGACGTCCATGTCGCAGCACTTGCCCGCGACAGCGCCGCCAAGGCGGTCGAGAACCTGCCGCTGACCTTCATCTTCACCCGTCCCGACGGCGTCGAGAACCGCCGCATCGTCAGCGACGGCGCATCGGCCGGCGGCCATGCCGTCGACCTGCCGCTCGAACCCAACGCCATGCGCGGCACCTGGACGGTGGCGATCCACACCGACCCCAAGCAGGCGGCGGTCGCCAGCCAGATGTTTTTGGTCGAGGATTTCGTGCCGGACCGCATCGAGTTCGACCTGTCCTCCGACAGCCGCGAGATCGCGCAGGGCGAAACCGCCAACGTTACCGTCGACGGCCGCTTCCTTTATGGCGCGCCGGCCGCCGGGCTGGCGCTCGAAGGCGAACTGACGCTGTCGACCACCCGCGCCTGGGACCGGTTCAAGGGCTATTCCTTCGGCCTTGCCGACGAGCAGTCGGCGGAACCGTCGGTCACCCCGTTCACCGGCCTGCCGGTGGTCGGCGACGACGGCAAGGCGACCTTCCCGGTTTCCGTCGACCAGTTGCCCTCGACCACCAGGCTGGTCGACGCCAAGGTTACGGTCAGGATGCGCGAGACCGGCGGCCGCGCCGTCGAACGCTCGCTCACCATCGCCATCCGGCCGCAGGGCCAGATGATCGGCATCCGCCCGGATTTCGACGGCGACGAGGTGCCGCAAGGCGGCACGGCGAAGTTCGGCCTGATTGCCGTCGACCCCGACGGCAAGCGTGAGGCGCTGCAGGGCGCGCAATGGTCGCTGGTCAAGGTCGAACGCAATTACCAATGGTACCGCTCCAGCAATTCCTGGAACTATGAGCCGGTGACCTTCACCAAGTCGGTGGCCAGCGGCCGGGTCGACATGACCGCCGACGGCGAGGCCACCGTCTCGCTGCCGGTCGACTGGGGCCGCTACCGGCTCGAGATCGAGACGTCTGACCCGGAGGGCCCGGCGACCAGCTACGAGTTCGACGCCGGCTGGTATGTCAGTTCCACCACCACCGAAACGCCCGACGGCCTCGAAATCGCGCTCGACAAGGACAGCTATGCGGCCGGCGAAGTGGCCAAGCTCAAAGTGTCGCCGCATTTTGCCGGCGAACTGCTCGTCACCATCGGCGCCGACAAACTCCTGAAGACCGTCACCGCCAGCGTGCCGGCCGGCGGCAGCACCATCGACATCCCGGTCGGCGACGACTGGGGCGCCGGCGCCTATGTCACGGCAACGCTGTTCAGGCCGGGCGAGGCGCAGGAAACCCGCATGCCGGCGCGCGCCATCGGCGTCAAATGGCTGAAGGTCGATCCGGGCTCGAAAAAACTCGCGGTCAGCCTGGCGCCGCCGCACAGGACCATGCCGCGCCAGCAGCTGTCGATCCCGATTTCGGTGGCCGGCGTGCAGCCGGGCGCCAACGCCTATGTCATGGTCGCGGCCGTCGATGTCGGCATCCTCAACCTGACCAACTACAAAGTGCCGGATCCGGAGACCTGGTTCTTCGGCCAGCGCATGCTCGGCCTTGAAGTACGCGACCTCTACGGCCGCCTGATCGACGGCTCGCTGGGCACGACCGGCAAGCTGCGCAGCGGCGGCGACGGCGCCAACATCCAGTCGCAAGGCAGCCCGCCGACCGAAAAGCTGGTCGCCTTCTTCTCCGGTCCGGTCCAGCTCGACGCCGGCGGCAAGGCGCGGGTCGACTTCGATATCCCACAGTTCAACGGCACCGTGCGCGTCATGGCCGTCGCCTGGACCGAGGACGGGGTCGGCCACGCCCAGTCCGACGTGATCGTGCGCGATCCGGTGGTTATCACCGCCGGCCTGCCGCGCTTCCTGGCGCCCGGCGATTCGGCCGTCATGCGGCTCGACGTCACCGACGCCGACGGTCCGGAGGGCGACTATGCGCTGTCGATCGACACGTCAGGTGATCTTTCGACCGGCAGTGCCGCCCTGCCCGAAAAGCTGACACTGGCCAAGGGCAAGCGGCAGACGCTGACCGTGCCGCTGATCGCTGAGACGCCGGGCAACGCTTCGATCACCATCAAGCTCGCCCATGCCGACGGCACCGCTGTCGAGCAGACGCTCTATGTCCCGGTGCGCCCGGCGCAATTGCCGGTGACCACCCGCATGGTGGTCGACCTCAAGGGCAAAGGCGGCTCGCTGCGCGTCGACAAGGAGCTCTTGGCGGCAAGCCTGCTCGACGGTGCTTCGGTCAGCGTCGGCGTTTCACAGGCTGCGGCCTTCGACGTGCCATCGCTGCTGATGACGCTCGACCGCTACCCCTATGGCTGCGCCGAGCAGACCACCAGCCGCGCCATGCCGCTGCTCTATGTCAACGAGATGGCGTCGGGCATCGGCCTGGCCAGCGACACCGACCTGCACGGCCGCATCCAGGACGCCATCTACAAGGTCCTGAGCTACCAGGCCTCGGCCGGCAGCTTCGGCCTGTGGGGCCCGGGCTCCGGCGATTTGTGGCTCGACGCCTATGTCACCGACTTCCTGACCCGGGCGCGCGAGCAGAAATACGACGTGCCGGCGCTGGCGATGAACCAGGCGCTGAGCAATCTGCAAAACGCGATCGGCTATGATCAGGACGTCAAGGATCGCGGCAGCGAGATCGCCTATGCGCTCTATGTGCTGGCCCGCAACAAGAAGGCCTCGATCGGCGATCTGCGCTACTACGCCGACACCCAGCTCGAAGCCTTTACCAGCCCGATGGCCGTCGCCCAATTGGCGGCGGGCCTGGCGCTCTATGGCGACACGCAGCGCTCGGAAGCCACCTTCCAGGCCGCCCTGCAACTGGCCAATTCGACCTCGGCATACGATTACTACAGGTCCGATTATGGCTCGCCGCTGCGTGACGGCGCAGCGATGCTGGCGCTTGCCGCCGAATCCAAGCCGGTGCCGACGATCGTGCCGGCGCTGATCAAGCGGGTGACGCAGGAACGCGCCGCCGTCAGATGGACCAGCACGCAGGACGAGTCCTGGATGCTGCTGGCGGCGCGTGCCCTGAAGGCCGGCAATGATGCGATCGCGCTGACCATCAATGGCGCGCCGCATGCCGGCGCCTATTCGGACCAGATCGCCGGCAGCGACATTGCCGACAGTCCGCTGACCGTCGCCAACACCGGCAGCAACCCGTTGCAGGCGGTCGTCACCACGGTGGCCTCGCCGATCCAGCCGCTGCCGGCTAGCGGCGACGGCTTCACCATCGGCCGCACCTACTACAAGCTCGACGGCACCGAAGCCAATGTCACGGAGGCGATCCAGAACGAACGCTATGTCGTCGTGCTCAAGATCTACGAGCAGAACAAATGGCCTTCGCGGCTGGTGATCACCGATCTGCTGCCGGCCGGCTTCGAGATCGACAATCCGGGCCTGGTTTCCAGCGCCCAGTTGTCGAATTTCTCCTGGCTGGCCCAGACCGACGCCGCCCATCTCGAATTCCGCGACGACCGTTTCGTCGCCGCCTTCAATCCGAACGACGGCGAAGGCGACCGCAACATCACGCTCGCCTATGTCGTGCGTGCGGTGACGCCGGGCACCTATGCCCATCCGGCGGCAACCGTCGAGGACATGTACCGGCCACAATATTCGGGCCGCACCGCCACCGGCATGATGGAGGTCAAGGCGCCGTAAGGCAAAGATGGCGAACAGGAACATGGCGATGTCGCTGCCCCTCATTGCCCTGCCGGGCATTTCTCCCCGTATAGTGACGGGGAGAAAGAGGCCTGCGCCGAAATTTTCGCCAAACTCGAACGCTGCAGAAAAGCCGCTGTGGGCCGTGACAGCCCCCTTCTCCCCGTCGCTAGACGGGGAGAAGGTGCCGGCAGGCGGATGAGGGGCAACGCCGTGCTCTCCAAGAAATTCCTGCGCGGTTCAGCCATCGCCGCCGCCTCCCTCTCCGGCTTCGCAGCAATCGCCGCCGCCACCCTTTGGCAGCTCGACCGCGCCTTTCCGCCGCCGCTGCCGGCGGCGCTGACTGTATCGACCGAAGTCCAGGACCGCGACGGCCAGCTGTTGCGGGCCTTCGCCACGGCGGACGGCTATTGGCGGCTCGCCACCCGCCTCGATCAGGTCGACAGACAGTTCGTCGACATGCTGGTGACTTACGAGGACAAGCGCTTCTGGGACCATCGAGGCGTCGACGTGCTGGCGCTGGCCCGCGCCGCCGGCCAGTTCGCGACCAATGGCCGTATCGTCTCCGGCGGCTCGACGCTGTCGATGCAACTCGCCCGGCTGACCGAACCGCGCGACAGCCGCAGCCTCGGCTCCAAGCTCAAGCAGCTGCTGCGCTCCCTGCAGATCGAGCGGCGGCTCAGCAAGCGCGAGATCCTCGAACGCTATCTGACGCTGGCGCCCTATGGCGGCAATCTCGAAGGCGTGCGCGCCGCCTCGCTGGCCTATTTCGGCAAGGAGCCGAAGCGGCTGGACGTCTCGGAGGCGGCGCTGCTCGTCGCGCTGCCGCAACTGCCGGAAAAGCGCCGGCCCGACCGCAACCTGGCAATCGCCCAAGCCGCCCGCGACCGGGTGCTGACGCGCATGGTCGCATCAGGCCTGCTCGGCGAGCGCGAGGCCGCACGTGCCGCGCTTGACGATGTTCCTGCCAGCCGCCGCCCGCTGCCGGCACTCGCCGCCCATGCCGCTTATGCAGTGCTGCCCCGGGCCGTCCCCGGCCAGAAGCTGCGGCTGACGATCCGCAAGAGTGTCCAGGAAGGGCTGGAACAGGTGGCCAGGGATGCCGCCGCCAGGCTCGGCCCTCGCCTGTCCGTGGCCATGGTGCTAGCCGACGCCCGCACCGGCGACATCCTCGGCGAAGTCGGCTCCGCAGACTATTTCGACGCCAGCCGCTCCGGCTGGATCGACATGACCAGGATCGTCCGCTCGCCCGGTTCGACGCTAAAGCCGTTCATCTACGGGCTCGCCTTCGAGCAGGGATTGGTGGCGCAGGAAACGCTGATCGACGACAGGCCGACGGATTTCTCCGGCTATCGGCCGAAGAATTTCGACATGGGCTATCAGGGCGACGTCAGCATCAGGCAGGCGCTGCAGCTGTCGCTCAACGTGCCGGCGATCAGCGTGCTCGACGCGGTCGGGCCGGCGCGGCTGCTCGCGCGCTTCCGGCAGGCCGGCGTCACGCCGACCCTGCCCGTCAACAAGGCGCCGGGTCTCGCCATCGGCCTTGGCGGCGTCGGCGTGACGCTGCGCGACCTCGTCCAGCTCTATGCCGGGCTCGCCAATGGCGGCAAGGCACACACGCTGCATGACGGCACCGAGCCGGCGAATGCCGAGCGCTCGACCGCTACCATCCTCGACGATCAGGCGAACTGGCAGATCACCGACATATTGTCGGGCGTCAATTCGCCCGAGGGCGCCGCCCGGCGCGGCATCGCCTACAAGACCGGCACCTCCTACGGCTACCGCGATGCCTGGTCGGTCGGCTTCGACGGGCGCTATGTGCTGGGCGTCTGGGTCGGCCGCCCCGACGCCGGCGCGGTGCCCGGCCTGTCCGGCTATGTCTCGGCCGCACCGATCCTGTTCGAGGGCTTTGTCCGCTCCGGCCTGGCTGCCATGCCGCTGCCAGGCCAGTTGGCCGGCGTCACCAGACCCAAGCGCGACGATCTGCCGGTGACATTGGCGCGCTTCGGCTCTGGGATCGACGGCCTGGTCCAGGCGACGCCGACCGAGCCCGCGCCGACGATCATCTTTCCGCCCGACGGCGCCCACGTCGATCTCGGCGCCACCGCCGCCGACGCCACGCCACTGGTGCTGAAGCTGCAAGGCGGCCGCGCCCCGTTCCGCTGGCTGGCCAACGGCAAGCCGCTGGTTGGCATCGACCGGCGGCGTACCGCGACCTGGCAGCCGGACGGCGCCGGCTATTCGACCCTGACCGTGATCGACGCGGCCGGGCGTGCGGCCAGCGTGAAAGTGTTCGTTGAATAGAATGCGCCAAGCGATTCAGGGGATTGGCTTTCCATTAGGTCGGCGAGTAAGCAGGACACGCTCGACTCCTCAGGCCATTGCCGAGGCGCGACCTGTCTCTAGATAGATTGCTTCATGTGCCCGGATTCGGCACTGCAGCGTTGCGTGGAAAGAATTTCTTCGTGATGCCGAAAGCCGGCGAAAAATTGCTTCATAAGGCCGAAAAAAGCAACATTGATTGCATCTAATTTCTACCAATCCAGTAGATTGAGGTGATCTCAACGGAGGCGGAAATGACCAATCCTCATTTCAGGAAACTGCTCGGCGCACTGGTCGCCACATCTGTCCAGTTCGGCACGCTCGGTTTCGCGTTTGCCGATACCACCATCCTCAACGTGTCGTATGACCCGACGCGTGAGCTTTACAAGCAATTCGACGAGGCCTTCGCCGCCCACTGGCAGGCCGAGACCGGCGAGACGGTAACCGTCCAGCAATCGCATGGCGGCTCGGGCGCACAGGCCCGCGCCGTGATCGACGGCCTCGACGCCGACGTGGTGACGCTGGCGCTCGAAGGCGACATCAACGCCATCGTCGAGAAATCGAAGAAGATCAATCCCGACTGGCGGACCAAATTCGAGAACAATTCGGCGCCCTACACCTCGACCATCATCTTCCTCGTCCGCAAGGGCAATCCGAAAGGCATCCAGGACTGGGGCGATCTGGTCAAGGGCGACGTCCAGGTGATCACGCCGAACCCCAAGACTTCGGGCGGCGCACGCTGGAACTATCTCGCCGCCTGGGCCTATGCCAACGCCAAGGATGGCGGCGACGAGGCCAAGACAAAGGAATTCGTCGGCAATCTCTACGCGCATGTTCCGGTGCTCGACACCGGCGCGCGCGGCGCAACTGTGACCTTCGCGCAAAAGGGGCTCGGCGACGTGCTGCTGGCCTGGGAAAACGAGGCCTATCTGGCGCTCGACGAATTCGGCGCCGACAATTTCGATATCGTCTACCCGCCGACCTCGATCCTGGCCGAGCCGCCGGTCGCCGTGGTCGACGCCAATGTCGATGCCAAGGGCACGCGAAAAGTCGCCGAAGCCTATCTGAGCTACCTCTACTCCAAGGAAGGCCAGACGCTGATCGCCAAGCACCACTATCGTCCGTCGAAACCAGAACTGGTGCCGGCCGAGGACCTCGCGAAACTGCCTGAGATCAAGCTGATCACTATCGACGATCCGCTTTTTGGCGGTTGGAAGAAAGCACAGCCTTACCATTTCGGCGACGGTGGTATATTCGACCAGATCTACAAGCCGGCCCAGTAGACCCGTTAAGCTAGATTCTAGATCAGGACGACATGACCACAGCACCCGCCAAGGCAGGGTGGCGGTTCAGACAGCCGAGCGTCATTCCGGGTTTCGGATTGACGCTCGGCTTCTCGCTTGCCTACCTCACGCTCATCATCCTCATTCCCCTGTCAGGGCTGATCTGGCGATCGGCCGCGCTTGGCTGGGCCGATTTCTGGGCGATCGCCACCGACCGCCGCACCATCAACGCGCTTGAAATCAGTTTTGGCACCGCCTTCATTGCCGCCATGGTCAATGTCGTCTTCGGCACGATCGTCGCCTGGGTGCTGGTGCGCTACAACTTTCCGGGCCGCCGCATCGTCGATGCCATGGTCGACCTGCCCTTCGCATTGCCGACGGCGGTCGCCGGCATCGCGCTGACCACGCTCTACGCGCCGAATGGCTGGCTCGGCAGCCTGCTGGCGCCGCTCGGCATCAAGGTCGCCTATACGCCGCTCGGCATCGTCATAGCGCTGATCTTCATCGGCCTGCCCTTTGTCGTGCGCACCGTCCAGCCGATCATGGAGGAGATCGACAAGGAGGTCGAGGAAGTGGCCGCCACGCTCGGCGCCAATCGCTTCCAGACCATCGCCCGGGTTCTGCTTCCGGGCCTGGCGCCGGCCATCGTCACCGGTTTTGCGCTGGCTTTCGCGCGCGGCGTCGGCGAGTACGGCTCCGTCATCTTCATCGCCGGCAACCTGCCCTACAAATCCGAGATCGCGCCGCTTCTGATCGTCATCCGGCTGGAGGAATACAATTATGCGGCGGCGACCGCGATCGCGGCGATCATGCTCGCTTTGTCGTTCGTGATGCTGCTGGTCATCAATCTGGTGCAGACGTGGAGCCGCAAGCGCTATGGCTGATCCGGAGATAAAATCCTACGCACCGCACCACGAAAGCCAATCGGCGGCAGTGACCGAAAGCCGCCCGGCGAAAGCCGTGCTGATGATCGTGACCTTTGCCTTCCTCGGCATTTTCCTGCTGTTGCCGCTGATCGTCGTCTTCAATGAAGCCTTCGCGAAGGGTCTCAGTGCCTATACCGAGGCGCTGACCAACCCCGACACGCGCTCGGCGATCCACCTGACGCTGCTGGTGGCGGCGATCTCGGTGCCGCTCAACATCGTCTTCGGCGTCTCCGCCGCCTGGGCGATCGCCAAGTTCGAGTTCAAGGGCAAGGCCTTCCTGACCACGCTCATCGACCTGCCGTTTTCGGTTTCGCCGGTCATTTCCGGCCTGGTCTATGTGCTGTTGTTCGGCGCGCAAGGCCTGTTCGGCGCCTGGCTGAAGGCGCATGGCATTGTCATCCTGTTTGCCGTGCCGGGCATCGTGCTGGCCACCATCTTCGTCACCTTCCCGTTCGTCGCCCGCGAACTGATCCCCTTGATGCAGGAGCAGGGCAATGGCGACGAGGAGGCGGCGCTGTCGCTCGGCGCCAACGGCTGGCAGGCGTTCTGGTACGTGACGCTGCCCAACGTCAAATGGGGGCTGCTCTACGGCGTCTTGTTGTGCAATGCGCGCGCCATGGGCGAGTTCGGCGCCGTCTCCGTCGTGTCGGGCCACATACGCGGACTGACCAACACCATGCCGCTGCATGTCGAAATCCTCTATAACGAATACAATGCCGCAGCCGCCTTCGCCGTCGCTTCACTGCTTGCGGGCCTGGCGCTGGTCACGCTGGTCTTGAAAACACTTCTCGAGATGCGCTACGGCGCCGAGCTCGCCGCGACGCGCGGACACTGAAAAAAGGGACGGTTGATGGAAGTTCGCGTTGCCAACGTGCGCAAGGAGTTTGAGCGGTTTCCGGCGCTCCACGACGTTTCGCTCGACATCAAGTCCGGCGAACTGATCGCGCTGCTCGGGCCATCCGGCTCCGGCAAGACGACGCTGCTCAGGCTGATCGCCGGGCTGGAGCGGCCGACGAAAGGCAAGATCTTCTTTGGCGAGGAGGATGCGTCGCAAAAGTCGATCCAGCAGCGCAATGTCGGCTTCGTTTTCCAGCATTATGCGCTGTTTCGCCATATGACGGTCGCCGACAATATCGGCTTCGGCCTAAAAGTTCGGCACGGGCCGTCACGGCCGTCGGCGCAGGAAATCCGCCGCCGTGCCTCAGAGCTTCTCGACCTCGTCCAGCTTTCCGGCCTGGAAAAGCGCTATCCGGCGCAGCTTTCGGGCGGCCAGCGCCAGCGCGTGGCGCTGGCCCGCGCGATGGCGATCGAACCGGCCGTGCTTTTGCTGGACGAGCCGTTCGGCGCGCTCGACGCCCAGGTCCGCCGCGAATTGCGCCGCTGGCTGCGCGACATCCACGACGCCACCGGCCACACCACGGTCTTTGTCACCCATGACCAGGAAGAAGCGCTCGAGCTTGCCGACCGCGTCGTGGTGATGAGCCAGGGCAGCATCGAGCAGGTCGGCACCGCCGACGAAATCTACGACACGCCGAATTCGCCCTTTGTCTACGGCTTCATCGGTGAATCGAGCGCGCTTCCGGTCAAGGTCGAGGACGGCCAGGTCTGGATCGCCGATCGCCCGATCGGGCTGTCGGCGCCGCAGGCGCCGCGGGGCGAAGCAACGCTGTTCTTCCGCCCGCACGATGTCGACCTGGTGGACGAATGCAATGGCTGCATCGCCGGCACGGTTGCCGCCAGCCGCCGCGTCGCCGGCACCAGACGGGTGGAGCTCGAAATCGGCGGCGAGCGCCAGCGGGTCGAGATCGAGCTGCCGGTCGACCATCCGGCGGCGCAGAAGAGCCGGGTAGCGTTCAGGCCGCGGCGCTGGAAGCTTTTTCCGGCTGCTTGATCCCTTCCGGCGCTACTCAGCCAGTTCTCGACCTTCAGGCCCTTGATCCGGTTGAACTCTCCCATGTTGGCGGTTACCAGGGTGGTGTCCAGCGCGTAGGCGTGGGCAGCAATAAAAAGGTCGTTTTGCCCAATAGTGGCTCTGCCCGCCGGGTTTCGGATCATGTCGCTGACAAGTTGGTGTCCAGCATGAGCCGCATTAAAAAATTCTTTCGGATTTGACAGGCATATCGTCGGTTCCGGGGAAGTCGTCCTCGGGACCGAGCGGTGGCTCTTGCGCCCATTGCGCGAGCCGCGCCGAGAGGCCAGGTTTGCGGACCGGCTCGATGACCAGGCGGTCGCCTTCACGGCTGATCAAGACCCTTTTCGCCGGGGAGCTCGAACTCGACAGGAATGCGCACCGCCTGGCTGCGATTGTTGCGAAACAGCTTCGCCTCTTTCGGCGGAGTCTTGGAATGGCGGCGCTGGGGCATAGCGATGGCTCCTTTGTTTATACCATTGTAAAATGCCAGACAGTGTCGCGATGCAATCGTCTTGCCAACGCATGGGGACCGCTGCCCAGGTGCTTCGCAAGACTCCGGGTGAAAGAAAATCCTCGCAACGGCCTGGAATGGGAACATTTTTCTCGCGATGGCGTGGTGAAGCCGCTCTGCGTGTCTCGTCGCCCACCATGCCTTGCCGCTATGGTTCGGCAATAAGCGCACTGCATCGGAGCCCTGTTTTCATGAAGCGATTTTTGCTTGGGGTCGCCACATTGGCCGGCCTGTTCCTCGCATCCTCCCAAGCCTGGTCGGCCGACAAATTGCTGAACGCGTCCTATGATGTCGGCCGCGAACTGTTTGCGCAGATCAACAAGGCCTTCGTCGCAGAGCACCCCGGCGTGACCGTCGACCAGTCGCACGCCGGGACGTCGGCGCAGGCGCGTGCCATCGCCGAAGGCCTCGGCGCCGATGTCGTCACCTTCAACCAGGTCCTCGACATCAACTTCCTGGTCTCGAAGGGGCTTATCTCCGCCGACTGGCAGAAGGACTTCCGCGACAACGCCTCGCCTTTCTATTCGCTGCCGTCCTTTTTGGTGCGCGCCGGCAACCCGAAGAACATCAAGGATTGGAACGATCTCGTGCGCGACGACGTCCAGGTGATCTTCCCCAACCCGAAAACGTCGGGCAATGCGCGCTACACCTATCTCGCGGCCACCGCCTACGCCAAGGAGGCCTTCAAGGGCGACGACGCCAAGGTCAAGAAATTCGTCACCAAGCTGTTCAACAACGTGCCGATCTTCGACTCTGGCGGGCGCGCCGCCACCACCACCTTCGTGCAGCGTGAGATCGGCGACGTGCTGATCACATTCGAGTCGGAAACGCGCGGCGTCCGCAGGGAGTATGGCGATGACAAGTTCGAGCAGGTGACGCCCTCGGTCAGCCTGCTGGCGGAGTTTCCGGTGGCGATCGTCGACACGGTCGCCGACGAGCATGGCACGCGTGACCTCGCCAAGACCTATCTCGACTTCCTCTACACGCCGCAGGGCCAGGACATCGCCGCCCGCAACGGCCTGCGGGCTCGCGACGCGGCGGTCGCCACCAAATACAAGGCCGAGTTTCCCGACGTCCGGCTGCTGACGGTCGAAGATGTCTTCGGCGGCTGGGCCAAGATCCAGGCCGAGCATTTCGCCGCCGGCGGACTGCTCGACCAGACCTATGGCAGCCGCTGAAGCAAGCGATCTTCGAAATCGATAGAAAACCGGCTTTTGCCGGCCTTGTTCGTTTTTCGCGCTCCGGACAGGTGATTTCCCTCACGTTCCTAGCCCGCCGTCCAAAACGTCACGAACAATCAACGTGTTTGTGCCTACTGTGCCCGCGGACGGCTTGTTTCGCGAAACTGCATCGCGTGACAAAACGTCATGATTTGCACACAAACAACCGCCAGATGCGGGCGGTTGGGGTTTTCATGAACTGAATCGGGCATGCTTACCAAAAAAGGCAAATACGGCCTCAAGGCCCTCGTGCACCTGTCAGGCTTGCCGGTCGGCCAGCTGGCGTTCGTCAACGACATCGCCGTCGCCAACAACATCCCGAAGAAATTCCTGGATGCCATTCTGGGCGAATTGCGCAATGCCGGCTTCGTCCAGAGCCGCAAGGGCAAGGAAGGCGGCTATCGCCTCGCCCGGCCGGCCTCCGAGATCAAGATCGGCCATGTCGTGCGCGTCCTCGACGGGCCGCTGGCGCCGATCCCTTGCGCCAGCCGCACCCAATATCAGCGCTGCGATGATTGCGACGAGGCGACGTGCCAGGTCCGGAACATGATGCTGGAGGTGCGCCATGCGATCGCCGAGGTGCTGGACAATCGCAGCCTCGCCGCCATGCGCGACGCCGACAATGACGATTTTCCAGTCGAACTGACGTCACAGATCTGATCTGGCGTCTTGAAGCGGAATCGGCGCCAGCGACCCCTCATGAATCCGACTCGAACAGGCTTGTGACGTCGGCGACGATATCGGCGATCGGACGCGTCGCATCGAGCGTCAATGCATTCTCGTCGGCTGCCGGCGGTTCGAGCGTGGCGAACTGGCTGTCGACCAGGCTTGCTGGCATGAAATGGCCCTGGCGGGAGCCGACACGCCGCTTTGCGGTCGCCGGATCGATTTCCAGGTAGAGGAACAAAATGTCCTGGCAAAAGCCGCGCAGACGCTCGCGGTAACTGCGCTTGAGCGCCGAGCAGGCGGCGACGACGCTCTGCCCATCGCCGACCGGTTCTGCAATGCGCCGGCCGATCGCGTCAAGCCAGCCTTCGCGCAATGCGTCGGTCAGCGGCTCGCCGCTTGCCATGCGCGCGACGTTTTCCGGTGGATGCAGCCTGTCGCCCTCGACGAAGACAGCGCCCAATGCCGCCGCCAGCGCTTCGCCGACCGCCGACTTGCCACAGCCGGCGACGCCCATCACCACGACGGCCGGTGCGGGCCGAATGCGTTTCCTCTGCATTTGTGCTGTCTTTTCGTCCACGATGCGGGTCAGCGGCTGGCCGGCGCGCGGCCGTAAAGCAGGAGCATGGCGACGATGACGACGCCATAGATGATCTGCCGCCCCGCCTCCGGCATCTGCATGACGGAAAGAATGGATTGCAAAAGCGTGATCAGGATGACGCCCGCGACCGTGCCGAGATAGGAGCCGCGGCCGCCGAGGATCGAGGTGCCGCCAAGCACCACCGCAGCGATCGACGGCAGCAGATAGGCGTCGCCCATCGACTGCGCCGCCTTGGAGGCATAGCCGGCCAGAAGCACGCCGCCGAAGGCGGAGAGCCCGCCGGATACGGCGAAGGCGATCAGCACCACGCGCCGCGTGTCGATGCCGGAGAGGTAGGCGGCGCGCTCGCGGTTGCCGATGCCGTAGACGGTGCGGCCGAAGCCGGTGCGGGTCAGCACGAAAACCATCGCAGCACCGATCAGCGCCCAGATGACGACGGCATTGGGCACGCCCGGAATGGCAAAGCCGGTCGCCAGATAGCGCATCGCCCGGGTCGCCGAATCCTGTGGCGAGAAGCCGCCGGTATAGACCACCATCAGCCCTTGCGCGACGGCATTGGTGGCGAGCGTGATGATCATCGAGGGAATGCGCAGATAAGCGACGCCGATGCCGTTGACGATGCCGATCGCGACGCCGCAGAAAATGCCGAACGGGATAGCCAGCGCCACGCCGAGCGGGCCGTAGGCGGCGGCCGCACAGGCCATCATCGCGCCCGTCGCCACCGACCACGGCACCGACAGGTCGATCTGGCCAAGCAGGATGACCAGCATCATGCCGGTGGCGATGACGCCGAGAAACGACGCCACCTTGAGCTGCTGCAGCAGATATTCCGGCGACAGGAAGCTGCGCGAATAAAGGCTGCCGACAAACAGCAGCAGCACGATGCAGGCAAACGCGGTCAGCACCGCAGGGTCGGCGCGGCGGATGAATTTCGGCATGCGGCCGGCGATGCCGGCGATGGTCGTTTCGCTCACAGGAACCACTCCAGCCGGTTGCGGACCCTGAACAGGGCGAAGGCGCCGAGGCTGACGGCGATCAGCAGGATGACGCCCTGGAACAGCGGCTGCCAGAGCGGATCGAAATCGAAGACGAAGAGCAGGTCGCCGATGGTGCGGAAGGCGAGCGCGCCGAAAATCGCGCCGATGGCGCTGCCCTTGCCGCCGAACAATGAGACGCCGCCGAGCACCACGGCGGCGATCGAGAACAGCGTATAGGCATTGCCGCTGGCATAGGCCGCCTCGCCCGTGTAGGTGAAGAAGGTCAGGAACAGCCCGCCGATCGCGGCCAGCAGGCCGGCCAGCGCGTAGGCGGCGAACTTGCCGCGGCGGATCGGCACGCCGGACATGTAGGCTGCCATCTCCGAAGATCCTGCGGCATAGGCCGCGCGCCCAAGCACGGAGCGGCTGAACGGCACCCAGACGACGAGCACGATGGCCAGCAGCGCCACCAGGCTCGCCGGCACCACGCCGAACAGCCGCCCGGTCAGCGCGTCGGCAAGATCCTCATTGACCGAACCGCCCGGGAACGGTCGCAGCAGCAGCGCGATGCCGAAATAGACCGCGCCGGTGGCGATGGTGGTGACGATCGGCTGCAGCCGTCCGTAGATGACGATGGCGCCGTTGATCGCCCCGCACAGCAGCCCAGTGCCGAGCACCGCGACGACACCGAACGCGGTCTCGATGCCGGTGCCGATGACCAGCCATGAGGCCAGGCAGTTGGTCAGCAGAAAGATCATGCCGACAGAAAGGTCGATGCCGGCGGTGATCACCACCAGCGTCTGCGCCATGGCGACGAAGGCAAGCAACACGCCCTTGTTTGAAGCCGTCTGCACGACATTGGCGGTAAAGCCGGCCGGATGGTTCGAGGTGTAGATCGTGAACATCACGATGAAGATTCCGAACGCCAGCAGCGTTCCGCGTTGTTCGGCAAGCCAGTAGCGCCAATCCTTCACGCGTCTGCTCCTCGGGCTGGCGTCTTCGCCATGCGTTTGCCTTTCATCTCTTCGCCATGGATGTTGAGCGCGCTGGCGATCAGCGCCCGCTCGGTGATCTCGGCGCCGACCAGCTCGCGCTTGACCGCCCCGTCATAGAGCACCAGCACCCGGTCGCAGCAGCCGATCAGCTCGTCATAGTCGGTCGAGTAAAACAGGATCGCCGCGCCCTGGTCGGCAAGCTTGCGCATCAGTTGATACAGTTCCTGCTTGGTGCCGACGTCGATGCCGCGCGTCGGGTCGTTGAGCAGGATGATGCGCGGCTGCCGCATCAGCCATTTGGCGATGACCACCTTCTGCTGGTTGCCGCCGGACAGCGCGCCAACCGGGATGTCGAGGCCGGCCGTCTTGATCGCCAGCAGGGCGACCATGTCGTCGATCAGCCGCTGTTCGGCGGCACGGTCGATGATGCCGGCCCTGGACAACCGGTCGAGTGCGGCGAAGGAGAGGTTTTCGCGCACCGTCATCGGCAGCATCAGGCCTTCGGTCTTGCGGTCCTCCGGGATCAGCGCCATGCCGATCCGGTCACCGCGGGCCTTGGCCGGGCTGGCGATCGCCACCGGCTTGCCGTCGATCAGTATCTGGCCGCTGAGGCCGCGCAGCACGCCGAAGAAGGCGAGCAGCAATTCGCGCTGGCCCTGGCCGTCGAGGCCGCCGAGGCCGACGACCTCGCCTGCCCCGACCGTCAGCGAGATATTGTCCAGCCGGTCGGTCCACGACAGTTTTCGCGCCTCAAGCACCGGAGCGGTTATAGCCGGGGCGCGCACCGGCTTCGGTGGAAAAATATGGCTGTATTCGCGGCCGATCATCAACTCGACGACTTCATTGTCGCTCTTCGAGCCCGCAGCATAGCTGGCGACGTTGCGGCCGTTGCGGTACACCGTGCACTGGTCGGCCAGTTCGGCGATCTCGTTCATCCGATGCGAGATGTAGAGCAGCGCCAACCCTTCCGAGCGCAGCCGTTTCAAGACGCCAAAAATCTTGGCGACGTCGGCCGCGGTCAGCGCCGAGGTCGCCTCGTCGAGGATCAGGATGCGCGGCTTCCTGGCAAGTGCTTTGGCGATCTCGACCATCTGCCGTCTTGAAAGCGGAAGATCCTTGACCAGCGCCAGTGGGTGGATGTCGGCGGCGCCTGCACGCGCCAGGGCTTCCTCCGCGATGCGCCGCTGCGCCTTGCGGTCGATCATGCCGAACCGTTTCGGCGGATCGGAAATGACGATGTTGTCGGCGACGCTGAGTTCGGGGACGAGCGACAATTCCTGGAAGATGCAGACGATGCCGGCCTGGTTGGCCGCGGCCGGCGACGCGAAGCTCACCTCGCTTCCGTCCAGCATCATGCGGCCTTCGTCAGGCGCGACGACGCCGGCCATGACTTTGATCAGCGTCGATTTGCCGGCGCCGTTTTCGCCGAGGATGGCGTGGATGCTGCCTGGCGTGACCGAAAGCTCGGCCTTTTCCAGCGCCCGCACACCGCCATAGCGCTTGGATATGCCCTCCATGCGGAAGAGCGGAACCGCACCGTCCATCGGCCCCTCCCAAGGCGCTTGTTCTTCGGGACCGGCGCCGCGTAATACCCGCGGCGCCGAGCGATCAGCCTACTGGTTCTCCTTGCTCTGGCCCATGATTTCCTGCGCGGTGAAATTGATGCCGCAGGTCGGGAAGGAATTGCCGACGAAGAAATTGTCGGACTGGTCGGGGAAATAGTCCTCGCCCTCCTTGAGGTTCGGATCCTCGACGATCGCCAGCGGCAGCTTCACCGCCTGCGGGACGACCTGGCCTTCGAGCGCGGCGATCGCCGTCTTGACGGCGACCGCCACCTGGGCGGGTCCGGTTCCGGCCGACGAGCATTTCAGCCCTTCTGAGGCAAACTTGGCGCAGAATTTGCGAAAGCCATTCTCCGTTTCGCCGCCGAACGGCACGAACGGATGCTTGGCGTCGATCATCGCCTGGACGATGCCGGTGTCGCCGCCCTGCCCGGTGACGCCGTCGAAGGGACCGTTGGTGGCGATCGCGTCGGCCGTAGCCTTTTGCGCGACGCCATCGTCCCATTTGCCGACGACTTCGGTGACCTCCCACTTCTTGCCCGAAGCGTCGAGGGCCTCATGGATGCCGTTGTGGCGGTCGGTGTCGACCGACGTGCCGGCAACGCCGCGCACCTCGAGGAGCTTGCCGCCATTGGGGATATGCTTGATCAGCCAGTTGGCCCACAACTCGCCAAGGCCTTTCTGGTCGACATTGACGTTGATGGCGTCCTTGGTGTCGAGGATGTTGTCGAAGGCGACCAGCACGACGCCGGCTTGCTTGGCGCGCTTGATGACCGGACCGAACGCCGTCGGATTCTGCGCGTTGACGACGACCGCGTCATAGCCGGAATCGATGAAATTGTTGATCGCCGATATCTGCGCCGGCACGTCTTCGCCGGTCGAGACGACCTTGAATTCCTTGAGCTTGGCCGCGACCTCCGGCTGCGCCGCATAGGCTTTTGCCGTCTGCACCATCTGGATGCGCCAGGTGTTGGCGATATAGCCATTGGCGAGCGCGACGCGGTACGGGCCTTCCTTCTTGGGAAACTTGAAGAACTGCGTGTCGGCGGCCCATGGCGCGAAGCATTCCGGCTCGGCGGATGGGCCTGCGACGATTTCGGGTTCGGCGAGCGCCGACGAACTCAGCATGACGAATGCAGTGGCGGCGACGACGCCACCTACGAGTGACTTGATCATCGATATTCCTCCCAGTTGCAGTTTCTGATTGTTCTTACGCGTCTCGCGTGCCTGGCTCGGCACCTCCTGCCTTGCCGTCGCGCTTTCAGGGTGGCCGAATGCCAACCCGATCTCCTCCCTCGTAGCTCAGTAAACCGGAATAAAAACTATCATATTATACATAATAAACAAGCATCAGCTGTCGCTTATATATAATAAACAGACTTTCGCTGTTTCGCGAGCTTTCGCCTGGATAAAACTGGTAGCGCTACCATGACGTAGAGTAAAGCGGCATTTCGCGATGCCTGCAAGTCCTTTCAGCGCCCAGTGCTTTCAGCGGGAAGTGCTTTCAGCGGGAAGTGCTCTCACGGCGCTTGAGTTCGAAGCCGAGATCGACGACCGGCTGTTGCGGCCGCTTGCCTGCAATCGCCGCGAGCGCCATGGCGACCGACAGCCGGCCGATCTCGTAGCGAGGCGTCCGGATGCTGGTGACCGAGGGGAAAGCCACTTCCATCATGTCGAGATCGTTGAAGCCTGTGATGCCGATCGTCTTCGGCACGGCGATCGAGGCGCGGTGGCACTCGAACAGCGCGCCGAGCGCGATGTCGTCATTGTTGCAGAAAACCCCGTCCAGCGACGGCATCTTGGCCAGCGCGTCGCGAAACAATTCGCGCCCGAGCGTCACGCTGGACGGCACCGGCGTGGTGGTGACAAGCCGCGCGTCGAACAGGCCGGCCGCCTCCATCGCCGCGCGATACCCGGCCAGACGCCGCTGCGAGCGCGGGTCCATGCGCGCGCCGATGAAGCCGATGCGGCGATAGCCCATTTCGATCATGTGCTCAGTCGCCGCCCTGCCGCCGTCGAAATGCGAGAAGCCGACCATCATGTCGACCGGATCGGGCCCGGTCTCCATGACCTGCACCACCGGGCAGCCGGCCGTCTCGAGCAGTCTTCGCGAAACTGGCGTCTGGTCGATGCCCGCCACGATCAGCGCCGCCGGGCGCTGCGGGCCGAACACCTGCAGCAGCCGTTCCTCCTCGAGGCCGGAATAATGGGTGTTGCCGAACTGGATGCGGCAGGAGCTGTCCGACAGGCTGTCATAGATGCCGCGCAGCACTTCGGCAAAGACGCTGTTGGTGAGCGACGGCACCAGCACGCCAAAGACCTCGGCGCGCGCCGAAGCCAATGCTCGCGCATTCGGATCGGGCAGATAGCCGAGCTCATCGACAGCAGCCTGGATCTGGCGGCGCAGATCCTCCGAAACGCGCTCCGGCTCGCGCAAGGCACGGGAGACGGTAATAGCGCCGACGCCGGCCTTGCGCGCGACATCGGCGATCGTCGGACGGCCGCCGCCACGGCGCGAGCGCGGTTTGGTCATAGCCTGGTCCCGAACGCGGCGCCCTCGCCGAAGCGCGGCCGCGAAATGCTGTTCAGCGTCTTTGCCACTGTCGCCATGCCAACCCGACTTGCCGCACCCGACTTGCCACACCCGACTTGCCACACCCGTCTGGCGTCGCGCAGCCTTACCCCATTGTCAAGCGAACCGGGCAAGACAGCTACCCGAACTCGGGTAGCGCCACTGTTTGAATTTCGGCTGTGGGTGGTGAGCGGGCGTCTTGTCGTCCACCGTGCTCGGTCTTCTACGCCGTGCGTCGTCCGCTGCGCCAGTTCGTGGCATAGGGCAACGCGAACAGATAGAGACCGCTGAGCATGAGCAGGCCGAGCGGGATCAGCGGCATGAGATATACCCAATAGGCCGGCTCGACACCTACGCCCAAGGTGATGAAGATGGCAGCGACGACCGCCGTAAAAATGACCGACAGCCAGCGGTGGAATTGCCGGATCCACGTGTTCCAGTTCATTTGGGACCTCCTCTGAAGACGAGTTGAAGCGGATCGGGCGACCCGCTTGGCGGCTTTTTTTGCTACCTTGTTTCGTTGACAGATTTCTTGTTGGGCATTGCGTTTCGCCCGCAGATGCCTATGGCGCCGGCACGCCTATTCTATTCGCGCCAGGACCTGCTCCAGCTTCGCAAAGAACCGCTGCCATCCGTGTTGGGCGCCCTGATAGTACTGCTGCTGGTCCGGCCGGAAGCCCAACTGCTCCATGCGCAGATGGGTCCCTGTGCTCGTAGGGGTGAGCGTCCACGTGACGACACTTCTGAGATCCTTGGTATCCCACGTGTAAGACAGCATCTTGTTGGGCTCGACTGCCTGGACCTGACAGTCGACCGTCCCCCAGTCCGCGCTCAGATTGAAACGGTGCCCCTCGTCTGGCTTGAAATCGTTCTTCATCAGCCACTCCTCGATCAGGTGTGATTGGGTCAGCGCGCGCCAGATCTTTTCCGGCGGAAAAGCGACCTCCCGTTCAACAATGACGGCGCGCGTTTCGGTCTCGGTATTGGTCATTGGTCCATCCTTTTGAGCAGATCTTCGAGGTTGTCGAACCGGCTTTGCCAGAACCCAGCCATTTGGTTTGTCCAGTCGATCAGCGGCGCCAGGGCGCCGAACTCCGCGCTGTAGTGCGTGTTGCGGCCTTCGTGCCGGTCGCGCACCAACCCGGCCTGCTTCAGCACCCCAAGATGTTTTGACACGGCCGGTTGTGAGACCCCGGCCCGAGCGGTCAGGGCCGCGACGGTCTGGTCTCCGTCGCGACACAGCCGCTCGAAGATGGCCCGTCGCGTCGGATCGGCAAGCGTTTTGAAGAGGATCTCGTGGGGCTGTGACATGGCGATCGATAACTCTCTGGCTATTGAAAACCAATAACCGCCGAGATATGTGTACGTCAAGCAGGAACCTGGACCGGGCTCCGCGTCACGGGGGCCTACCCCATGTCGCTGCCATCGCTCTGGCCAGCGGGGTCGGTGCTCAGGCCATCGCCGCGGCGCTGCGCCGCGCCTTCCACAACAGCAGCACCATGGCCGCTATGTTCAGCAGGTTCCAGGCGATGCCGTTGAGGAACGCGGCGGCGTAGGAGCCGGTCAGATCGTAGATCCAGCCCGACATCCAGCCGCCGATTGCCATGCCGAAGATAGTTGCCATGATGACGATGCCGACGCGCTGGCCGGCCTCTTTGGCGGGCATGTATTCGCGCACGATGATGGCATAGCAAGGCACGATGCCGCCCTGCGACAGGCCGAAGACCAGCGAGACGACGTAAAGCGACGCGAGCCCGTCGAAGGGGATGTAGAACAACAGCGACAGGGCTTGCAGCACCGAGCCGATCAGCAGGGTTTTCACGCCGCCGATGCGATCGGCAAGGAAGCCGGACGCCAGCCGGCTGACGACGCCCGCCGCCATCATGATCGACAGCATGTCGGCGCCTCGCGCCACGCCGTAGCCGAGATCCATGCAATAGGCGACGATATGGACTTGCGGCATCGACATCGCCACGCAGCAGCCAAGGCCGGCGACGACGAGCAACACCTGCAGCGCTGCCGGTGACAGCGTGATCGGCTGGACCGGCCGGCTGCCGGGTGAACCGGGAGCGGCGGCATGTGGTGCGCCGCGCCTGAGCAGCATGATCAGCGGCGGCATGGTGGCGAGGCAGACGACGCCGATTGCGGCATAGGTGAAGCGCCAACCCTCGCTCTGTATGACGTAGGGCATTGCCAACGGCCAGATCACCCCGGCGAGATAGCTGCCGGCGGCGGCAGCCGTCACCGCGACGCCGCGGCGGCGGTTGAACCAGTGCGAGATGTCGGCGATCAGCGGCCCGAAAATCGCCGACGTGCCGACGCCGATCAAAAGTCCCTGGACAAGGGTGAACTGCAGGATCGAAGTGGTCAGCGACGCCAGCAGGAACCCGGTACCGAGCGTCACCGAGGCAATGAGCGCCGGTATCCAGTAGCCGATGCGGTCGATGGCGCGGCCGACCAGCACATTGCCGACGGCGAAACCGGCCATGGTCGCGGTATAGGGCATCGAAGCGGCGGCGCGATCGACGCCGAATTCGGCCTGCATGGCGGGCAGCACCACGACCACCGCCCACATGCCGACACCGCCGATCGTCGCCAGCAGCATCGAGATGCCGAGCCGCAGCCAGGCATAGGCGCTGTCTATGCCGGGGCTGCTCGGCCGGCTGGAGGCGGTTGTGGTCAAGGCGTTTCCTGTCCGCGGTTGTGCGCAAGTCGACGGGTTCGACACCACTATCGGCAGGATTGGCGGCGCCGTGCAGCGCCACATCGCGCAATTGCGTGGCTCCAGAGATTTGAGCTGCAGTGGAACGGTGGCCGCCTTCCCGGAGTTTTTCATCAAACTCGCCAATAGGCCAATAGAAGGAAGAAGGAGTTTGTCATGACCGCGAAAAGGAAATGGTCGGCCGAGGTCACCGAGCACAGCGATGCGCTGGACCTCGAGGACCATATCTTCGAATCCCACGACCCCAAGAAGATCGCAGCCTCGTTGAAGCGATCGGCCGAGCACAGCGACCGGCGCAAGGCCGAGCCGTTCCAGTCCGCCATGTCGATGCTGAATTTCTACATCAACCGCGCCGGCACGAACCTGCCGGCCAAGCAGAAGAAAGTGCTGGAGGATGCCAAGGACGAACTGCGCGCCGCGTTTGGCCGCCCGAGAGAACACTGAGACGCCTGCAGGATGACGAAGGCATAGGGGGGCCACGGCAGCCAAATACAAAAGAGGCCCGGCAGCAATTGGCCGGGCCTCGGTGTGTCCAAGCTATGGTTCAACCGCAAATCCAGATCTTCTTCCAGAAAATGCCATGCTTGGTGAAAATCTTCTTCTTGGTCCAGCAGCTATAGCCGGGATAATCATAGACGGGATAATAGTCGTAGAAGCCGAAACGCTTGTGCCAGCGGTGGCCGTGACCGTGGCCATGACGATGGCTGCGATGGCCGATCTTGACGACAAAATCGCCGGCAGCCTGGCTCTGCTGCCCAGTGTTGCCGAAGGCCGCCGATGGTGTATTGCCGAAGGCCGCCAATGGTGCTGCGGAAGCCGTCGATGCGAGCGCTGCGATGGCGATGGTGGCTGCTGTTGCGATGCCGATAAGTTTGCTGGTCATGTTCGTTCCTCCCTGGGTTTCGCGAAGAGCGCCAATCGTCCTTCGATGGAGATGATCATGCCGTGCCCCGAACTTTTACGATGTGCATTCGGTCACATCATCAAGCTGGGCGCTCTTTGCTTGCCAGTCCGCCACGACGCGGCCACTATGTCCCGGAAGGGCCAGCGTCACTTTTTTGCGGTGGCGGGTTGGGAAGATGACCGATCTGGATGCCATTCCAGTGTTCGAGACACTCGACGCCGATACGCGCGTGCGTATTTCGCAGCGCTGCAGACGGATGAGCGTCGACGCCAATCAGATGATCATCGATTTCGAGGATCCGAGCACCGATGTCTATTTCCTGGTGTCGGGCCGGGTCCTCATTCTCTATCGCTCTCCAGTCGGCAAAGAGGTGATCCTTGGCGAGTTGGGAGTGGGTGGATGTTTCGGCGAACTGGCGGCCATCGACGGCCGGCCGCGCGCTGCCAATGTCACCGCACTCCACCGTTCAGATCTGGTGGTGATGCCTGCTCCGTTCTTTTCAGGGTTGCTCCACGACAATCCGGCGTTCGCCCTGCATTTCCTCGCGCTGCTGGCCGATAGGATACGCAGCCTGAACACGCGCCTTGCGGAATATTCGTTCCTGCAGGTGAGGCCGAGGCTTTTGTGCGAATTGCTGCGCCTGTCGCGGCTGCGAAGCGGCAGCAGCGGTGAGCGGATCATAACGCCACCGCCACTGCAGAACGACCTCGCCGCGCGCATAGGTTCTCGCCGTGAGGTGGTGTCACGCGAATTATCGGCGCTTGTCCGGGACGGGCTAATTGCGAAGGCGCGCGGTGCGCTCGTTCTTACAAACCCGGCGGAACTCAACCGGCGTATCTCGGTTGCGATGAATGCCTGACGATGGCCGGGCTGCACGAGCTAACCCCGAAGAGCCGATCGCGCCGGCGTCAGACCCCGCCCTGGATTTCGCGCCTTGTCCAATTGGGTGTCACGGCTGAAGATCCCGATATCCGCCGGCGGCAGATTTTCACCAATATCGGCGCATTCGCCATCGCGCTCAACGCCTTTTCGCATCTGCTGCTGAATGCCGTCCTCTTCCCCTGGGATTTGATGCCGCTGCATATTTACAATGCGGTGGTGACCGTTCTTGCCCTGTCCGTGCACCGGCTGCACCGGCTGCAACGCTATGGTGAGAATCTTGGAGCGATCGCCCTGTCGACCTTGACCATCGGCGGCCACACTTATGTGGTTCTGGCGCTCGGTCTGGACAGCGGCCTTCAGATCTACTTTACGCTTGCCGCTTTCCTGCTGTTCATTTTCGGCATCGAGCAGTGGCGGCAGTTCTTGATCTTCTACGCAGCGGCGTTCCTGGCCTTGGTCGCGACGCTTTATTTCGGGCGCCCGACTGGCTTCGTAATGCCCCAACAGGCCGGTTTTCGGGAAACGCTGGCGGTTCAGGCGCTCATAAACACGATGATCATCAACCTCCTGTTGATCGCCTACGCCCTCACAGCGCTGCGCCGTGCCGAGATCGAGCTTTCACAGGAATTCGCCCGCTCGGAATCGCTGATCGACGTGATATTGCCCCGGGCGATAGTGGCGCGCCTCAAACGCGGAGAAGAACCGCGCATCGCCGACAAAGTACCGTCGGCGAGCATCATGTTTGCCGACCTCGCAGGCTTCACAGCCGCGGCCAATGCAGTCGGACCCGATGAGCTGGTCGGATGGCTGGACGAGCTGTTCTGCAGCTTCGACGGACTCTGCACAAGCAACGGCGTCGATAAGATCAAGACGATCGGCGACAGCTATATGGCCGTCGGCGGCCTCGACGGCGACGCTCAACGCGGCGCCGTCGCGATCTGCCGGCTAGCGCTCGAGATGCAGCATGAAATGAGCCGGCACAAGGCATTGGGAGGCCACCGGCTCTCCTTGCGGATCGGCATCCACAACGGCGTGGTTGTCGCCGGGGTGATCGGTGACCTGCGCGTCTCCTACGACGTTTGGGGCGACGCGGTGAATGTCGCTCAGCGCATGGAGGCTCATGGCGAGCCCGGCCGCATTCAGGTCTCGGCTCAATTGATGGCGATGGTCGACCATCGCTTCGCCTTCGAGCGCCGCGGCAGCATCGCCCTTAAGGGAATGGCTGAAACCGAAGCCTGGTTTTTGACCGGTGCGCTGGCCGATGCCGACAACGAGATTGCGGACGGGGAGATTGCGGACGGCGAAGAAAGATCGAGATGAAGCGCTGCAGTGGTCCCGCGCTATATCAGCGCGACTTGATGACGCTGTCGGTATTGGCCAACAGCTTGCGCACCGCGTTGCGTGCCGCATCCGGCCGCTGCAGGCGGATGTTCTTTTCGATCGCCTCGTGCAGCTTCTGCGCGTGCTGCAGATCGTCCAGTTCCCGCGTCGTATAGGCGAACAGATGATCGAACGCCGATTCGATCAGCACGCCGAGCGGCACCAGGAGGTCGTTGCCGGAGGCGCGCAGGATCGCCAGATGAAAACGGGTGTCGGCACGGGTCCGCTCCTGCAGCGTCGCCGCCGCGCCCATCTCCCGGCAGGCCCGGCTGATCTCGGCCATCTGCTCGTCTGTGCGCCGCATCGCGGCAAACGCGGTCGCTTCCGGCTCGATGATGTGGCGGAACTCCTGCACCGTGTTCAGGAACACCTCGCGGTCGGGCGAGGTCGCGTACCAGGCCAGCACGTCGCGGTCGAGCAGGTTCCAGCGCTCTTTCGGCTCGACCCAGCTGCCGATCTTGGGGCGTGAGGCCAAAAGGCTCTTGGCCATCAGCATCTTGATCGCTTCGCGCACCGCCGAGCGGCTGACGTCGAAGGTTTCGGACCATTTGGCTTCGTTGGGCAGGATGGTTCCCGGCGGATAGTCGCCGCGCACGATCCTGAGACCGATTTCGTTGGCCAGCGACGCATGCACGCTCGCCCCAGGCATGCGCGCCGTATCGGCACGGCGAACGACAGCCGGGCGCTCGGCCGAAGCCGCCCTGGCCGGTGTTTTTGGCTTATTCGGCTTGCCGTCCCGCATGCGTTCACAAAGTCCGGATTGCGAAAGCTGTCAAGCACCGCAACAGCCTCGGGCGGCAAAGCCTGCTTCTGTGCACAGATCAGCCGGGATGCGTCGGCCTCGTCACGCCGTCCTGACGTATTTCCGCCAGCTGTGTTCCGGGCGGAAGCCGAGCATATCCCGCGCCTTGCGGTTGGAAAGCAGCGTCTCGTATTCGCCGAGCTCACCCTTGACCGGCACGCCGGGATAAAACCGCTTCAACAGTTCGGCCGTCGGCAGGTCGGACGAGGTGTCGTCATTGGCGGCGTTGAACACCTGATAGCCGAGCCCGTCCGTCTCGATGGCGCGCAGCGTGATCTGGCCGAGGTCGCGCGCGTCGATATAGCTCCAGGCGATCCGCTTGCGGAAACCTGGATCGGCGAACCATTTCGGGAACAGCGAATATTCATGCGGCTCGATGACGTTGCCGATGCGCAAGGCGTAGATGTCGATGCCGCTGCGCAGCGCGAAGGCGCGCGCCGTCTTCTCGTTGACGATCTTCGACAGCGCATAGCTGTCCATTGGATCGACGTCATAATCCTCGTCGAGCGGGAAATGTGTCGGGTCGCGCGGCTCGTTGGCGAAGACCAGCCCATAGGTCGTCTCGCTGGAGGCGATCACCACCTTGCGGATGCCGAGTTTTGCCGCCGCCTCGATGACATTGTAGGTGCCGAGCGCGTTGATGCGGAACACCTCGTTGTCGGGCGTGATCATGATGCGCGGGATCGCCGCGAAATGCACCACGGCATCGACCGGCTGCGCGCGCAGCGACGGGTCGAATTCATGCAGGCCTATATAGCTCGACAGCGCATTGAACACCTGCCCGCTGTCGGTGATGTCGGTGATCAAGGTGCGCACCTTGGGATTGTCGAGCGGCTTGGTGTCGATGTTGAGCACCTGGCAGCCCTGCTCGACCAGATACTGCACGACATGACGCCCGGCCTTGCCGCTGCCGCCGGTGAACATGATCCGCTTCGTCATTTTGCTCTCCACATTCTCCAGGATTCATGTGTATTGTCAGACAATATCGAACTCTGCAATCGTCTGCCAACCGCTTGCGGCAAAAACCCGCTTCAACAATTCGCCTGCCGAAGTGCGGCGCCGTCATCGAGACCGCAACACAGGATTACACGCCATGAACACCACCGCCGCGAGCGAAAAGATCGGCTTCATCGGCCTTGGCCTGATGGGACACGGGATCGCCAAGAACATCGTCGACAAGGGCTATTCCCTGACGTTTCTCGGCCGCAAGAACCGCGCACCGGCGCAAGACATGCTCGACCGCGGTGCGAAGGAAGCCGCGACCTCGCGCGAGGTGGCAGTGGCATCCGATATCGTCTTCATCTGCGTCACCGGCTCGCGCGAGGTCGAGGCCATCATCCGCGGGCCGGGCGGCCTCAAGGAGGGCCTGAACAAGGGTTCGGTGATCGTCGATTGCTCGACCTCCGACCCGACCTCGACGGTGGCGCTTGCCGCCGAACTCAAGGGGCTCGGCGTCGACTATGTCGATGCCCCGCTCAGCCGCACGCCGAAGGAGGCCTGGGAAGGCACGCTCGACGCCATGGTCGGTGCATCCGACGCGGTCTTTGCCCGGCTGAAGCCAGTGCTCGACACCTGGGCCGGACGCATCGTCCATATCGGTGACACCGGCGACGGCCACCGCATGAAGCTGCTCAACAATTTCATCTCGCTGGGCTATGCGGCGATCTATTCCGAGGCGCTGGCGCTGGCCGAAAAGGTCGGCATCTCGCCGCCGCGCTTCGACAGCGTCATCCGCAACGGCCGCATGGATTGCGGCTTCTACCAGACTTTTATGTGCTGGACGCTTGAAGGCGACCGCGACGCGCACAAATTCACCATCGCCAACGCCTTCAAGGACCTCACCTATCTCGAATCGATGGCCGGTGCCGCCGGCATCGCCAACCCGCTCGGCAATGCCACCAAGAACGCCTTCGCCGGCGCATTCGCCGCTGGGCCCGCCGATCAATATGTGCCGATGCTGGCGACGCATATCGGCAAGGTCAACGGCGTCGATTTGACGCCGACGAAGGATGGGAAGAAACAGACGATTTGAGGCGCTCGGCTCGCTGTATCTGGTCAGGTTGGCGCTGCCCCTCATCCGGCTGCCGCAACCTTCTCCCCGTGGAAAACGGGGAGAAGGGACAAGCTCCAGCCGTTGATGGCGGCAACCTGCACCCATATCAGTCGTCGACAATGACGATGCAGACTACCTCTTTTTGAGGAGTTCCCCGAACGCCGTCTCACTGTCATCGTTCGAGGAGAAGGTGCGGGAATAAACAAGAATTTTGAGGCGACCCATGACGCGAGAGCGTGAACCTACGCTTGACGATCTCCTGAGCGAGCCGATCATCCTGACGATCATGGCAATCTACGGTCATACTGCAGATGACATCCGACATCTAATACACCAAGTGGGCGCTCGGAAAACGCCATCAATGCTTCAGAAGCCCTCTTCGATGGCTCACGCGCCCCAGCGGATTTCCAGTCCCGCCTTGACGGCCACTTGATGGCGGATCGGTTGGTGACAGTGGCTTTTCCACGGGACGTCGTTGAGAACCGCGATCCGTGTCAATCGACATTTAGGCGTGACATCCGCCGACAGCAGATCGCCCAGGAAACGCAAACAGGTCAGGTTTCTCTATCCCAGACCCAGTCCGCCGGCAGGCAGCGAAAGCCATCGCCCTCCTTCACGACTTGGCCAACGCCCGGGAACGGATAGTGGTAGCCGTTGAAACTTTGCTGGGGTCGGATTGTGCGAGGTTCAGACTTCCCTAGTCTCAAAGAGTATTAGCTCCACTCCGCCATCTGCAAAATTGCCAAGATCAGCCGCCGTGGCCCGACCCTCGGGGGACGCTAAGGCCGCTTGAATATCCGCAACGGAATCGAAGTAGAGCGTAGCAACAAGATGATAGCCTGAGGCCCCACCCGGCGAATGGACGCCGCCATCACTGATTTCGTATTTCCTCAAGCCGGGAATGGCTTTGGCCAGAGGAATGTGGGTCGAAACATAGTAACGGTCGAAGGCGGCCACGTCTTTCGGAGTCTTGTAGAGTGCGACAAGTCTGGCCATGCTCCCCCTCTCAACCGACACTCACCGCCAGCTTTGCGCAAAAGGATACTCCTCAGCAAGAGTGCTGGCAAATGGGTTCGTTCCTCGCTCTGACGAGGTCAACGAAGCATATGGGGTTTCAGGCCCGACGTGAGTCTTCCAAGTCGCCGCTCCCTGGCCGTTCAGAGCGATTGCGTTTGACCTTACCGCCGCGACCGCCCGATAACCTCGTCGGTGTTGGCGAGCAGTCGGTGCACCGCGGTGCGGGCTGCCGCCGGCCGCCGGAGGCGGATGTTCTTCTCGATCGCCTCATGCAGCGCCTGCGCCCGAGGCTGGTCGCTGGTCTCGCGCGTGACGAAAACGAAGAGATGATCGAGCGCCGATTCGATCAGCACGCCGAGCGGCACCAGGAGGTCATTGCCAGAGGCGCGCAGGATGGCCAGGTGAAAACGCGTGTCGGCGCGGGTGCGCTCCGGCAGCGTCGCCGCCTCGCCCATCTCCCGGCAGGCCTGGCTGATCTCGGCCATCTGCTCGTCGCTGCGCCGGATCGCCGCAAAGGCGCTGGCTTCCGGCTCGATGATGTGACGGAACTCCTGGACCGTGCGCAGGAACATTTCGCGATCTGGCGCCGTCGCATACCAGGCCAGCACGTCGCGATCGAGCAGGTTCCAGCGCTCTTTCGGCTCGACCCAGCTGCCGATCTTGGGACGTGAGGCCAGCAGGCTCTTGGCCATCAGCATCTTGATCGCTTCGCGCACCGCCGAGCGGCTGACGTCGAAAGTCTCCGACCATTTGGCCTCGTTGGGCAGGATGGTTCCCGGCGGATAGTCGCCGCGCACGATCCTGAGTCCGATCTCGTTGGCCAGCGACGCATGCACGCTCGATCCGGGGATCAGCGCCGCGTCGGTCCGGCGGGCGCCGGCCGGGCGGGCGACCGGCGGCTTGACCTTGGCCCGTGCCTTGACCTTGGCCCGTGCCTTGACCGTAGCCCGTCCCTTGACCGTGATAAGTCGCTTTTTCGATCTGGCGTCCGACATCCATGTTCCCCGGCACAGGCTGAACTCAAGGCGCGGCAAAGCAGGAGCGGTTCGCCCCAGCCACGTCACCTCGTAGATTTTCGTGAACCGGCGTGACGGGGCGCCCGTCGAGCGGACGCCCCGAAAATGCGAACCTACTTCTGGATGCAGGTATCGACCGTATCCTTGGTGCACTCGTCGAGACCGGTGAAGACCGGATCGGCGACGGGCTTGCCTTCGACCAGGTCGATCATCACCGAGGGCGCCTTGTAGCCCATCTCGAACGGCCGCTGGCCGACCAATGCGGTCACCAGGCCCTCCTTGGCAATGGCCACTTCCTCACCGATCGTATCGGCGGCGCCGATGACGAACTCGTTCTTGGCGATCTTGTCGGCCATCGGCTTGAACAGGTCGCGATAGGGCTGCGGCGCGCCGAACAGCGGCCAGCCGCCCATGATGCCGAAGGCGTCGAGATCGGGATTGGCGGCGAGGATATCGGTCATCGCCTGCACGCCCTTGGCACCGTCGTCATTGGTGAACACCGGGCAGCCGGCGACCTCGGTCCAGCCGCCCTCGCCGGCGAGCGCCGGCAGATCCTTCTGGCCTGTAAGCGCGTCACGCATGCCTTGGGCGCGGCGCAGGATGTTGTCGGCCGCGGGATTGCCCTGGATGGTGCAGATCTTGCCACCGTCGGGCTTGGCCTTCTTGATGTACTCGCCGATCTTGTAGCCCATCAGGTAGTTGTCGGTGCCGAGATAGGTCTTGCGCAGCGCCGCATCTTCCTTGCTGAGGTCGGCGTCGAGCGTCATGATCGGGATCGACGGATTGGCGCTCTTGATCGTCTGCGCGATCAGCGGTGCGTTGGACGGCGAAATCGCCATCGCCACCGTGTCCGGCTTGCTCAGCATGTCCTGGACGATCTGGGCTTCGCCGGCCTCGTCCGAGGTCGATGCCGGACCGGTGTAAAAGCACTCATACTCCGAGTCGGCGTTTTCCTTGTTCCATTTCTGGCAACCCTGGTTGATGGCCTCGAAGAACGGATTGTCGAGCCCCTTGACCACGATGACGAGCTGTTTCTTGGCCAAAGCCGGCCCGGCGCCCAGCGCCAGCATGGCGACGGCAGCGAGCAATAGTGACTTCCTCATTTCAGTCCTCCCTTGAAACAGACGGACACGGCGTGCCCGCCACACAGACCAGCCCGGATGCGCGATGACAGAGGTTCGTTTCGCGAGCGCTCGTGTCGTCAAGCCGGGCCGATAAGAATTTCCAGATGCGGTTGCAGACCAGCGCGATAGGGACGCTGCCAGATCCTCGACCGATAAACCTCCGCCTGCTCAGCCCCGGCGAACCGGGGCAGGAGATCGGCATAATCTCCTCCGACGCCTAGCTAATATCGGCTTGCGACGGACGTCAATTGCTATTTGTCCTACAAAACGGATTTTTCGAAAGAAGCCGCTGTTGACGGCAAGGGGGCATATGCGTAAATGGGCGAAAGCGCGGTTCCCGGGAGGAGCTGGGAAGAACGAGGCCGCGACAGGATCGCAGGCCGAAAGCACGGAGGAAGCAGACTGGTGCCGGTTCTCGAACTCGCCAACATCTCAAAACATTTCGGCGCCATCCAGGCCGTCAACGACGTTTCGCTGTCGATCGAGGCCGGACAGGTGGTCGGGCTGATGGGCGACAACGGCGCCGGCAAGTCGACGCTGGTCAAGATGATCGCCGGCAACTTCCGCCCAAGCCATGGCACGATGCAGATGGACGGCAAGGAGCTGATCCTGCACAAGCCGGTGGAAGCGCGCCAGCACGGCATCGAGATCGTCCATCAGGATCTGGCGTTGTGCAACAATCTGACGGCCGCCGCCAATGTCTATCTCGGCCGCGAGCTGCGCCGCGGCGTCGGGCCGTTTCGCATCCTCGACTACGCCGCCATGTACAAGCGCGCCGGCCAGATCTTTGCCGTGCTGAAATCCGAAACCCGCCCGCGCGATCTGGTCAAGCAGATGTCGGGCGGCCAGCGCCAGGCGGTGGCGATCGCCCGCACCATGCTTTCGCAGGCCAAGATCGTGCTGATGGATGAGCCGACGGCGGCGATCTCGGTCCGGCAGGTCGCCGAGGTGCTGAACCTGATCCGCCATTTGCGCGACCAGGGCATTGCCGTCGTGCTGATCAGCCACCGCATGCCCGACGTCTTTGACGTTGCCGACCGCGTCATCGTCATGCGGCGCGGCCGCAAGGTCGCCGACAAGACGATCGCGTCGAGTTCGCCCGAGGAAGTCACCGGGCTCATCACCGGCGCCATCGAACAGGTTTGATGCCAGCCGGTTTCACCACGCAAGCAGATAAAGGTCGACGATGGCAGTAACTCTTGACCAGACGATCGCGCAGAAACAGCACACTTTGCTGACCAGGGTGTTTGCCAGCCAGACCTTCTGGGTGGTGATCGCGGTCATCCTCGCCTGCCTGTTCCTGTCCGTCGCCACCGATTCCTTCGCCACGACGAAGAACCTCTACAACATCACCCGCAACATCACCTTCGTCGCCATCGTCGCGCTCGGCATGACCTTCGTCATCATCACCGGCGGCATCGACCTGTCGGTCGGCTCGGTGCTTTGCCTGTGTTCGATGGTGCTCGCCGTGACCATGCATGCCGGCTACGGCATCGAGGTCGGCATTGCCGCTGCGATCGCGACGGCGCTGATCATCGGCGCCTTCAACGGCATCCTGATCGCCTATCTCGGGTTTCCGCCCTTCGTGGTGACGCTCGGCATGCTGTCGATCGCGCGCAGCCTGGCCATGGTCGCCTCCAACAACACCGTCGTCTTCCAGTTCGGGCCTGACCACGACAAGCTTCTGGCGCTGGGCGGCGGCGCCTTTGTGTTCGGCATCGCCAATCCGGTGCTCTACATGATCGTTCTGGCGCTGATCACCGGCTTCGTCCTGCGCTGGACGAAATTCGGCCGGCACATCTTCGCCATCGGCGGCAACGAGCATGCGGCGACGCTGACCGGCGTTCCGGTGCGCCAGATCAAGGTCGCGGTCTACATGATCTCGGCGCTGGCGGCAGGCCTTGCCGGCATCATCCAGACCGGCTGGCTGGGCGCCGTCACCACCAATCTCGGCAACGGCATGGAGCTTCAGGTCATCGCCGCCACCGTCATCGGCGGCGCCAACCTGGCCGGCGGCATGGGCACGGCCTTTGGCGCCGTCGTCGGCGCGGCGCTGATCGAAGTGATCCGCAACAGCCTTGGCCTGCTCGGCATCAACGCCTTCTGGCAGGGGGTGTTCATCGGCGGTGCCATTCTGATGGCGGTCCTGTTCGACCGGCTCCGCAATTTCCGGCGCAACGAATAGGCCGCAGGTCACGCGCGCAATTCGTTGTCGTTGCTATCGCTCAGTCTGAAAATCGGCCGGCACGCCGCGTGGCCGGCGCCAGGCGCGCACATGCGCCTTGACGCAGGCCCGGACTGAGCCGCACTATCCCGATTGCAGGCGAAGGGAGGCCAGCGCCTGCGGGAGGATATACCCATGACGGAAGCGATCAGGCTCTACTGGGGCCGGTTCGGACATGTTTCTGTCCTGAACGTCGCCAGCGACTTCGTCACCCATGCCCATGTCGAGGCGCATATCATCATCTGGCTGGAAGGCACGGCCGGCGAGATGACCATCGGCCGCGAGACGGTGCGGCTTGGGCCCGGCACCGCCGCCGGCATCAATTCCTTCCAGCCGCACAGCCACGCTTTGTCCCGCGACGGCCGGCCCGGCCTGTTCCTCGCCTTCTACATCGATCCGGACTGGGCGCGCCGGCGCCGCGACCTGCCGTCGACCGCGCCGCTGTTTTCGGCACCGGCGATCACGCTGGAGCCGTGGCTGCACAAGGCGGCAGCCAATCTTCTCGATCATCTCAGCGACAATGAGAGCATCGACGACATCGCCAATTACGAGATCGAGCGCTTCATCGACAGCGTGCTCGACGCCGCCGACGCCTCGGCGCCACAAGTGGCGCGCGCCCGCGTCCACAGCGTGCAGGATTTCCGTGTCCGCAAGGCGATCCAGCTGATGAAGGCCAATGTCTGCGAACGCATCTGCTTCGACGAGGTGGCGCGCAGCGTCGGCCTGTCGCGGCCGCACTTCTTCGCGCTGTTCAAGGAGCAGACCAATCTGACGCCCAATGTCTACTGGAACACGCTGCGCATGGAGGAAGCTGTGCGGCAGTTGCAGTGGTCGCAGGAACCGCTGATCTCGGTCGCCTGCAATCTCGGCTTCACCACGCAGGGCAATTTCTCGCGCTTCTTCCGCGACCATGTCGGCGTTCCCCCGACACTCTATCGCGAGGCGGCGCGGGCCATTTCCTGAGCCATTTTCACACTGCCCGTTTTTTTCAGACTTATTGATAGGCGTTCAAGACGCATTGATAAGTGCTGCCGGGCTCGCCGCCCTACCCTCGCGGCACAGCTATCTGCAAGGGAAGCATCATATGGCGAAAGTCACCGTCTCCAGCGTCATCGACGCACCGGTCGAAAAGGTCTGGGCGCGCATACGCGATTTCAACGGGCTGCCGAACTGGCACCCGCGCATGGTCGAGAGCCATATCGAGGACGGCATCGAAGCCGGAGCGATCGGCTGCGTGCGCAATTTCCAGCTCGCCAGCGGCGCCCGCATCCGCGAGAAGCTGCTCGACTTCTCCGACGACAATTTCCTCGTCAGCTACTCCATCCTGGAGACGCCGCAACCGCTGACCAACCACCAGGCGACGCTGCAGCTGCGTCGGGTGACCGATGGCGACCGCACCTATGCCGAATGGACCGCCAGCTTCGACGCGGCTCCAGAGGAAGCCGACAAGCTGGCCGAGGGCATGGGCGCCAATGTCTTCCACGGCGGCTTTAACGCCCTGAAGACCCATTTCGCCGGCCAGGGTTGAGCCGAATGGGGCTCACAAAAAGGAGCGTTCCATGGCGCTTGCACTGCAGACTTTCTCGACGGTCAAGGACGCCAACGCGGCGCTGAAAGCCGCCGGCACCCGCTATCTCGGCGGCGGCACGCTGGTCGTGCGCGCCGCCAATGAAGGCGACGTTTCGGTCTCCGGCCTCATCAGGTCGACTGAGCCGGCGCTGTCGGCCATCACCGTTTCCGGCGGCAATGTTCGCATCGGCGCCTCGGTGACCATGGCGGCGATCGCCCGTCACCCGGATCTGTCTTCCCTTGCCCGCGCCGCGCGCGCCGTCGGCGGCCCGGCGATCCGCAACATGGCGACCGTCGGCGGCAATCTCTTCGCCCCGGCGCCCTATGGCGATTTCACCGTCGCGCTGCTGGCATTGGGCGCAACCGTCGGTACCGATGACGGCGAGGTGCCGATCGAAACCTTCCTGGCAAAACGCGAAGACAATCACGCCATCGTCACTTCGGTCGGCTTCAGCTTGCCACTGGAAGGCGGCTTTCGCTTCCTGAAAATATCGAGGGTCAAGCCGAAGGGCGTCTCGGTGCTAAGCATCGCCGCCGTGCTGGAACAAGCGCCGGACGGAACCGTGTCATCGGCGCACATCGCGCTTGGCTGCCTGGCCGACCGGCCGATGCGCGCCAAGGCGGCGGAGAAGGCGCTGCTCGGCAGGAAACTCACCAGCGATGGCATCGCGCCGGCGCTGGCCGTCGCGAGCGACGGCACCTCGCCGATTACCGATGCGGTCGCCACTGCCTGGTATCGCAACGAAGTCCTGCCGGTCCATCTCGGCCGGCTTCTGCTCGCCTGAAGGCCGATGGCGCATGTCCGTCTGGCTGCGGCGCAAGGAGCAAAAGATGGCAAAGATCCCGGTTCAGTTCACGCTCAACGGCGCGGAGAAGGCCGAATTCATCGATAGCGGCACGACGCTGCTCAATGCGCTGCGCGACAAGGTCGGCGACACCTCGCCGAAAGGCGGCTGCCATCAGGGCACATGCGGCGCCTGCTCGATCATCATCGACGGCGAGTTGCGGCTGTCCTGCCTGACGCTGGCCGAAACCTGCAACGGTGCGGCGATCACCACGACATCGGGGCTTTCGCAAGGCGGCGTGCTGCATCCTTTGCAGCGCGCCTTCCTCGACGCCTTCGCCACGCAATGCGGCTTCTGCACGCCGGGCATGATCATGGCCGCCAAGGTGCTGCTCGATCACACGCCGGACCCCAGCCGCGACGATGTGGTCGAGGCGCTGTCGGGCAATATCTGCCGCTGCACCGGCTACGAGCCGATCATCCAGGCGGTGCTGACCGCCGCGCGGTCCAATTCGCAGAACGCGGCTTGAGGGGAGTCGAAAAGATGGAACTCCGCAAGAGCTATTTCGCCGACCAGCGCAAGGACGATCTGCACGAGATCGGACAGCCACGACCGCGCTCCGATTCGCCCGGTCATGTCACCGGCAAGACCGCCTATTTCGCCGACCGCAATTTTCCAGGCATGCTGCATCTGAAGATGGTGCGCAGCCCGCATCATCACGCCCGCATCCGCAGCATCGACACTTCAGAGGCGGAAAAGCATCCGGGCGTGGTGAAAATCCTGACCGCCAAGGACGTGCCGCACAATGTCTACACCATCCTGATCCTGATCCAGATCGGCCCGGAGGACGAGACGGTGCTGGCCGACGGCAAGGTGCGCTGGAAGGGAGAAGCCGTGGTGGCGGTGCTGGCCGAGACCGAGCGTGCCGCCCAGGAAGCGGCGGCCAAGGTCAAGGTCGACTACGAGGTGCTGCCGGCCGTTTTCGACATGGAAGAAGCGCTGAAGCCCGGCGCGCCTGTTGTCAACGAATATCACGGCCGGAATTATTACCTTTATGACAGCGGCGAATGCCGCAAGGTGCGCTTCGGTGATGTCGAGGCCGGTTTTGTCGGCGCCGATCACGTGCTCGAACAGACCTATCAATCGTCGCCGATCGAGCACGCGCCTACCGAGACGACCGGCTGCATCGTCGCGCCGGAGGGCGGCGACCGCTTCACCTGCTACACCAATACGCAGGCGATGTTCTTCACCCTCGACAACGCCTCGATCATCCTGCAGATGCCCGGCAACAGACTGCATTTCGTCGGCGGCACCGTCGGCGGCGGCTTTGGCGGCAAGGTCGACGTCATCGTCGAGCCGATCGCCATCCTCGGCGCCAAGCTGACCGGGCGGCCGGTCTCCTTCATCTACAGCCGCGAGGAGGAGATGCAGATTTCCTCGCCGCGCGCCGCCGAAAAGGTCGTCATCAAGGACGGCGTCATGAAGGATGGCCGCATCGTCGCCAGAAAAGTCACCGGCTACACCGATGCCGGGGCCTATTCGCGCCACTCGCCCTATGGCGCGCAGAAGGGCGCCGGCCACTATCCCGGCCCTTACACCATCCCGAATGTCTGGATCGACACCTACTGCGTCTACACCAACCGCACTCCCTCCTCCGCCATGCGCGGCTTCGGCGTCACCATCGGCGATTTCGCGCTTGAGGTGCAGATGGACAAGCTCGCCCGGCTGATCGGCATGGACCCGCTAGAATTCCGCTTCATCAACGCCTACCGCGACGGCGACATGAAGGCGCACCGCCAGCCGACCGAGGGCGCGGCTCTAATCGAGTGCATGCAGGAAGCCTCGCGCGCCGCCAACTGGCCGGTGGCGGAAAAATTCATGGCGATGTCGTCCTACGCGAAGGGAGCTTGAAATGGCGATCAGGCGCGGGCGCGGCGTCGCCGCGATCAACTATCCGACAGGCATGAACCTCGGCGGCGACCCGACCCAGGCGCTGGTCCATTCGACGCCGACCGGCAATTTCATGGTAACGCTGTCGAGCGTCGATCTCGGCCAGGGCATGAAGCAGATCATGGCGCAGATTTGTGCCGAGACGATCGGCGTGCCGACCGACCGCGTTGTTGTCGACACCGCCGACACCGACACCGGCCCGCACTGCATGGGCACCTTCGCCTCGCGCGGCACACATCGCGCCGGCAACGCCGTCATCCAGGCGGCCAGGGAAGCCCGCCAGGTGATGCTGGAAGTGGCGGCCGAGGAACTGGAAGTGAACGCCTCGGACCTCGAGACCGACGGCCAGGGCAACATCCTGGTCAAGGGTGCGCCGCAAAGATCGATCTCGATCTTCGATGTCGCGCTGTCGGCGCATTTCAAGCGCGGCCGCTCGATTTCCGGCCGCGGCATGTTTCTCATCCCGCGCTCTTATCCGGAGAAGGAGACTGGCGCGATGAAACCGTCGACCTGCTATGCCCATGCCTGCACCGTGGCCGAGGTCGAGGTCGACGACGAGACCGGCGAGGTCACCGTGCTGACGGTGAAGAATGTCTTCGAGATCGGCCGCGCGCTGAACCCGAAAATGGTCGAGCAGCAGCTCGTCGGCGGCTCGTGGATGGGCATCAGCCACGCGCTCTACGAGACGACGGAACCCTATTACCCCGACCGCGATCATGGCGGCACCGACTTCAACCAGTATCTGATGCCGGGACCAGGTGATCTTGCGCAAACCGAGATCATCGTGCTGGAGAGGCCCTCGGCCGACGGACCCTTTGGCGCCAAGGGGCCGGGCGAAATGTGCGCCAACCCGCAAATCCCGGCGGTCGCCAACGCGGTCTTCGACGCCGTCGGCGTGCGCATCGACACGCTGCCGATCACGCCGGAACGCATCCTGCGGGCGCTGAAGGCGCAAGCCTCGAACTGAGTGCTGGAAATGCCCAAAAGAAGCGCCCGGGCTAGAAGCGCCGACACTGTCGTGATCTCGCCGGAGGCGGTGGCATCGCGCCTCGCCGCCTCGCGCTATCTGGCCGATGAAAGCCTGGCCACCGCCATTTTCCTGGCGATCCGGCTGGGCAAGCCGCTGCTGCTCGAAGGCGCGCCGGGCGTCGGCAAGACCGAAGCGGCCAAGGCGATAGCCGAACTGCTCGGGCGCGACCTGGTGCGGCTGCAATGCTACGAAGGCATCGACGCAGCACACGCGCTCTACGAATGGAACTACCAGCGCCAGTTGCTCGCCATCCGCCATGCCGGCGAGCATGAGGTCGACATCTATGACGACCGTTTTTTGATCGCACGGCCGCTGCTGCAGGTGCTGAAGGCGCCGGAAAAGCGCGTGCTGCTGGTCGACGAGATCGACCGTTCCGACCATGAGTTCGAAGCGCTGCTGCTGGAATTCCTGTCCGACTTCCAGATCAGCATTCCCGAGCGCGGCACCATCCGCGCCAAAGCGCAGCCGATCGTCATCCTGACCTCGAACCGCACCCGCGAGCTGGCGGAGGCGCTGCGGCGGCGCTGCGTCTACCACTGGATCACCTATCCCGACGCCGAGCGCGAGGCCGCCATCATCATGCTGCGCGCCGGCGACGTCGCCATAGCCACGGCGCGCGCCGTGGCTATGGCCGTGCGCGACATCCGCGCCCGCCCGCTAGCCAAGCCGCCGGGCATAGCCGAAGCGGTCGAGTGGGCCAACGCCGCGACGATCCTCGAAAAGGGCGGTAGCCCGTGGCCGGAAGCGTTCCGCCGCGCCATCGGCGTGCTGATCAAGGACGAGGAGGACCTGTCCTATATCGCGCCCGAGCTTGGCCGGATCGTCAAAGAGGCATTGGCGTGACACGCGACGTCAACGACCCCTTCTCCCCGTTCACGGCGGGGCGGCCGAATACCGATCGACCTCACCGCTGGCGGGACAGCGCCCGCGAAGGAATGATGCGGAAAGAAAGCTTGCCCCGCGCCGCAGCACCTCTCCTCGGTTTTGGCCGGCTGCTGCGCCGCTATGGCTTTCCGCTGGCGCCCGAGCAGGTGTCAGGCTTTATGCAGGCGGTGACGCTGCTCGGGCCCCGCTCGATGGCCGATATCCACGAGGCCGCGCTTGCCACACTGGCGCCGCCGCCCGACCGCCGCGACGAATTCGACGCGCATTTCCAAAGTTATTTCTACGGCAACACGGTTGCCGTAGTCGGAGGCGAGGCCGACGAGGCAACCCGCATCAAGGATGACGGCGGCGCCAGCCACGAGGAGAACGAGGTGGCGCGCCAGGAGGAAGGTGGTGCGCTATCGTCCGGCGCCGAACAGTTGAGCGCCCGCGTCTTCGAGCGCGACGGCGACGGGCTTGCCGCTTTCCGCCGCAAGCTCGCTACCGCCCTGCCCGCCCGCCGCTCCTTCCGCACTGTGCGCACGCACGCGCGCGGCAAGCTCGATCTGCGCCGCTCACTGCGCGAAATCGTCAGTGCCGACGGCGATATACCGTCGCCGCTGCTGCGCCGCCGGCAGACCGTGCCGCGCAAGCTTTTGCTGCTGATCGACGTGTCCGGCTCGATGAAGCTCTACACATCGGACTATCTCAAGCTGGCGCATGCAGCGGTGCAAGGCGCGGACCGGGCCGAAATTTTCACCTTCGGCACGCGGCTGACCCGCATCACCGCGGCGCTGCGCATTCGCGACCGCGACCAGGCGCTGGCGCGGGTGGCAGCACTGGTCGACGACTGGGACGGCGGCACCCGAATGGGACCGACGCTGCTCGCCTTCCTGTCGGTGCCGCGCTTTTCCGCATTCGCGCGCGGGGCGGCGGTCATCATCCTGTCGGATGCGCTGGAGCGCGGCGATCATGCCGAGCTGGAAATGGCGATGCGCCGGCTGAGCGCACGCGCCTTCCGGCTTTCGCTGGCGACGCCGCTGGCCGGCGACCCGCGCTTTCAGCCGGCCACGGCAGCACTTCGCGCCATCCTGCCGGTGCTCGACGATCTCGTCGACGGCTCATCGATCTCGGGTCTCAGCGATTTCATCCTGTCGCTCGCCCGCCCCGCTCCGGCGGCAGTAGCAATCTGGAAAAGGGTTTCATGATGCAGAAGGCGATAGACGCGCATTTCCACATCTGGCGCCGAAAGGACCAGCCCTGGCTGCGCGGGCCGATGGTGCCGCGCATTTTTGGGCCCTACGAGCCGATCCGCCGCGACTACCCGATCGAGGAATTCCTCGCCGACCAGCAAGGCTCTGGCGTCGAGAAGGCGGTCTACGTCCAGACCAACTGGGCCAAGGAGGATTTCGAGAAAGAAGTCGCCTTCCTGCAGACGACGGCTAACGAAACCGGTTGGCCGCATGCCATCGTCGGCTATGCCGACATGACGGTGGGCGATGTGCGCCATCAGGTCGACCGTCTGATCAAATACCCCCTGCTGCGCGGCGTGCGCATGCAGCTCCACTGGCATGAAACGCCGGCCTTCCGCTTTGCCGCCTCCGCCGACCAGGTCGTCGACCCGAAGGTGCGGGCCAATGTGGCGCGGCTGAAGGACTATGGTCTGACCTTCGACCTGCAGCTTTTCCCGGCTCAGATGAAGGACGGGCTGACGCTTGTCGGCGAAAATCCTGAAACCAATTTCATCCTCACCCATGCCGGCATGCTGACCGACATGTCGGAGGAAACCACGCAAGCCTGGAAGGCCGGCCTGCGCACGCTTTCAGCAGCGCCAAACCTCTACGCCAAGCTGTCCGGCCTCGGCACCTTCGTCCACCGCAACGACCCGGCGCTGACCGCCTACATCGTCGACAACGCAATCGACATCCTCGGCAGCGACCGCCTGATGTTCGGCTCCAACTTCCCGATCGAAAAGCTGTGGACCAGCCACGCCGAACTGATCAAGAAGCACCGGGAGGCGGTGGCCAGGCATGGTGCGGCGGCAGAGGCGGACATTTTTTGGAACACAGCGGAGAAGGTATATCGGCCGGTGTGACGCGCTGCCCCCCTTCCAAACACCCTTGTGGGAGAAGGTCACGCCGATGGCCCGAAACCTCGGCGCCGGCGGCCCGCGGCAGCGCCAGGAAGCGGAACGAGGCCACGAGCCCGATGGCGCCGATCGCCAGGAAGGCGAGGCGGAAATCGACGAGGTCGGGCGCCGCCCCGGCCCTGGCGATCTGCGACAGGTTGAGCAGCGCCGCGGCGACCGCCACGCCGAACAGCATCGCCACCTGCTGCAGCATGCTGGACAGCGTCGCCGCGGAGCTGCGCTGCGCCGAAGCGATATCGGCGAAGGCCAGCGTGTTGAGCGCGGTGAACTGCATCGACCGCGTCAGTCCGGCAATCAGCATCAGCGCCACCACCAGCGCTTGCGAGGTCTGCGGCGATATCGCGGCGCAGGCCATGATCGATAGCGATGCGATCACGCCGTTGACGACCAGCACCGAACGGAAACCGAAGCGCTTCAGCGTCGGCGTCGTCACCGTCTTCATGCCGAGATTGCCGAGGAAATAAGCTAGGATCAGCATGCCGGCATCGACGGGTCTCAGGCCGAATCCGACCTGGAACAGCAGCGGCAGCAGGAACGGCGTGGCGTTGATGGAGACCCGGAAAATGGTGCCGGCCGACAGCGTCGATATGGCGAAAGTCTGCACCTTGAATGCAGCAAGGTCGAGCAGCGGATTTTTGGCGCGCGCCAGGTGCCGCACGGCCAGCCAGCCGATCAGGACGCCCGCGCCAAGCAGCGCCACGGTCGGCAATGCGCCGTCTTGCGGATGGGCGATGCGCTCGAGGCCGTAGAGCATCGAGGCGAGCCCGACCGAGGTCACAAGGAAGCCTGGCCAGTCGAGCGGCCTGGTTTCGGAAGCGCGGTCGCCGGGAATGAAGCGGGCGACCAGCGCCAGGCCGGCCGCGCCGAGCGGAATGTTGATGAAGAAATTCCAGTGCCAGGACAGATAGGTGGTGATGAAGCCGCCAAGCACCGGCCCGATCACCGGCGCAAACAGCGCCGGCCATGTGATCAGCGCGGTGGCGTTGAGAAGCTCGGACTTCGAGGCGTTGCGCAGCACCAGGATGCGGCCGACCGGTGTCATTAACGCACTGCCCAGGCCCTCCACGGCACGCGCGGCGACGAACTGGGTCAGGTTCTGCGAGATGCCGCAGGCGATCGAGGCCAGCGTGAACAGGGCGATCGCCACGAGGAAGATGTTGCGCGCGCCGAAGCGGTCGGCGAGCCAGCCGGACAGCGGCACGAACACCGCCATGGTCAGCATATAGACGGTGATGCCGATGCTCATCGCCATTGCCGGCACGCCGAAGGATTCTCCCATCTGCGGCAGCGATGTCGAGATGATCGTCGAATCCAGAAGCTGCATGAAGAAGGCGACGGCGACGATCAATGCCACGCGCCGCGCCTGCCGCGCCGCCGTCGCGGTTTCGGGCAAGGCTTTGTTTTCGGGAATGGCGGTCATGCGCAGAACTGTACGAAAGTTTTTCCCGCGCCACTGGGAACCAGGCGATTGTCCGGCAAATCGATGACGCACCGGTTTGAACAGCATTTGGGTGACGACGTCCAGACACGGCCCAACAAACTTTCGTGTCGTTTCGCGACCAGTCACGGCAGAGAAGGTTTATCGGCCGGTGTAGCGAGCAGCGCCCTTTCCTTCTCCCCTTGTTGTGGGAGAAGGTCACAGCAGGTCTTGGCCGGCACATCTCATCCGGCGTCGATCTTCTCCATGAACTGGCCGAGCTGATCCGGGTCCATATGCACCACATGCTTGTCTTCGGGATAGGCCAGGCTGTTGACGTCGGCGACATATTCGGAAAAAGCAGCGATGCGTTCCGCCTGCAGGCGGTCATATTCGGCGGCAAAATTGCGATAGACCTTGGAATGGCGCGGTATGTGGCCACGGTTCTGGCCAAGAATGTCGTCGGCGAACAGATATTGCGCGTCGCAGCCGGTGCCGGCCCCCATCGACAGCATGATCAGCGAGGTTCGCTCCGAAATCGCCTTGGCCACCTCGACCGGCACCACTTCGATCTCGGCGCCGATCGCGCCGGCCGCTTCGTATTGCTTGACTGCCTCGAAAATCTGCATGGCGCTGTCGGCGGTTTTGCCGACAGCCTTGAAGCCGCCGGTCCAGGTGGCGCGCGACGGAATCAGGCCGACATGGCCGATCACCGGGATATTGTCATCGGCCAGCCGTTTGACAGTGGCAAAGCCGGCGCTGCAATAAACCGCGTCGGCGCTCGCCTTGTAGAGCCGGAACGCCCAGCGGACGAAATCGTCGGCTGTGCCGATCTCGTAGAAATTGTCGCCCGGCATGGTAAACAGGCTGGGTGCGGCATCGCGGTATTGCGGATCGAGCACCAGTTCCGGCGGCACCGAGACTATGTCGACCCCGGCTCGTTCGGCGGCCTCGGCCTCGTCCATCGTCAGCACCCGCAGCATGGTCAATTGCCGCTTGCCCTTCATGGCGCGCAGGTCTGCCACCGTCGGTCTTTTCCGGCTCATCGATTCTGGTCCCCTATGCTACGTGAATGGAAGGCCGGTCATGATTCAATTTGCATGATCTTTTCCGAACCGAAGGTCAGCGCAGCAAAAACCAGTTCCCACTTTTCGGGATCATGCTTTAGATCTGGATCATCACCTTGCCAGCTTCGACCTTCACCGGATAGGTCTGCAGATTGACGCAGACCGGAGCGCCCTTGGCCTGGCCGGTCTTGTAGTTGAAGCGGCCATTGTGCTTGGGGCATTCGATGATGTCGTCCATGACAAGCCCATCGGCCAGATGCGCCTTTTCATGTGTGCAAAAGCCGTCGGTGGCGAAGAATTCGTCATCCGGCGAACGGTAGATCGCGAAGCTGCGGCCGTCATGATCGAAGCGGATGACATCCTCTTCGTCGACACCGTCCACAGCGCACGCCTCGACCCAATCGGCCATCTCTATTTCTCCCGAAATTTCGCCTTGCTGTGCTGCACAGTGCTATTCAGCTGCTGCCGACATGTTCCCTTCGTGGAACTCGCCACGATAGGGCCGTGCCGTCGGCGGCAGTTCGCGCTTGAGGAAATAGTCCTCATATTTGAGCTGCCTGAGCAGGACCGGCCAAACCTCGCGATAGGCATGCCACATCGATGGGTTCGGCTCCGGCAGATCGTGCTTGATCAAATCGTGCAGCCTGGGCAGCGCGTGATAGGGCACCATCGGGAACATGTGATGCTCGACGTGGTAGTTCATGTTCCAGTAGATGAACCGGCTGATCGGGTTCATATAGACGGTCCTGGAATTGAGCCGGTGATCGATGACATTGTCGGCCAAGCCGATGTGCTGCAGCAGGCCGGTCAGCACCATGTGCCAGGTGCCGTAGAGGCGCGGCCCGCCGATCAGCACCAGCGGTATCCATGACTGCATGAAAACCGCGAGCGCGATCGTGGCGATGTAGATGGCGACATGCCAGCGCGCGGCGATGACGGCCTTGTGCTGTTCCATCTCGGGCACGTAGCTTTTCTCGTCCGGCGTCAGCTTGCCGAACGCCTGGCGTGCCAGTGCCGGAAGCGAATAGCGAAAGTCGAGGATACCGGTGAAGGCGAGTGCGGTGCGCAGCAGGTCCGGCGGGCGCATCACGGCGATCTCGGCATCGCGTCCGACGATGATGGTGTCGGTGTGGTGGCGGGCATGGCTCCAGCGCCAGGTCACCGGATTGCGCATCAGCATGAAGCTGGCAATCTGGTAGACGACATCATTCATCCAGCGCGTGCGGAAAGCCGTGCCGTGGCCGCATTCGTGCCAGCGCGAATCACTGGCCGAGGCATAGAGCACGCCATAGACGAAGAACAACGGCACGCACCACCAGGTGCCCCAGAAGTAAACGCCGCCGGCGGCGGAGACCAGGATGGCGCCCAGCCAGATGGCCGTGTCGCGGATTGCCGGACTGTCGGAGCGTTGCATCAGCTCCTTCATCGTCTTGCGCGGCACATCGGTATGGTACCACTCCGCCGAGGCTAGCCCGGTCTCGATCGCAATCCGCGTGCTTTCGCCGACCAGGCTGTAATCGCGCTTCACCTTGCCAGCCATTGTGACCTCCAACTTCCGAACGGCCGCGAGCCCTCTCCACTCCGGCCAAGGCCAGCCTTCCAACTGATGTTTCGCATCGCCTTCGCCATTGTCACGACCTGCCTCCGAGAACAGGAAAACGACCCGATGGCCGCGGATAATCCTCCCGCGGCTGCCTGGCAATCGCTGCGATCCGGCTCTCGGCGGCGGCGATCTCGCCGGCGCCGTCGAGAACCCGGAACACCGCTTCGTACGAACGGCTTTCGCCGTGCTCCAGCCAGATCATCTCGCCGCGCTCGCGCGCTGCCAGATTGCCCAGCACATGATGCGTCGACGGCTCGATGCCGAGCGCATAATGCCCAGCCTGGAAATTCTGCCACTCATAGGCGCAAGGCAACTGGTGCTTGCGCGTGACGACTTCGAGACCGAGGCCGAGACGGTCGTTGACCACCGCCACCGGCACGTCGCCGTTGGCGTCGGCGCCGAGTTCGTGCTGCCAGACCTGTTCCGTGAAGCCCAGTTGCGGTGCCGGCGCCGTGCGGTAGCCGACCTTCTGCGCTTCATAGCGCTCGCCGGCATGGCCCGCCCAGACGACGTCGCGGATCGGCGCCAGGTAGCGGGAGCCCTCGTCGAGCACCGGATGGCTGACATTGATGTGATAAAAGTACATATGCGGCGTGCGGCTAAAACCGTGATTGACGACGCGGTCCGAAAGCCGGATCTCGTTGCCGCCGACATCGGCCTCGATCCGCCGCAGCAGATGCAGATCCTCGCCGAACACCGTCGACTGCTGGACGATACCTTCGGCCCACAGCACGCAGCGGTCGCCGTCCCATGTCTCGCCATAGCCGGTCAATCGCGCCGGGATGGTGCTGACGCGGCCATGCAGCGAATGGCGCACCGTCTTCTTCGGCGGATAATTGTAGCTGTCGGCGGGGACCTCGTTCATGAACAATATATGGTCGAGGCCGCAGGTCAGCAGCAGGCCGGAAAACGACCGCGCCCAGGCCAGCCCCTCCTCGCCTTCATATTCGTGCAGGCCGGGATGGCGAAAGCCGCTCGGCGAATGCCAGCCGATCGCCTGGCCCCTAAAATCGCAATCGGCGATGTCGAGCGCCCGGTCGACCAGCGCGGTGAAGCGCAGGCCGGAGCCGGTGCGGAATTCGAGCATGCGGATGCCGCGCTCCACCCCGTCGCCGAGCGTCATCAGCCGCACGCCGGCGAATTGCGACAGCATGCCGGACCGCTCCGAGACCTGCCTGCGCGAAAGCGTCTTGCCGTAAAGCTCTACCATCTGACGGCCAGTTCCTTCACTTCGCCCTCGTCTCCTTGAGCAGGGCCGACATGTCGGCGCCGGTGATGATGCTCTCCACCGTCAGCAGGTCGGTATCAGCGACTGTCAGCTCGGCGACGATCTCGCCGCGGCGCATGACGATGATGCGGTCGGCGACCTGGAAGACGTGATGGATGTTGTGGGTGATCAGCAGAACCGAATGGCCGGCGGCGCGCACCTCCTTGACGAAGCGCAGCACGCCGTGCGTTTCCTCGACGCCGAGATTGTTGGTCGGCTCGTCGAGGATGATGACCTTGGCGGCGAACTGCATGGCCCGCGAAATGGCGATCGACTGGCGCTCACCGCCCGACAATGTGCTGACCAGCGCATCGGCGTCGAGTTTTTTCGAGATGCCGACGCGCTTCAACAGCGCCGACGCGGCATCGCGCAATTTGGCGAGGTCGAGCGGCGCGAACACGCCCAGCCATTTCAGATTGACCGGCTCGCGACCGAGAAAGAGGTTGCGCGCGATGCTCAGGTCCGGCGCCAGCGACGTGTCCTGGTGAATGGTCTCAATGCCGAGATCCATGGCGTCGCGCGTCGAGCGGATCGAGACTTTTAGGCCGCGCACATAGATCTCGCCGCGGTCGACGGGGAAGACGCCGGAGATCGCCTTGATCAGCGTCGATTTGCCGGCGCCGTTGTCGCCGAGCAAGGCCACCACCTCGCCCTCGTTGAGCGTGAAGGAGGCGCTCTTCAGCGCGCGGACGCTGCCGAAGGATTTTTGCAGATTGTGCAGCCGAAGCACTCCCATGGTCAGCTCCTGGCGGCGTTCTTCTGCAGCAAAGCGTGCAGGATGAGCATGGCTAGGATGATGACGCCGACGAAGATATTGTAGGCGAGGCCGGGCACGCCGATCAGCACGATGCCGTTGCGGATGCTGCGCAGCATCAGCGCGCCGACGATGGTGCCCAGGATGGTGCCGCGCCCGCCGGTCAGCGCCGTGCCTCCGACCACCACCATGGCGATCACTTCGAGCTCGTATCCGGTGCCGGCTACCGGCGAGGCGGCCGAGATGCGGAACGCACTGATCATGCCGGCCAGGCCCGCCAGCACTGAGGTCAGGATGAACAGCCAGACCTTGACCGCATCGGCCGGCACGCCGCGCGCAACCGCAGCGTTGCGGTTCGAACCGATGGCGCTGATCCAGTTGCCGAGCTTGGCGTAGTGCAGCACGTAGATCGCCAGCAGCGACAGGCCGATGAACCACCACAGCGAGGTATAGAAACGGAACGTTCCGATATTGAAGCTGCCGGCCAGCAGTGTCACGAAAAAGCCAGGCTGGTCCCAGGATTTCAGCGGAAAGCCTTGCGTGATGTAGAGCGCCGCCCCTCGCACGACGAGCAGCATCGACAGCGTCACCAGGAAGGAGGAGATACCGATCTTGGTGACGATCAGCCCGTTGATGGCGCCGATCGCCACGCACAGCAATAGCCCGGCAAGCAGCGCGATGCCGATATCGAAGCCGCCGTTCTGCACCAAAAGCATGACGACGACCGGCGCAAGGCCGAACACGGCGCCGACCGAAAGGTCGAACTCGCCCGCCGTCAGAAGCAGCGTCATGCCGAGCGCGATGATGCCGAGTTCGGGCAGGAACGCCATCATGTTGGAGATGTTGAGCGGCGACAGGAAGTTCGCATCGGCGATCGCGAACACCGCCAGCAGGACAATCAGGATGACGAGCGAAGAGAATTGCGGCGAGCGGATCAGGCTCGACCTGCGTTTGGAGCGCGGCATTTCCTGTTCTGCGGCGATAGTCATGACTGCTTGGACCATATCTCAGCTTGACGCCCGCCGCCTGCGCAGCGGGCGTCAGTTTCAATCACTTGTCGTAGAGTTTCAGGATCGGTTCGACGCTCGATGCGTCGTAGAGGCTGAAAGTGTGGATATCGTAGCCGATCGGTTCGCCCGCGGCGGCAAGCCCGAGCAGCGCCACCGGCATGAAGCCCTGCGCCGACGGGAACTGCCAGGCAGCCGCGTTGACGAAGCCGGTCTTGACGGCTTCGGCGGTTTCCCTGGAATTGCCCCAGCCGACGACCGGGATCTTACCAGCCGGCACGCCGGCGCCGTCGAACACCCGCTTGACGCTGGCCGCCACGGAATCGCCGAGCGCGATGATTGCCGGCGGATTGTTGGCGACCATGTAGTCGGTCATCTTGGCGATGATGCCGGCCGGATCGGTGCCGCAATCGACCACGTCGTACTTGATGCCGAGCGGATCGAAGACGCTGGCGATGCCTTCGGTCTCGAGCTGCTGATAGCTGGCGCCCGGCACCTCGACCGGCAGGAACACCTTGTCGCCCTGCTTCACCATCTTGTGGTCGACCAGATATTTCGCCCAGATGACGCCGGCTTGCCTGAGGTCGGCGCCGACATAGGCCTGCCGGCCGGTTGCCGGATCGTCGGTGTTGAAGAACACGATCGGGATGCCAGCCGCCTTGGCTGCCTTGACCTCCTCGGTCCACAGGCCGGGCTGCGCCGAGGTGGTGGCAATGCCGTCCGGCTTGGCGGCAAGTGCGGAGTTGAAGGCCTCCTTCTGCGCCGCCATGTCGCCACCGCTGAACGAGATCTTGCAGGTCACCTTGAGCTGGTCGCAGGCCTTGGTCGCGCCGGCATTCCAGTCGATCCAGAAGGCGTCCGACGGGCCGCCATGCGACAGCAGATAGAACGTCTTCTGAGCATCCTGCGCCAGCGCCGGTGCAGCCAGTGCAACACCGGCGAACACGGTCGCCGCAGCCGCGATTTTCGATACGAATCTCAACATTCTCTTCCTCCCTTTTTTGTGGCCGTCACAGTCCGTTGGCGCGGAATTTCTCGTCGAGGAATTTCTTGGCGCGCGGCACGTCGTCCTCCGAAAGGTGCTCGATGATGACCGGGATGTTCGGGTGCTTTTCGGACAGCCGCTTGAGATAGCGGTCGTAGTTCAGCGAACCGAGGCCGGGCGCCGGCAGCTCGATCTCGCCAACACCGCGAAAAGTGTGGCTTTCAAGCGCGTCCTCGTCGCCGATATCGGCGTGCTTCTCCGACTTGTCGCCGCCCGAGCGCTTGACGTCCTTGGCGTGGGCTATTTTGATCTTGTCGGTCAAGGTGTCGAATACCTGGTTCAGGATCTGGTCCATCCTGTCGATGTTATGGGTCTCGAAATAGTTGGTCGGATCCATCAACAGGCCGAGGCCGGGATGGTCGACCTGCGCGAACATCTTCACCGTCTCCTCGACCGAGCCGACGACATTGTTGACATAGGTTTCGAGCAGGAAGACCGCGCCGTGGTCGTAGGCGGTCTGGGCAAGATCGGCGATGACCTTGCGGCATTCCTCAAAACCTTCCTCGGTCTTGTTCTTGGGATGGTGCACCCAGTCGGATTCGGTGTTGTAGGTGCCGGTCTCCGAGATCACGTAAGGGGTGCCGAATTCGCGCGCATTGCGGATGATCTCCTTGAGATAGCCGACGCGCCTCTCGCGCTCGCGCATGTCCGGATGAATGATGTTGGTGTAGCCCGACACGCAGCACACCGGCAGGTTATGGTCGCGAAACGTGTCGCGAACTGTCCTGGCCTTTTCCTTGGTGATCTGCCCGACCGACAGGTCGATATCCCTGAAATGCAGGTCGAGCTGCACCGTGTTGAAATCGAGCGCGCGGATCTTCTGCGCGGTTTCCTTGAGGCCGTACGGGAAATAGCCCGTGAAGATACCTGCCTGCATCATGATATGAAATCCTCCCTGTAAGCGATTCAGTTGATTGGGTTTATCGAGATTTCGGACAGCTTGACCGTGCGGCCCTCATCGATCGAGCGATAGCCGGCTTCGATCAGCGCCATGGTCTTAACGTTGTCGGCGACGGAAAGTGCCGGCCGCTCACCCGTCTTGACCGCATGCTGGAGTTGCTCCATCACGCCGATGAAGGCGTGCGGGAACCACATCGTGCTCCAGCTAGGGGTGACCCATTCACCGCCGGTGGTCTCGGTCGAGGCATAGGTCAGCGTCGAGGCCGAACCCGTCGGCCAGCCTATCGTGCCCTTGGCGACGCCCTTGGTGCCGTCGACGCGCCAGTTGATGTGCTGGTCGTCCTTGTAGCCGTCCTGGCGCGGGCCGGACCAGACATCCTCCAGCGACACGGCGAGCACGCCGGACGGAAACCGCAGCGTCGAAACTGTGATGCCGTCGGAATGGTCGAAGCGCGTGCGCGGATCCTTGCGGGTCAGCGTTGTGATCTCGTCGGGATCGCCGAATAGGAAGCGCAGCACGTCTAGATGGTGGACGCTCATATTGGCGAGCGTCAGCCGGTCATAGTCTTCGAGGAATGTCTGCCAGTGCGGGATCGCATGCATGTCGATCTGCGCGAAGACGATGTCGCCGAGCGCGCCGCTGTCGATGATCTGCTTCAGCACGCGCATCGACTGGTCGTAGCGCATGTTCTGGTTGACCGAGAGGATCTTGCCGGCCCTGGCTGCCTCGTCGCGCAACTCGATCGCATCCTTGAGCGACAGCGCCAGCGGCTTCTGCGCCAGGACCGCCTTGATATGCTGCTGCTTCAGCGCATGGCGGATCAGCGCCGGCTGTTGGTCCGGCGGAAACGCAAGGTCGATGATCTCGACGTTTTTGTTCTCGATCAATTTTTCCGGCGTGTCGTGGACGGTCGGGATATCCCAGCGCCTGGCGACTTTCTCGGCGCTGGCCTTGGTCCGCGAGGCGATCGCCACCACGGGAAAACCAGCTTCCTTGTAGGCGGCAAGGTGACATTCGGCTATGATCATGCCGGCGCCGACGCAGCCGATCCTGTATTCCCTGGTGCGGACTTTAACGTCCGGCTCGAAGCCGTTGCCCGCCATTACTCCGCTTGCCATCTGATCCTCCCGAAGCTCGTTTCTTAGAACCGCTGTCATCGTGCCAGCGCTCCCCCGCTTTGCCCGAAATAATGCACCCTGCCCGGCTCGCAGGATATCGCCACCATCGCGTCCGGCCTGATATCGGGCTGGCCGCGCAGCAGTGCCCGCAGACGCGCCTGCCCGGCAGCGAGTGTCACCACGGTGTAGCCGCCGAGCGGCTCGACCTCGAACACTCGCGCCGGGCGGCCCGCGCGCCCAACCGACATTCCATCATCCGATATTTCCCCATCCAGCCAGGGCCGGACCTTGATATCTTCCGGCCTGAGCCCGATCTCGACGGCATCGGCCGGCGCGGCCTTGTCCGCAATACGGATCGCGCCTTCGGCCGCCTCGACGCCTTCCGCGCTACGCACCGACTTCAAGATGTTCATCATCGGCGAACCGAGCAGCCGCGCGACATAGGTGCTGGCCGGCCGATCATAGATCTCCGCCGGCGCGCCGGTTTGCCTGATCCTGCCGTTTTCCAGAATGGCGATGCGGTCGGCGACAGACATCGCCTCTTCCTGGTCGTGCGTGACATAAATCAGCGTCTTGCCAAGCTCGCGCTGGATGCGCTTCAGCTCGACGCGAGTCTGCTCGCGCAGCCTGGCGTCGAGCGCCGAGATCGGATCGTCCATCAGATAGGCATTGGGGTCGCGCACCAGCGCCCGGGCAATCGCCACGCGCTGCCGCTCGCCGCCCGAAAGCTGCGCCGGCGGCTTGTGCAGGATGTGGCCGATATGCAGCTTGGCCGCGACGTCATCGACACGTTTTACGATATCGGCCTCGGCGACCCGGCGTTCGACCAGGGGAAAGCGGACATTGTCGCGCGCGCTCATATGCGGAAACAGCGCAAGGTTCTGGAACACCATGGCGACATTGCGCTCGGCTGGCGACACCGTATTGACCGGCCGGCCGCCGATCAGGATCTCGCCACTATCGGGGGTTTCCAGTCCGAGCACCAGGCGAAGTATCGTCGATTTGCCGGATAGCGGCGGGCCGAAGAAGCAGAAGAACTCATTGTCATTGACAGTGAACGAGGCGTCATCGACGGCGAGCGTGTCGCCATAGCGTTTCGTCACATTGCGGAAGACGATATCGGCCATGGTCTCAGCCCGCCTTCATGGCAAGGCCGGTGGCGGCGTCGAACACACGCACGGACGCCTGGGCCGGCGCGACAACCGCTGTCTGCCCGATCGCCAGCCCGACATCATTGTCGAACACCGCCTTCACCGCGCTCTCGCCCTGGCCGAGATGGACGATGGTGCGCGCGCCGATGCGCTCGACGAACGTTACCGGCATCAACAGGCCGCGGTCTGAGAGAATCACCTGCTCCGGCCGAAAGCCGTAGAGCACATCTCCGCGCGCGGCCCTCACCGCCGCGGCGAGATTGTCCGGCAGCGGCGGCGTGACACCGAGCGGGCCGAGGTCGATGACCAGGCCCCGGTCGCTTTCCGCCGGCCTGCCCCTCAGCAGGTTCATGCCCGGTGCGCCGATGAAGCCGGCGACGAAAACGTTGGCCGGATTGTTGTAGACCTCTAACGGCGTGCCGACTTGCTGCAGCACGCCGTGGTCCATCACCGTGATGCGGTCGGCCATGGTCATCGCTTCAAGCTGGTCGTGGGTGACATAGACCATGGTCTGTCGGAACTGCCGCTGCAGCTGCTTCAGCTCGGTCCGCATCACCGCCCGGAAGGCGGCATCGACATTGGACAGCGGCTCGTCCAGCAGGAAAATCGCCGGCTCCATGATCGCCGAACGGCCGATCGCCACGCGCTGCAATATGTTGACCGACAGCCTGTCGGCCTTGCGGTCGAGCAGCGGAGTCAGTTGCAGCATCTCGGCGATCGCGCCCACGCGGCGGTCGATCTCTGCCCTCGGCGCGCCGCGCATTTTTGGGCCGTAGGCGAGGTTCTGCCGCACGCTCATATGGGTGAAGATCGCATAGTTCTGGAAGACGAAGCCGACGCCGCGCCGCCCCATCGGCACGCCCGCCATGTCGCGCTCGCCGAACACGATCTTGCCGCTGGTCGGCACTTCCATGCCGGCGATCATGTTCATCGTCGTCGACTTGCCGCAGCCCGACGGCCCAAGCAGCGCCATGAACTCGCCGTCGGCGATGGCAAGATCCATCGTCTTCAAGGCGGTAAAGTCGCCGAACTTCTTGACCAGGTTCTGCAGGTGGATGGCGCTCATGCCGTCACCTCGCGTGCCCGGGCCATGCGCTTCATGGCAAACACCGCGGCGATGGACAGCACGATCAGGATGGCCAGCGCGATCGCCGCGACATAGCCCCAGATCAGGTCCTGGGTGGTGAGCTTGTAGATATAGACCGAGATGGTTTCGGTGGCGACGCCGGGGCCGCCGCCGGTCATGATGTAGAGCGTGTCGAATATCTTGAAGTTCTCGATCACCCGGATCGCCAGCGCGATGATGATGATCGTCTTCATCTTCGGCAGCACGATGGTGACGAAGCGTTGCCAGGGATTGGCGCCGAGCAGCGTCGCCGCCTTGATCTGGTCTTCGGGCACGCCGACCAGGCCGGCAAGCAGGATGAGGAACATCAGCGGCGTCCACTGCCAGATATCGGCGACCATGACGGCGATGAGCGCCAGCGTCGGGTCCGACAGCCAGGCGATGGTGACGGGAAAGCCTGATAGCGCCGACAGGATGTCGTTGACCGGTCCGCCCGACTGGAACAGCATGAAGAACATGTAGCCGGCCACCGCCGGCACCACCATCATCGGCATCAGCAGGATCGAATAAAAGATCCGCTTGCCTGGAAACTCGTCGGCAAACAGCGTGGCGAGCGCCAGGCCGAGCAGGAATTCCGCCGGCACGCAGACGATCATCACGATGACGGTGCGGTTCAACGCGCTCCAGAACCGAGCGTCGGCGGCAAGGTCGGTGTAGTTGGCAAAATTGTTCCACAGCGACCAGGCGCTCCACCAGCCGAGTCCCGACAGCGGCGACCAGTCGGTCAGGCTGATATAGAGCTGCATCAAGAGCGGGAAGACCGCGATGAACAGCACCAGGATCTGCGCCGGCAAGGTCAGCCGGAAACCGAGCTTTGCCCCTTCGTCACGCAATGCCGACTTTGCCTTGGCCGGGTGACTGTTGTCTTCCGGGATGGGGGCCTGCTCCGAAATTGCGGCAGTCGCGGCGCTCATTGCTTGAGCGCCCCGAAGGTCAGCCCGCGCACCAGATGACGCTGGATGGCGATGCCCATGATCACAGGCGGCACCGCCGCGATCAGGCCGAGAGCTGCCTTGGCGCCATAGAGCTGCCCGGTCATCGAGGACGACAGCGAGGCCATGTAGACCGGTACCGTCACCCATTCGCGCGTCGTCAGGAGCAGCGCGATCAGATAGTCCGACCAGTTGAGGATGAAGACGAACAGCGCTGCACTGGCCAGCGGCGCGCGCATCATCGGCAGCGTGATGCGGGTGAAGACGCGCAGCCGCGAGCAGCCCTCGACCAGCGCCGCTTCCTCGATCTCGCGCGGCATGTCGTCGAAGAAGGTCTTCATCAGCCAGAACGCAAAGGGCAGCGTGACGATGCCGTAGATCAGCGACAGCCCCCACCAGCTGTCGGTGAAGTTGAGGAAGGCCCACATGATCATCACCGGGGTCATCACCGCCATCGGCGGAAACAGGCGGAGCTGGATCAGCGCCAGTGGCAGGTTCTGGCCCGAGCCGAAGCGCGACAGCCCGTAGGCCGCCGCGGTGCCCGCCGACATGGCGATCGCCGTTCCGAAGGAGGCCGACAGCAGCGACGACAGGATCGGCTTCAGGGCGGTGCGGTCGAGCGCGACGATCAGGTTGTTGGTCGATTCACCGAAGACGAAGCGGAAATTGCTGAGTGTCGGATCCTTCGGCCACCAGGTCAGCTCGGCGCCGGTCGCCGACCATTCGGCGATCGGCTTGAAGGCCATCGACACCATCCACAGGATCGGCACCAGCGTCACCGCGATGGCGGCAAGGATCGCTGCATAGCGGAATATTTCGAAGGGAACGGAACGCTTCATCTTGCAGCTTTGCTGGTACCGTCGTTTGCGGGGGCGAAGCGCAAACTCCTCGCCTCCATTCGGATCCTGGGAGGAGGATCAGCTGACCGGGTCGAGAACCGTGGGCCAGGCCTCCTTGTTGGTCTTGATGGCTTCGAGAAGCTTCTCCTCGCCGGTGCGGCGGGCGATCTTCTTCCATTCCGCCTCGGTGTCGGCCATCGCCTGCTCGGCGGTCTTGGCCTTGGTCAGTGCGGCGACGAGGTTCTCGTCCAGCGCGTTGTGGAAGGCGGTGGCGCCGGGATAGTTGATGGTCGGCACGGTGCGGGCGACCGTCTCGCGCACCACATCCATGTGGTAGGCGTGATAGGTCTGGCGGACCAGCGGGTCGGAGAAATCCGACAACCGGAACGGATCGAAATAGCCGCCCGGATTGGCGGTCATCCAGGCATAGATACGGCTCGAACCCAGCCACTGCAGGAACAGGTAGCAGGCCTCCGGATTCTTGGCCTGCGACGAGACCGAGGCCGACAGATTGAGCCACAGCACCGAGCGGCTGATCAGCTTGCCGTCGATCTCGCGGCCGGGCGGCAGCATCGAGCCGATCTTGCCGGTGACGGCTGAATCCTTGTTGCCGGCATTGTCCAAAAATTTCGGCAGGTTGGAGAAGGCGCAGGTCATCGCGGCGCCGCCCTTGGCAAAATTGCCGTACTGCTCCGGCCAGCCCCAAGAGATCGCATCCGGCGAATGATGGGCCAGCGAGGCGATGTACTCGTTAACAGCGGCAATGCCTTGCTGCGAATTGATCAGCGGCCTGCCGGTATCGTCGAACAGGAACTGATTGGGCGAAGCCATTGAAACATAACGCTGATACCAATTGGTGTAGCCCCAGCCCTGGTTGCGCAGATCGGTCGAACCGAACAGACCCTTGTCCGGGCGATGGAAGAAGGCGGCGATCTCGTCATGCTGCTTCCAGGTCTTCGGCGGCGCCAGTTCATAGCCATGCTTGTCGGAGAAGGCTTTCTTCTCGGCCGCGTCGCCGAACAGATCGGTGCGATAGACCCAGGTCTGGAAATCGCCGTCCAGCGACACGCCATAGGTTGAGCCGCGATACTGGTTGAGCAGCGAGACGCCCTTGGCGCCGTCGACATAGCCGCGCTCGGGGTCGTCCCATTCCGGCTTGTACTGGGCGACGAAGTCGTCGAGCTTCAGGATGCCGCCGGTTTCGGCGAGATCGCCGAGACGGTTCCATTCCACCGCGTAGATGTCATAGGCCCCACCCTTGGTGGAGATGTCCTGCATCGTCTTGGTGAATTCCTGGCCGTTCGGCACGCCGACGATCTCGAGCGGAATGCCGGTTTCTTTCTCCCACAGATCCTTGATCGAGGGCGCGCCGGCGGGAAATGGCTGCGTCAGCTGGCCGATCGAGCCGTCGGACAGGCCAAGCACGATCTTGGCCGGCGCCTTGCCGGCCCCCTTCATCGCTTTGGCCGCCTCGATGGCGCGGCCTTCCGGCGTGTCGGGACCATACTGATAGCGCTCCGAGCCGTCGAAGCCGGTCGGGCCGCCGGTCATGCCCGGCGCCAGCGCATCGGCCGCATAGGCGCGGCTGGGGCGGATGAATTTCGGCGCGATACCTGCGGCGGCAACAAACACGGCCGCCTTTCCACCGGACGCCAGCAGACGGCGCCGCGACATGCGGATCATATCAGACATTGGAACTCCTCCCTCGGGGGCCTTGTTCCTCCACGGCCCTCATGATGGATATTGACGGCACTGGGGAAGGCTGTCAACATCATAAATAATCAAAACAAATCACAACATCGCAAATGGAGGAAAAATGCAGTCGATCATCATCGCCCCATCGCACTCGCTGCTGGATTTTGAGGGGCGTGAATTTGAGGGGCAGCGCGGCTCGACGATTTGGTGTAGCGCCGGCTTGCGCAGCGGCTAAGGCCGGATACATCATTTCCCATCAGAATCGCGGATGGCATGAAGCGGTCGTCCGGCATTCGAACCATTGAGCGCGCGATTTTGATGCGCGGTAGCGCGCAAGCAGTGAGGTGATCGACTGTGCGGTCCACCCTGACAGACATAGCCCGGGAAGCCGGCGTTTCAGCCGCGACGGTCGATCGTGTGCTAAACAACCGCGCTGGGGTCAGGGCGCGCACCCGCGAGGTCGTGCTGGAGACGGCGCAGCGGCTTGGCTACATCGCTGAGAATTCGAACAGCCCGACCCCGCGCCACGCACCGCCCGGCGATGTGATACGGCTCGACTTCGCCCTGCCCGCCGGCACCAATTCCTTCATCAAGATGCTGCACCGGCACATCGAGGCGCAGGCGCAATCCCGGCCAGACCTCGATGTTCGCGTCGCCACGATCGAAGGCTTCAATCCCGACCGGCTTGCCCGCCTGCTGCAGGAATTGCGCGGCCAGACGCAGGGCGTCGGCGTCATCGCGCTCGATCACCCGACGGTCCGCGAGGCGATCCGCTCGCTGTCGGCCAGCGGCGTCAAGGTCGTCACCATAGCGTCCGACATCCTGCACGTGCCGAGGGTCGCCTATATCGGCATCGACAACCGCGCCGCCGGCCGGCTCGCCGGCTATCTGCTCAACCGCTTCATGGGCGCCGGTCGTCCGGGCAAGGTCGCGCTGTTCGCCGGCTCGCTCTCCTATCGCGGCCATGAGGAACGCGAGATGGGGTTCCGCCACATATTGACGGAAGAATCGCCCAATCTGCAGATCGTCGAGATGCGCGAGATGCTCGACGACCGGGAAAAGGCCTATGCGGAGGCCTCCGCCCTGCTGGACCGGCATCCGGACCTGGCCGCGATCTACAATGTCGGCGCCGGCAACACCGGCATCGCCCGCGCGCTCAAGGAGCGAGGGCGGGCGCTGTCGACCGTGTTTCTCGGCCATGAAGTGACGGAAGGCACCAAGGAGCTTTTGCTCGACGGCACGCTCGATGCAGTGATCGACCAGAACCCGCGCGTCGAGGCCCGCGAAGCGCTCAACACCTTGACCCACGCGATCAGGGGCTTGCCCTACGAATTGCACCAGCCGAGGCTGCAGGTGATCTTCAGGGAAAGCATCCCGGAGATCTGAACGGAAGCTCAGGGATATCAGAGGCCGCGCCATCAAGTGCGGCCTGCGGCGCCGCCGGCGATCAGGGTAATCTTGAGCTGGATGCCGTGCGGACTGATGGCTGGCTAGAGCTTGCTCACCATCGCTTGCGCGCCCTCAGCCATGCCGATCGCGATCCGGTCGCCGGAGATAATGCCCGATATGTCGCAGACGACCAGCGGCATGCTGATTTCGTAGAGGAACTCGGCGACGATGGCGCCGACGGCCAGTATCGGATCGGGCCGCTGCAGGATGATGCCGGCCGGCGCAGTGCCCCTGCGGATCGCCTCCGCCAGGACCGACGACGAGGACGACGACCCGCGCCCGGATGCCATCACCAGGATCTTGCCGGCGACGTTGCCGCCCGGGTGCGAACGGTCGATGATGTCGCCCGTTTCGGCATCGACGCCGCCCCAGAAGCTGAGCGCATGCGACAGCACCAGCGCCGATCCCTGCGCCTCGCCGGCAAGCTGGAACGTGCCAACTCTGTTCAGGGCTCGACTGTCCTGTTGGCTCATCGCGCGCCTCGCACGACGCGCCCGGCAGCGGCCGAGCGAACGCAGTCTTCCAGGTCGCCGAAGGCCACCGACACGCCGATATTGCCCGGCGCGTAATGCGCCCATTTGCCGGAATTGGTCATCACCACGCCGTCGAGACGCTCGAGCACAGAGGTGACATAGGTGCAGGTATCCGTAACCGGAATGAGGTTGAACTTTTGCGCATCATTCAGCTCGCCCTCGTCCTGCAATCTCTTGAAAGTGGCGCGCCCGGTGTTGACGTAGATCGGGATGCCCCTGCCCGGTACCACCTCGCGCAGCATCGCCAGCAGGCGCATCCACTCGTCATGGGAAAAATGCGGCGTGCCGAGCGACACCGCTGCAAGCGGCGCGCCGTCGGGGACGCTCGACAGTTTCGCCAGCGCCTGGTCGATGTCGGCACGACAGATCCGGATCGTCGCTTCCGGCGCCACGCCGCGAAATGCCTCGTCGAGCGTCCTTGCTTCCGGCGTGATGCCGACCGCATGAAACAGCGCCACTGCACCCGTCGTTGCCGCCGCCGCGCCAAGCGCCTTCAACTGATCCTCGTCGCGCGGCTGCGGCAGGCCCGATATCGCAGGAATACGGTCGCCGCTCCTTTGACCGACAATAAGCCCGACGCCGACGAACAGGGCATCGGCAGGTTCGAAAGAACCGCTCAGCTCGAACAGGATCTGGCCGCGCCGGTTTTCGCTGAGATGCAGTCCCCAGGCCGGCGCGCGCCCGGTCATCGCGCAGCACAGATCGATGAAATCGCCATAGCGATTGGTGCGCGCGCCGATCACCGAATTGGCAAAGACGATGGCGTTGGACTCGCCCCAGGCGATCTGCTCGCCAAAGCCCGGCCGGAACCGCGTCTGATAGGGCGCGCAGGTGAAGGTCGCCTGGCAGCCGAGTTTTAGATGCGCCTTCATCAGCCGCCGCGCCGGCACTTCTTGCGCCGGCGGCATCTTCACCAGCCCGGGATGGATGAGGTCGAAGGAACCGACATTGAGTGTCGTCGGCACCCGAACGCGGCCGCCGCCCTCGACCAGCCTTTCGACGAAATCGAGGCTGGCCTGGCCGTGATAGAGGCAGCCGTCGATATGCGCCCCGGCAATGTCCAACAATTTGCGCGCGCCGACGGCGTTGGAAAAGGCGACCAGTATCTTCATCGCTGCGGCCACGGCCCGGCCGTGCTCGCCGTCGAGCATCGACTGGTCGCCCGCACTGAGTTCAAGCGTCATCGGGTGTTCCGCTTTCCCGCACTATGCCCGACCATGCTCTCACTGATTGCGGTCCGCCTGGCAAGATCAGTTTGCCGCGATCAGCACCGTGCTCTCCGGCGACCAGCGCAGCACCACTTCTTGCCCCTCCGCCAACCTTTCAACGCCGGTGTTCTGCACGATGACCTTGAGCGTTTGCCCATCGCGATCGACGAAATAGGTGCTGTTGTTGCCGGCGAAGATGCGCTTGGATACCTGGCCGCGGAGCATATTGGCGTTCGGATCGGACGTCCCCGAATCGGTAGCAATGCGGATGCGTTCGGGCCGCACCGCGCAGCTGGCCCTGGCGCCTGCGGCAAGCGTCGCGCCTGCCGCGGCGGCGATCGCCGTGCCGTCCGGTAGCCGGATGCCGGCGCCGGTGGTCTCGCCGCGAAAAATGTTGGCGTCGCCGAGGAAGGTGGCGGCGAACTCGCTCTTCGGCCTGTCGTAGATCTCCTCGGGCGGCCCCTCCTGCACCAGCCTGCCGTCACGCAGGATGCCGATGCGGTCGCTCATCGTCAGCGCTTCTTCCTGGTCGTGGGTGACGAAGATGGTGGTGATGCCGATCTCGCGCTGGATGCGTTTCAGCTCGATCTGCATGTCGACGCGCAGCGCCTTGTCGAGCGCCCCGAGCGGCTCGTCGAGCAAAAGCACGCGCGGTTCGGTGACGATGGCGCGGGCCAGCGCGACGCGCTGGCGCTGGCCGCCCGACAGCTGGTGCGGGCGGCGGTCGCCGAGCTTGCCGAGCTGCACCAGGTCGAGCGCGCGCTGCACCTCGCTGACTATCGTTGGCTTGGCTTGCCCGCGCACCGACAGGCCGAAGGCGACATTGTCGGCGACGCTCATATTGGGAAACAGCGCATAGTTCTGGAACACCATGCCGATGCGCCGCTTCTCGACCGGCACCCGCTCGACGCTCTCGCCGCCGATGGCGATGCGGCCGGAGTCGGGGAAATCGAAGCCGGCGATCTGGCGCAGGAGCGTGGTCTTGCCGCTGCCCGACGGCCCGAGCAGCGCGTAGAAATCGCCGTCGGCGAAATCGATCGAGACATCGTCCAGCGCCTTGTGCGCGCCAAAACTGCGCGACAAATTCGCTACCTGCACGCCGGCCATTATTTCTCTCCGCCGAATTTGAAGAATTTTGCCGTGAGCAGCATCAGCGCCATCGAGACGACGATGATGATCGTCGAGACGGCATTGATCTCCGGCGTGAAACCCTTGCGGATCGCGGCGTAGATCTCGACCGGCAAGGTCGTCTGGCCCGGCGTCGACAGGAAGTACGAGACCACGAACTGGTCGAACGACACGGCGAAGGCGAACAGCCCGCCGGCGATGACGCCCGGCATGATCCAGGGCAGCGTCACCCGCGAAGTCACCTGCCACTGGTTGGCGCCGAGCGATCGCGCCGCCTCTTCCAGCTCCGGTGCAAAGGTCTGCAGCCGGGCCGAGACGACGACGATGACATAGGGCAGCGCCAGCGCCACATGGCCGAGCAGGATCGCGAACAGCCCCCGCCCGATGCCGACGCCGAAGAAGAAGATCAGCATCGCCGTGCCGGTGATCAGCCACGGAATGGCGATCGGTGGAAACAGCAGCGCTTGCAGGACTTTCTTGCCGCGAAATTCATGGCGATAGAGCGCCAGCGATGCCGCCGAGCCGAGCACCGTGGCGATGATGGTGGTGATGATGGCGATCTCCATGCTGTTCCAGGTGGCCGAGATCAGCTGGTCGTTCTGCCACAACGACGCGTACCACTCGGTCGTCCCTTCGAACGGCAACTGGTAGAAGGGCGAGACGTTGAACGACATCAGCGCCATGATGATGATCGGGAGGTAGAGGAAGGCGAGCAGCAGCCAGATGTAGAGGCGCCCACACCATTCCAGGATACGCGTCGTCGCCATCACGCGGCCCTCTTCAACACCGGCGACGCCAATGCCAGGATGACCAGCACGACGGCCAGCAGGATGAAGGACAGCGCCGCACCCAGCGGCCAGTTGAACACGGCGACGAACTGGTCCTCGATGATCGTGCCGTAGAAAGTGCCGGTGCGGCCACCGAGGATACGCGGTTCCATGAAGGAGCCGACGACGGGAACGAAGATCAGCGCCGCTCCGGCGACCAGCCCCGGCATCGACAGCGGAATGATCACCCGTTTCAGCATCTGCAGCCGCGAGGCGCCGAGCGAGCGGCCCGCCTCGATCAGCGAATCGTCGATGGCCTGCAGCGTCAGATAACAGGTCAGCACCATGTAGGGCACGTAGGAGTGGACCAGGCCGATGATGACGGCCGGATAGGAATACATCAGGTCGATGTTGATCTTGAACGGCAGCACGGCGTTGAGTGCGGTGTCGAGAATGCCGCCTTCGCGCAGCACCATCGCCCAGGAGAAGATGCGCACCAGCCCGTTCGACCAGAACGGCAGGATGACGAGCAGGAAGATCGCCTCGCGGCTGCGTCCCCTAAACACCTTGGCCAGCACATAGGCCGCGGGATAGCCGATGACGACGCACCACAGCGTCACCTCGAGCCCGAGCCTGAGCGAGGCCAGCAGCAGCGTCCGGTAGAGGCCTTGCGCAAAGAAGCTGGCGTAATTGTCCAGCGTGAACGACCACGCCTTTCTCGACAGCGGCAGCTCGGTCATGAAGGAGAAGAACACCATGGCCGACAGCGGCAAGAAGATCGCCACCGTCAACCAGAGATAGGCGGGCACAAGCAGGGGCAAAGCCGATCGCAATCCGCTCCTCGCACCGGTCGCGACCTGTCCTGCCATATGTTCCTCCCGAAAAGCTTTCCGCTATTTCACATTGACCTTCAGTTCCTGCCATAGCGCCAGATAAGCCTCGCGCTGCGCGTCGCTGATCGGCGCCTGGAACTGGATGCGCTTGGCGACGTCGGGGTCGCCCATCACCTTGCGGTTGAAGGCGTCTTCGGGAAGGGCGGCGACCGCCTTGGCGTTGGCCGACACCGGCGCGCCGACCTTGGTGACCCATTCGACGTAGAATTTCGGGTCGATCATGGTGTTGATGAAGGCCTCGGCGCCGGCGACATTCTTGGCGCCGACCGGAATGGAAAAGGCGTCGAGCCAGGCGACGGCGCCTTCCCTGGGGATGACCAGCGAGACCGGCAGCTTGAAATGCGTCTTGGCGCGGTCGGCCGAGCCGCTCCAATAAGTGCCGATGTCGATCTGATTGGAGGCGACCATCTGGTTCCAGTCGTTTTCCGAGCTCCAGAACGTCTTGATCTGCGGCATCAGCGAGGTCAGCTTCGCCTTGACAGCTTCCATATCCTTGATGTCGTTGATGTTCTGGCCGGTGGCGATGGCGCCGAACTGGACCGCCTCGACCGCGTCGTCGCGGATGGTGACGCGGCCCTTATGCGCCTCGTTCCACATCTCGGCGATGCTGGTCGGCGGCGTCTCGAAGGCTTTCTCGTTGATGGCGAGCGCGGTCAAGCCCCACACCCATGGCACGCCATAGACCTTGCCGTCGCGGGCGAGCATCGGCGAGCCTGCCTTGTCCGCGCTGATGTCGGCATAGTTGGGGATTTTCGAGACGTCGATCGGCTGGATCAGCTTTTCCGCCATCGCCTGGTCGTTGAAGGCGGCGTTGATCATGACAACGTCGTAGAGCCCGGGATTGGTCCTGAGCTTGGTCAGCATTTCCTGTTCGGAATTGAAAAAGTCGTTGACGACCTTGTTGCCGGTCGCCTTCTCGAAAGCGGCAATGGCCCAAGGCTCGTCGGCGCCGTAGCCCTTCCAGTTGAGCACATGCACCTCGTCGGCGCTGGCGACCAGTGCGGAAGCGAAGACGGCGGTTGCCGTCAGAAAAGCAGTCAGTTTGGGCATGCGCATGTTCGTTCCTCTCATTGTTTGCCCGGTTGGCGAGCTTGTTTAAGTCATTTTTGCTGTCGGAAATGGGCCTCTTGCTTGCCGCCATGCGCGGATCGATCGTCATGGCTGAGGAACGCCTGGATCTCGTGGGCGGTCGGCGCCGACGACCCGCCATGGCGGGTGACCGAGAGCGCTGCCGCCGCATTGGCGTAGTTCGCCGCTTCGAACGGCGGCACGCCGCGCGACAGCGCGCTGACGAAGGCGCCGATATGGGTGTCGCCGGCGCCGTTGGTATCGACGGCGGCGACGTTGAAACCTTGTATGGCCTTGGCGCCGCCATCCGCCAGCCGCACGAAACAACCTTTTGCTCCGGCGCGGATGACGACCGCCTCGGCGGTCGGGCAGTGATTGGAAAGAAGCCGGGCGGCGATGGCTTCGACAGCGCCGGGGCCGGCGATCTCGCCCGCTTCCGTTGTGTTGCAGCTCAGCCAGTTCGTGCGCGCCAGCACCCGGTCGAGAATGACGCGCGGAATGTCCGAGACGACCGGCGTCGGATCGAAGACCAGGGGGATCTCCGCCGGCAGCGCCTCGATCCAGTCGGCCAGCGCGTCGCGGCTGCCGGGATAGCTCAGCGTGTAGCCGGAGGCGAACACCCAATCATCAGGCGCAACCCGGACAGGCGCCATCATGCCAAGGCTGAGCACACTCTCGGTGCCAGGCCATGACACGAAGGTGCGCTCAGCGTCACCGCTGATCATGGCGACGCAATTGCCGCTGTCCATATCAGGTGATGGCGGGGTCAGCGTTGCGATGCCCTCGGCGGCAAAAGCGGTGCGCAGGAAGTCGCCATTCGGTCCACTGCCGAGCTGGCCGCCGAAGACGACCTTCATGCCGGTGCGGCTGGCCGCGACCATCATGTTGAAGCCGCCGCCGGCGACCTGGGCATAACTCGATGCGGTCTTTTCGGTGCCGGGCTCAGGCAGGGCGTCGATGCGGTAGACGTGGTCGACCACCGCGCTGCCGACATGGACAAGACGCCGGCTCATGTCAGGCTGAGCTCCGCTCATGTCAGTCTGAGCTCCGCTCATGTCAGGCTGAGCTCCGCTCATGTCGGGCTGAGCTCCGCTCATGTCAGGCTGAGCTCCGCTCATGCCGCCGCGTCCTTGCCTGAACCACTTTTCGCCATCCGCGCCGCGACCAGGTCGGCGGCGAGCGCGCGCACCTGCGCAATGTCGAGGCCCTTGAGCCGGGCGATGTATTCCCTTGGCAATCGGCGAAAGCCGGCGCAGGCGCCTGCCATGCCGGCCGCGATGGCGCCGATCGTGTCGGTGTCGCCGCCGAGATTGGCGCTGATGACGGCCGCCTGCCAGGGATCGCCGCCGGCGATTTCCAGCACCGCGAAGGCCGCCGGAACCGATTCCTGGCTGGCGACGCCGGTGCCGATCAGGTCGACGATCAGCCGGATGCCGTCGGTGACGGCCTTGCCGCGAACCAGGCCCCTCGCCCAGTCGATGCGCGCGGCGATATCGCCGCCGGTCGTCCAGTGACCGCGTTCTGCGCCCTGCCTTGCCGCCACGACCGCGCGATCCGAGGCGGCGCGCCAATCGCCGCCGGCAACGCCACAGCTGACGGCAGCGGCAACGGCAGCCGCCGCGGCAATGGCGATCGAGGTGTTGTGCGTCGCCCGGCAGGTTTCCGCAACCTTGGCGACCAGCGCGTCGAGCGGCTCCAGCGGCATCATGATGCCGACCGGCGCGATGCGCATCGCCGCGCCATTGGTGTCGCCGCTGCGCCCTGCCTCCTCGGCCGGCACGCCGTCATTGATGGCGTCGATGGCGCGCTTGGTCGACGGTCCGAGCAGATCGTAGCTGCCGCGCGCCTTGACCTCGCGCTCCCAGTCGAGCAGCGCCTTGACCCAGCGCGTGTGGTCGAAGCCGTCGCCTGAAGCAACCAGGATGCGGCCGAGCAGCAGCGCCTGTTCGGTGTCGTCGGTGACGGTGCCGGCAGCCAGGCCCTTCGACACCGGATGGTCGGCGGCGGGCGCGACGAAACCCTCGACAGGACCGTAGAGCTCGGCGATGCGGGCCGGCGACAAAAGCTGCGTCGGCATGCCGAGCGCATCGCCCAGCGCCCCGCCGACAAGCGCACCCATCGCCCGGTCGATCGCCGCGGCCATCTCCATGCTCAGAACTCCAGGTGAAGCGCGAAATGCGTCGGATTGAGCAGGCTGGTGACATATTCGATGGCGCGGCCGTCGGCGGTGCGCGTCAGGCGCCGCGTGCGCAGGAACGGCGCGCCCGGCGCGCAGTCGAGAATGGCCGCGTCCTTAGCGCTCAGCATCTCGATATCGACCCACTCCTCGCCGTGATCGGGGACAAGCCCCGCGCCGCGCAACGTCTGGTGCAGCGATCCCTCGCGCAGGCCGCGCAGCGGCACGTCCTCCAGTTCGGGCGACAGCGGCAGGCGGCTGCGCTCGATCGAGATGGCGTGGCCGTCATCGGCGTTTGAGCGCACCCGGTCGACGGCGATGAAGAACGGGCTTTCGACGCCGAGCCTGGCGGCGAGCTCGCCATCCTGCATGACTTCGAGCCTGAGCGTGCGCGTCTCGGCATTGGCGCCGGCATTGGCCAGCGCCCGCGACCAGCCGACGGCATCGTCGACCGGCATGCCGTCGAAGGTGACGAACGAGCCGATGCCGACCTTGGTGGTGATCAGCCCGCGGCTCGACAGTTCCTCGAGACCCTTGCGGATGGTGTTGCGGCTGACGGAGAAGCGCTGGCCAAGCTCGTTCTCGCTCTGCAGGCGGTCGCCGAAGCCGAGCACGCCGGAGCGGATCTCGTGCTCGAGGACAGTGGCGATCCGTTCGGGCTTGCCGGTTCCGGGAGACGAGAGGGTCGTGCGACGCGCCATGGAATACCTGTTCAGTAAACCTGTATAGTCCTGTTCAATAGCGCGATAGGCCAAGTCATGTCAACGGCTCGCGGCCGGCACGCTTTTGGGTTCCCGGCATCCCGGGCAAGATTGCCCTGCTGGTCGCGACGGCCTCCCCGATCACGACGGGCCCTGCTGATCACGACGGCCCCTCCTGATCACGACGGTTGGTCGCAGGCTGGAATTTTATGGGAACCTTCACCACCCCCGAGCGGTTTTTTCTGTAGTCGCGATGCGGCGACGACCGAAAAAATGGAGACAAATGGAGGCAAACCATGCTTACGAAGTTACTCGCGGCGTGCGTGCTCGCCGCCGGCTTGGCCACCTCTGCGATGGCCCAGAGCACAGCCGACCCAGCCGACACAGAGGCTGGCATGGCTCCCGGCAGCGGCAGGAGCGTCGTCATCGACCCGGCCCCGGTCGATCCGACCCTGGCTGAGCCGGATACGGTCGATACCGGGATTACCGGCAGCATCATTGCGGGCCCCGACGGCACGAATTCCAATGCCGACCGGAACTGCCCGCCAAGCCCGCAGGGCGCGATGCCTGATGCCACGCACAAGGCTCCCGGCACGGTTTCACCCACCGTCAACGACAGGCACTGCGGCCAGTAGCCGAAATCGATTTCGGGACCAGCGCTTCGGCCGCGGGACAGTGCTTCGTCCCGCGGCCGAAGCGTTATGTGCGAAACTTTTGATGGCAGAGCGAGGCGCGCCCCTCTGTCCTGTGTCCGGCAGGACAGAGGGGGGCGCCGTAGAGCACTACATCAGATGGCGGCTAGCCCTTGCGCGGCCGGGCAGTCTTTGAACTGGTCACCTTGCCGGCCGCCGGCGCCTTCGGCCGAACCGGCGCCTTCGGCCGAGCAGTCTTGGCTTTGGGCCGGCTTTCCCCACCGTCGATCTCGGCCGCGGCCTGGTCCCAGTGCTGCTGATGCGCGCCGTCGGGCCGGCCGGCCTGCTCCCAGATCGCGTGAGCCCGCCGGCGAATGCGTTCCTGCCTGTTATCAGTCACTGTTGCCTCCTCGGCTCAAATCGGTGAGCGACAACTTCTAGCTGAATTTTCGACCGGCGTCTTGGGGGCTTCGGCCCAGATCGGGTCGGCCAGAGTCGGGTCGGCCCAGGTCAGGTCGGCCTGCGTCTGGCCCACCCAAATCGGACAGGACCGCGACCCCGAGGAGTGCCGCCTTCTTGGTGATCAGCCCCGCCAGATCCGCGTCCGAGCGCTCGGTTCCGGTTTGCTCACGCACGGCTGCAATCAACGCCTTCATCGACAACAGGGCAGAGCCCCGTTCGGCAAGCAGCTTGTCGACGGATGCGGCCACATCGCGTGATTCGACATGCGGCAACATGGAATGGCTCCTTCCGTCCCGCCACGAAGACGATCCACAGCCGGCTGCCTGCCGGCGAGCCGCCGCTCTTCCCGCGTCTTCCCGGGAGAGCGGCGGGTGAAGGTCAGTCGATGACCTGCACGATCCTGCGGGTGCCGGGATCGACCAGCACGGTGCGATCGTCGACGACTACATATCTGTATTCGACGTCGGGAACCTCGTGAAGTTCAACCGTGTCGGGCAAGGTGGAACCGACGTTGAGTTCCACGCCCAGGAGGCTGATCGACGCCAGCGGGTGCCTCTCCACATATTGGCGGACGACCGTCTGCTGCTCGGGCGTGATAATCACCTGGTCTGCGGTGGCGACGCCGACACCGGCCAGCAAAGCCAGCCCGGCGGCGGCAGGAACAAGGTGGATTTTCATCGTCTTCTCCTGTCTGGTTTGCGGGCTCTGCTGTCCACAGTCGGGACGACTCAGCCCAAAAGCCAACGTTTGACGAAACCGTCTTGTTCCGTGAGCGGCGACTAATTGATCGCCGCGTTGGCTGGCAGTGGCCCGCGATCTTGGTCGCCCAAGCGCGCGGGCCGATCGGTTTTGCCCGATCAGCAGCGATACCGGAGGGGGGTGATATCGACTGCTTCGAAATGAACATTCAGCGATAACTAATGTTCCGCTCCCTACGGCAAAAAATCCCTGCCGGCGCCGGCACGTCAGGCGCGAGACCGGCAAATGCCCCCAATCTATGGTTTCGGCGGCTGCGCCGGGACCTCGCCGGGCTTGAGCACCGGTGTCCTGCCTTGGTCCGGCGGCGGTGCGGCCATGCCCTGATCGCCGGTCGGCGGCGGCAGCAGCACGCCGTTGCAGGGGTCAAGCGTGTCGGTCAGGCTGTTGCTGTCACCGTTGTTGACGGGCGGCGGCGGCTGCTGCTGGCCGTTCTGCGGCTGCGCCTGGCAGTGGCCGGCAGGCGCCTGGTCCTGTGTCTGGTTATCCGCCTGGGCGGCAACCGGCGCCGCCAACGCCAGTGCGCCGAGCAGCGTGATTGGCAGCAATGCGAAAGGTTTCATGTCGAACGCCTCCGCGCGAACGATCGCCTCCTTGCCAAAGCCGGTTGGCGGCGATTGGTTCCCGCCTGCAGCAAGCCGCCCGGCTCCATCGCGCCGGCGCGGCATGTTGGGGAATCGTTAATCAGCGATTGCTACTATAGCGGAATGACCAAGAACCTCGGAAACGCCGAAAGAAGCGCTCCAAAGGAGCCGGCAAGCAACTCCGCCCTGAGCCGGCTGGCGCCGGCCTTGTTTCCCCTGGCGGTCGTCGCGCTTGGCTACCTGGTGGGCTGGCAGTTCTTCGGCTTCTAGAAGCGCGCTGTAGCGATCCTTCGCGCCCCCTTCTGTCCTGCCGGACATCTCCCCCACTTGGGGGGAGATTAGCAGCTTCGCGGACAGCGTCCTTTTTGCAAGGTTGGTGGTTGGCGAAATCATTGATGAAGGCCAATCTCCCTCCTTGTGGGGGAGATGTCCGGCAGGACAGAGGGGGGCGCTGTCCCTCGGCGATCAAGGTTCTGCATGCAACAGCGCTCCTAGTCCGGGAAATCGAACACCGGCTCCTCGCATCGGTGGACCCGGCATTGACCGTCAAGCGTCCTGACATAGGCGGCGACAGGCACTTCGGGCCAGTCGCATTCATTGCCGAACCGGCGGACATAGCGGTCATAGGTGTTGCGGCCGGTGGTCAGCACCACCGCGCGCCGGCTCTGGATCAGAAACTGCGTCTGTTCGCATGTCATGGCGCGCGTATCCGGCCGGGCGTGAGCCATGCTTGTGGCGGCGATCAGGATCGCTGCGGCTGTCGCGACGATTGGGCGAGCTGGCATGCTGCATCCTCGCAAAGGTCGTGCCTAACGCGCAGCTTCGGCCGTGGTTCCGCACCTTCACCCCACTTTACCAGTGTCTCCCGCAAGAGTGCTACTGCGGCGCAACAAGACAGCCGCGGTCTCACTCCTTCTTCTCGGGCCACTCCTCCTTCTCCGGCTTGAACCGCCTGACCACCACCTCGAAGACGATGTCCGAGATCCACATCGCCGAGACGCCGATGAGGAACGCCGCGGCCAGCGTCGTGGTGTCGTCGTTGGTTGGAATCGCCAGGCCGGCGCGGATATAAAGCACCACGGGGAGCGTCAGGTAGGCCGCCGCCAGCGCGCCGCAGATCGGCGACGCCACCATCTCGCGAACCTTGTAGCGGTGGCGCGACAGGGCTCGCAAAATCCCGCCGGAAAGGCCGGCGACCACCACCGGCGCCTTGATGCCGAGCGCGTCGAGAAGTTCCTGTATCATGGCTTCCACCCGCACCATCTGGCGCCCTTGCCGTTGTAGGCATTGATTTCGTCGAGCTCGGGCCGCGTCATGGCGGCGACGACGGCGGCGGACGCACGGCGCGGCTGGTTGTGGTCGCACCAGACCTGGCGCGCCGGCGAAACCGGCGTTGCGCACCCGGCGAGCAGCAGGCCGCCAAACAGCAGGCACTTGGGCAACAGGCACCCGAACAGCAGGCTCTTGGGCAGCAGCATCAGCGCTTTGACCATCGCATCGCCTCCCGCCGTGCGGCTTCGTCCGGCAGGTCGCGCGCCGCGCGTTCGGCATCGGTCGCCTCGCGGTCCATTTCGAGGCGCTCCTCGACGGCAACGAGTTTTTCCGCCGCTCGCCTGGCCGCATCCTTGTTGGCCCGACCGCCGGCGACAAACAGGCCGATGCCGCCGACGAGCGCGGCAAAAATCGCCAAGATCGTCGTGTTGCCGGCGAGCGCGCCCAGCATAGAAAGCACCCACATCTCAATTGCCCTCCACGGCAGGCTGGTTTCTGACGAGGCCGGCGACGCCGTCGCGCACGACATTGATCAGGATCTTGAGCAGGGCCAGCACCCCGGTGATTTTTAGCGCCAGGGCGGCGTCGATGCCGAACAGCGTCCAGTCGAAGCCGACCAGGCCGGTGAGCAGCAGGATCAGCACATTGATCAGATTGTGCGCGGCGTTGGTATTGAACCAGGTCATGGCTTTGCCTTTCGAAACCAGGAGGGGGCCTTTCGAAACAGGGAGAGGATTGCGGCGACCAACGGAGCCAGCACTGCGGCCCATAATCCGGACAACGATCCGGAAAACGGTCCGGACAACGGTCCGCGCCGCACTCCGGCTTTGCCCGGCTCTGCCTTGGCGGGCGTGAAACCCTTCGGTTGCGGCGGCTGCGGGATCGGAACCGGCGCCGGAGGGGGCGGCGTGTTCCTGATCCCGGACCATTTGCGGAACGCCTCGGCAAGCCTGATATCGTAGGCGTTCTTCGCATAGGATGCGCCGTTGTACCCCCTGGCGAAGCCGGCCCAGTCATGCTTGCGCAATTTGCCGTCGAGCCGGTTGGCGGCGATGAAATTGACCGCCGCCGCCAGCTGCAGCGCCTCGTCCGCCATCATGGCTTCGACCATCGCCTGCACGGTGGGGAAGCCGGCCGCCCTGAAATTCTCGCCGAGCACCTGGCCGAGCCCCCATGACGCCGATCTGAGCGCCGCCGTCTCGTCGATGGCGCAGGCGGCTTTCAGGCGCGGATAGCTGTCGCGGGGATAAGGCTTTTCGCCCCATTTGGCATAGGCAAGGCCGGCCGCTACCGCCTTTGCCCGAGCCGCGCCCGCGATATTGCGGTAAAACACATGCGGCTCGAACAGGATCACCGGCCGGCCCTGGGCGTCGAAGCCATGCCCGCTGGTTTCGACATCGAGAAAGGCGTGGATCTCGTCTTCGCCGACGCCGATGCTGGCGCCGAGTCTTGGCAGATCGAGATCGTCGAGGCGCCTGGCGGCGCCCTTGAACGTCATGTCCATGGTCTTGTCCTTTCCCAGGTTGATGTTTGCAGGCGATTGTGTGAAATGGCCCCAAACTGTGGGGATTTGCCGATGTCGCAACACGAAGGAACGGCGCGCTGGACGGTGAAGGCCGAGCTCTGCGCGGTCGGCCGCGACAAGCCGCTGCTTGTCGCGCTGGCGGTGATCCTGTGCCTCTATTGCGGGCTGATTGCCGGGCCGATAGTCTATGCGTTCCTGGCCTTCCAGGGCATGGCGAATTTCTTCAACTGACGGCATTGACCAGTTGAGAACAGCTCGATCCGTCTTGCCATCGGGATGGAAACCGCTTAGCCGGAATAAACTGCTCCCATGAACCGTTCATACCCCATGGGAACAGGTGCGGAGGGCGCGTGACAATCAGGATCAGGCTTCCGGGCGGGACACTGAAGATCAAGAAAAAGGACGAGCTGCGCCGCCGCGAGCAGAAGCGCCAGGTCCCGGTCTGGCGGCTTGGAGACTATTTCATCGTCTGGTGGCCGAGCAGCATTTCGGATCGTCCGTCCGGACGCCCGCCAAAGGGAGTGGGTGAATAGTGAATAGTGAATAGTGAATAGTGAAGAAGGTGCTCTACTCACTACTCACTACTCACTACTCACTACTCACTACTACCATTCACCATTCACCATTCTCCCGCTCAAGCCGGTCCCGGAAAACAGCCGCAGAGATAATCAACGATCAGCCCTTGACTCTTCCGCCACGGAAGCTCTCTAAGTCGCTGCATTGCACAACGGGGGTTGGGAGCAATGGCAGTGCGTATCAGGTTGCCGGGCGGCACCTTGAAGATGAAGGTGTATCGGGAGTTGCGCGAGCGTGAGCGCGCCCGCCGCATCCCGGTTCTGAAGCTGGGCTCGCTGTATTTCAGCTGGTGGTCGAACCGGCCGCGTCCGTTGAACGACCAGCCCGACGACGATCCAAACCGATCTCAGGCAGCGCCTTGACGGCCCGAAAAACCTCGGGCGGCTGCGCTTGAACCCTTCCGGTCAAGCCAACAAACGCGCGCATCGGCGGTTGACTCTTCGGCTGGGGAAGTTCTCTAATTGCTGCATCGCACATCATCATTGAATTGCACAGCGGAGTTGAACCGATGGCCGTGCGCATCAAACTGCCGGGCGGCACCTTGAAGGTAAAAGTCTATCGCGAATTGCGGGGGCGCGAACGCGAGCGCCGCGTGCCGGTCATGAAGGTGGGTTCGCTGTATTTTGTCTGGTGGTCGAACAGCCAGCCTCACAACAAGCCGCAAGACAGCCGCCATTAGCCGTTGCCATTCGCCCGCGCCTTGGCGCAAGCGAATGGTTGGCGCTCCATGATGGGACGACGCTCATTGATGAGCGAAGGCATCATTTCATTTCACCAGGTCGCGGTCCGGCCGCACCAAAGCGTCGGCCGGAACGTCCGACCGTACGATTGAGCCGGCTGAAATTATCGCCCGGTCGCCGATCGTGACACCCTTCATTATCATGGCACTGTTGCCGATCCAGACATCATCTCCGATTGTGATCGGTGCTGAGCGGATGCCTGGGTCGACGCGCGGATGGCCTTCGCGAAAGATGGCCTGCATCTGTGCAAAACGCTTCTGCGGGTCCATGGGATGCGAGTTGGTATCGTGGATCGCCACCCCCCACGAGACGTGGACATGTTTGCCGATCTTGATCCCCACCGGATCCGACGACCAAATCGTCGAGCCTGGACCAAGGTAGAACCAGTCATCGATATTGATCCGGCCCTCATGGGCAAAGACCTGCAGATGTCCGTCCAGATGGCTGTCCGCGCCGATTGAGACCCGGGACCTGTCGCCATGAATGTTGAAGATCTCCGCCCCGGCACCGAACTTCGTGCGCGGCCCGATGACGGCATTCTCCCTTGCGGCGCCTGTGGCGATCCAAGACGAAAAGCGGCGGCGAACAGCGAGAATGGTGGAGAAGATACGCATTTGCGAACATCTGCCACACGCCACCATTTCAGTCTAGGCATCGAAGAGACCCCGACGCACCATTTGACGCAGGCATTCGGCGTCATAGGTGGCATGGCGCAGGCTGCATTCGGATGCAGCTCGTCCGACATGTACAGTGTCGACGTGAGGTAGCCCATGCCGCTCGATCTTGGTGCCGACAACGACCCACTCCTCGCCTTCCCGGAGTTTGGCTACCGTCTCACCCTTGTGCTGAATTGCCTGTGCCATTTGCCTATCCTCTCTCCGCGACATATTCGATGAAGCGCAAGGCGTTGCTGTCATGACCGACGTCGTTGAAGTGAAGCCCCTCTTGATAGGCTCCAGCGTCGACATAATCGAAACCATCAATCGGGATCGTCAGCACGTTTCGTGACCGGTACGTCTGGCGGATAGCGCCAAGCGCCGCGTCGTAAGTCCGCCCGCCAGTGTAGCTACCATTCCAGGCCGAAGACGGGCGGGTCGGCGGCATCGCAAGGATGCGAGGTGCGGCAGCTGCCTCCAGCGTATTAAGCACCGCAGCGATGTTCGTGGAAATCGTAGCCGGCGCGGTACCAAAACTGTCGTTGATGCCAAGTGCGAGAATCGGAACGATCTTGCCGCCAGCATAGCTCGCTTGAACGATTGCCGAGGTAAGACGCGCCGTATTAAATGACGCGAAAGTATAGCTCCCATGCGCGGCGCGCAGTGAGCGCAGTCGAGGGCGTGATCCCGGCGCCTTAACTCCAAGACGGATAAGCCCGGTAATTTCGACAGGGCCGCCTACAGCAGTCAACGTGTAATTGCCGCTCGCAGCCTGCCCCGTCAGCGACGGGCCGGAATATTGATCGAGCGCCAGAGCGCCGGCAGCATTGACGGTCTTGTACGCCGCGCCACCGTCGAAAGCGAAGGCAAGCGAACCTTGACCGGCGTCCCGGGTGTAGTGGACATCGACCTGTTCATAAGCTCCAGTGAACGCTAGGGACGCGCCATCCGCAAGGATGATGCTTTCGCCAAGTGGCCCGCGCGTTCCCGTCGAGACGGTTCCGCTGGTCGCAACGCCATAGAAGGCCGGCGTGTAGGTGGAGCTTGGCCGCAGCGCCGTCATGCCCGGCTCGTCATCGGCAATGCCGAGATTGGCAAATTGGGTAACTCGATTAAACCAATGCGCCGGGCCATTGCTGGCCAACGCCCAATGACCGATGCTATCGGCGATCAAGCAGAGCACATCGTTGTTGGCGATATGCTCTGCCATCTTGGCCCGGAAGCCATCATAGAGATTAAACAGCGACGGGCGGGCCGGAACGAAGAACCTCCGGCCGCCGACGAACGGCTTTCCTGGTCCCCAAAAACCGTCACCCGACTTAGGCATAGCCGTCAACGCGAAGCTGCCGGGCGGCACATACAGGTTTGGATGGGCAGCAGCGGCCGAGGCAAAGATTGCGGTCGCGTCAACGACGCCATTCGGGTCGGCGTCCGCCAGCAGGTTCATGCCGGTGTTCTGTGTGCCGCCTGTCAGAGCCCGCGCAGCGTCGGCGATGAGGCCAGTTTTGATCGTGAACGCAACCTCATAGCGGTGCAGGGTCGATGATGCCACAATAGCGCCGTTCGACAGCACGCCGGACCTGATCCATGCGGGAATGCCTTGCGGGTTGACGCTGTTCTGAAACTTGTAACCGCCGCCGCTGATTGCCGGATACTGCCCCGCTGCAATCGGTATGCTGAGGGAGATTTCGCTCACACCATTGGCCAACGCGATCTGGTGCGTGCTGATCACGTTGACGGTTAGATCGCCATTGTACTGGATGACGTGAATGTTGGCCGTGCCGGCCCCGCTGGCACCGACATCGATTTCCGTGATGTAACCATCGGCCGGCGCTGGCGTTTGCATGACGACGCTGTAGTTCGCCGGGGTATTCGTGCCGGTGTTGACCAGGTTCGGCCAGCCGACCACCTGCTCAGTGCCGACGATGTCTACCAGATCGTTTGCGGTGTCGTAGGCTGCACGCGCCTTTGTGCCGACTTCGCCCGTGAAAGTGGCTTTCCATTGCGGACCATTGACAAAGTCGACGGTCTTGGCTGTGTGTGACGTAGGAACCGTCGCCGTGAACCACTTGCTTTCGCCGTTCGGAATGGACCCCGCCGTATAATACCATGTGCCGGCTCCTGTCCGTTGCAGGCCCATGACACTGCCGGCTGGCTTCAGGATCGAGAGACCCGAGTTGACGGAAGACGGGCCGGCAACGACAGGGATGGTTTGTTGAGAGACGAGAGTTAAAGTGCCATCGCCCTCGGCGTGGGCAATTACGATATGGATTGTTCCTGCTCCAGCGCCGAAGCCAAGTTCAAGGCTCGACAGATACTCATCGACAGCCGACAGAGAGCCCGGCCAATAATAGGCGCTGGTATTGGTAACAGCCGTGCCGCCGACGGAGCCCGTGATCAGGGCCGGCCCAACCGTCCGCGACCCGATCAAGCCGACAACTTCCGCTGCCGACGCGCGAACACCGGTGTCGACGGCAACAGGCCCAGCCGCCACGGTGTACATTCCCATGATGCCGTCGCTGATTTCGGTCCAAAAGTACTCACCAACTTCAACATTCCGGCCCAAAACCGCCGCCGCACTTGCGCCCGCCAATCCCGCAGAGGCCGCAAAGCTGAAAGCCGGCGCCGCCGCGTAGGAGCCGGGTGCCGTGATCAGGATCATCGTCAGAGCACCGCCAGCGACAACGAAGCGTCCTGCGGCGCCAGAACCGGCGCCGCCGGTAAACGCCAGATCGAACGTGCCGTCCGTGCCGCCGGCGCCGCCGACCAGGGCACTGAAGCCAGCCACGCCAAAGCCGATTGCGGCTACGATCGTCGGGAAGATGCCCTTGCCATACAGCGACGCGTCGCGTGCCGCCTGGGCGCCGGCCAGGTTGGCCGCCGTGGAAGCGACATCGGCGGCGGTCTGTCCGGCATTGGCAGCGGAGGTGGACGCGCTGGCGGCGGCCTGGCCGGCACTGGCCTCGGTGGCATGCTTCAGCACCTGCGTTTCATCGCGCAGCGTCACCACCGCACCGACTACCTGCGCAATGTCGGGCGGCACGAACGGGGCAATGGTGATGGCATCGCTGCCCACCACCGGCGCGTCGGCGCTGAATTCAAACACCCGGCCGGCATTGATTGTCCCAACCTGGGCGTGGACCGTCGTTCCTTTCTGCAAGGTGCGGGCGGTGCGGGCGTCGGCGGCGCGGAACCACTCGCCTTCGCTCACCGTGTAGATGCCGTTCTGCGTCGGGTCGGCCTGGTCCTTGATCAGCACGCGGTCGCCGACCTCAGCCGGCACGCCGTCGATGGTCTGCAGGCGATGGAGCAGGATGCTGACGTGGTCGCCACGCGCACGGGTTCGCGTTCGCCGGTCAGAAGTCGAACGGCGTAGACACGGGCTCCGCGCCGCTGCTGCCGCTCGGCCTGCGGTTCCGCGCCCCGGCGCCCACTCCAGACATCGGGCGCGTCGGGGTCGCAGAATTCCGACACCGCCTCCCAGACAGCCTCATACTGGCTGCGCTCGCTCTCCAGTTCCGCCTGTCGCGACAGGATATCGTGGGCACGGGAATCGCTCGCCATGGCATTTCCTTGTTCTGATGTATCAGCTTGTTCGAAGCCCAGATGTTGCCAAGGCCAGGTCGAATTTTGTTCGCTTTTGCGATGTTCAAGGGGGCGCGGCGGCGACTCAAGGAGATCGATTTGATAATGACGGAAAGCCTACCCGGCGCCCTGAAGAGGCGAAGCAAGCAGGTTGCAAAGCGGCTGATCGGCTACGATTCCCGCAACTGGCTGCGCATCAGGCAGATCGAGGCGTTCACCGCGTTTCTTGAGGCCGACGGCCGCAAATCCTCTGACGTGATCGAGATCTCGCCCGGCTGGAACCGCCACTGGAAGACGATTTGCTCCAACTATACATCGGTCGATTTTCCCGAATTCGACATCTGCAAGGACCGCACCGACCGGCAATATTCCGTCGTCATCGCCGACCAGGTGCTGGAGCATGTGCAGCGCCCGTTTGCCGCGGCACAGAATATCCACGCCATGACCCGGCCGGGCGGCTGGGCGATGGTGGCGACGCCGTTCCTGTTCAGGGTGCATGCCAGGCCGCACGACTACAACCGCTGGACGGCCGCCGGCCTGAGGCAGGTCCTGGTCGAGGGCGGCTTCCCCCAGGCAAACATTGAAGTGTTCAGCTGGGGCAACAAGCCTGCGCAAAGGCCCATATCGGCGGGCCGGTGCGCGCCTACGGCCTATGGCGCGACCTCAGCAACGACGAGGAATATCCGCTGATGGTCTGGGCCTTTGCGCGCAAGCCGGAGCGCGCAGAGTTCAATGTCGGTGCTTGAACACCCCCTCTGGCCCGCCGGCCAGAGGGGGGTGCTGCTAGACGCTACCCTCACCGCTTTTACCAGCCTCGTGCGTCTCCTCCCACCCACCTCACACCCCCAGCAGCACGCGGCGCCGGCCGCTGAGTTCGCTCGGCGACAGATCGGTCTTGACCGTGCCGGCGGTGCCCTGGCGCTGCTCGAGCTCAGCCCGGAGCGCTGCTTCGCGCGCCTGCACGTCCTTGTCGGCAATGGTCGGTGTCGGTGGCAGCGGCTTCAGCGCCGGCGGCTTTTGAAAAAGGCACATGGTTCCAGCTTTCTCCAAAGTCAGACGACCCAAAGTCAGACGCCCTCGTCCAGTCGTAGAGCAAAAAATCCTCGCCGTTCTTGCCGTAGCCCGGCAGGCGGCAGCGTTGCGTGGCGCCAAGCCGGGCCAGCCAGCGCAGCGCCAGTTCATTGCTGGCCAGCGCCCGCGCCTCGACCCGCCAGGCGCCGTGCGCGGCAACCTGCGGACCGAGCACGGCGTGAAAGAACTCGGTCATGCCAGGCACGCAGCGCTTCATGCGGCGCGTGCCCCAGCTCCAGGCGATCCATAGGCCGCCGCGCTGCTCGGCGGCGCCAAAGCCGGCCTCCGGATTGCCGTTCAGCTCGGCGACATAGGCAAACCCCTGCAGCGCCGTCAGCGCCAGCAGCGCCGGCGACCATTCGTCGAACTGGCAGTCGATCTCCGTCCGGTCCTCGAGCCGCAGGTTGGCGGCGATGTAGGAGAGGTCGCGCAGCGTAGCGCTGACGATGCGAACGGTCATCGGCGGGGTCCCCTCACCGGAACGCCCCCAGCGGATCGCTCTGCCCTGCCTTTCGCCGTGCCGTCTTGAACTCGGCCGGGTCGACCACCGCTTCCCTCAGCATCATCACGCCATAGCGTGTCGCCGCCATCAGATCGTCGCGCAGCTTCACCACTTGGCCGTCTTTGCGGTGGTAGAGCCGAAACTCCTCGAACCAGGGCAGAAGCGTCGAGAACACCTTGAAGCGGCCGCTCTGCATGCGGTCGAGCATCTCCATCAGCCCGGCCTCGACCGACACCGAACCGTCGGCGAATTGCGCATGGCTGGAAAGCATGTTCAGCCCATGCGCGCCATATTGCCGGGCAAGTGCCACGCCCGCACCTTCCAGCGTCTCGCGGCGGCCGTCGCGCGGCCACGCCCAGGGCAGCCATTCGCCCCACGGTTTCAGGGTCAGCGCCTGCATGGCCGGCGTTTGCTGCGAGGCGCGGCAGGCTTTTGCGACATAGACGACGTCGGCCTCCGTATCCCAGGCGAGCTCGACAGCAGCGGAAGGGTGATCCCAGCCGAAATCCAGCGCCCCGAGCCGCGGCCAGTAGCGCGGCAGCCGGAACGGCTCGCAGGCAATCAGTTCCTCCGCCACCGGAAAGATGCGGCCGGAACCCAGCACCGGAATGCCCCTGGCCCGCGCCTCGCGCTCATGCGCCGGATAGGCCGATACGATCGCGGCGCGCTGCTGCGGCGTGTAGTGCTCGGCATCGTCGATGGTCATGAAGGTGACGTGGCGGGTCATTTCTTCGCCCTCGCACTTGAATCATGTTGGCAGGCGCCGGCCGTATGGTGTTGTTTGGGCGTGACTTTCCGAGCTAGCGCCGCGCCGCCCCTCATTGCCCTGCCGGGCATTTCTCCCCGTAAACGGGGAGAAGAAGCCGCCATCGTCGGTTTCGCCAATTGCCAACGTTGCGGAAAGAGCGCCGAGGCCGCGGCCAGCCCCTTCTCCCCGTCACTTTACGGGGAGAAGATGCCGGCAGGCAGATGAGGGGCAGCGCGAGGTAGGAAGGACGTCTTCGGATTTTGCTCGAAAAGACCCACTCTTCCTGAACTTGCCCCCTCACCCCATTCCCACCACCGCTTCCGCCGACAGAAACAGCAGCACCACTTCCGACATGCCGAGCAGCGGCGTAAAAGTGACGATGGTGATGCCGCCTGTCGCGTTGGTGCGGGTCAGGCCTTCGGAATAGATGTCGAGCGGCGGTTCCTCGTCGAACCAGACGCCGTGCAGCGTTTCGCCCTGCCACTTTTCGCGGCCCTTCTCAAAACTCTTGAACGACAGCACCGATTCATCGGCCTGCACATCACCGCCGCCGCCGTGGCGCACGACGACGCTGTCCAGCCCATGCGGCGCGCCGCGCCCCATGATGGTGCTGACAATGGCGTCGGCCGGGATCATGCCGGTGCCCCACGCCGCCGGCTGCTGCGGCGGGCCGACCAAGATGCGCTGCGGGTTGTCGCGCGTGCCCTCGGCGGTGACGCCCGCCGCCCACAGCCGCACGGCCGTGTCGAAAACCTTGCCTTGCCACCACTCGGGATAGCGGCCGGTGAGATGCATCGCCCATTCGGCGCCGCCGGCCCTTGTCTTGCCGAGCTGGTTGCCGGCCATGAACAGGCGTTCTCGGTTGGCAGCACCGGCCGCATGGAACTCGGCCTGTCGCGGATAAGGCCGGTAGGCGGCAAGCTGGTAGTGCGCCGCCTCCGGTCCAATTCCCTGAGCAGGCTCAGATACTCGGTCTTCGCCGTCGCAGCCCGGTTTTGCGAGGCCCGGTCTTGCGACGCCGGACTTTTCGAGAAACGGCCGCAGGACGGCTTCGAGGCCGCGGATGCGCTGCCTGATTTCGCCATCGCTCAGTGCTTCCAGACTGTTGATGTTGAGATGCAGATCCTTGGGCAGCACCGACAGCACGATCTTCAGATACTGATCGGGCTTTTCGGTACGAACCTCGGCGATGACGCCGGCGCCATGCGCCCGGAAATCGGCGCGGATGGCGTCCAGAAAACCATCGGCCAGCGTTTTTTTCGCTCGCTTCGGCCGGCCGGAAGGCCTGGGTTCGGTCACATCAGCCGGTTCGTCGTCGAAAGGATTCTCGGCCATGCCCTACCTCGATACTGGTGATTGGCGAAAGCCGGGGTGACATCCGATCTCCCCCACGAGGGCATATGCGCTAAGATAGGAGTTGCAGCGGGGAATCGGTTGTGATTCTACGCTGCGATGACTCACGAATCGCTTGTAGATGACGGCTGGGCCGAGACGATTGAGCTTCTCGGTGGTGAAGAGTTGATCGCGGG
>NZ_JBVVQO010000021.1:0-113846 GCF_055811215.1 Mesorhizobium sp. WSM4819
GCTCTACGATGGACCCCCACCCCTAACCCCTCCCCACAAGGGGGAGGGAGACTTCCGTTGGCGCTGACCTCGGCAAAATTGGCTGCCTCTCGGTGCCAAGGGGAAGGCGCGGCGGCGTTCCCTCCCCCTTGTGGGGAGGGTTAGGGTGGGGGTACTCTTCGCAAGAATCCGGTGGGGGTCCATCTTCGCAAGAATCCAAATGCGATTGCCCTGGTTCAAGCCCGCGGGCATGCGAATGCATCAGACCAACTGGAACGCGGCGGCCAGGACGGCCACTGCAGCCAGCCCGATTGCGGCGAGGCCGGGGATCGGCAGGGAAGCACGGGGCGTCCGCATTGCGGATGCTTCGGGATCCTGAAACCCGCTCATCGAAACGCGTGCGGCCTGTTCCAGCCTGTTGATGTCGGCAACCGTCAAAGCCATTTCTCCCGTACTGCGCAGCAAACTGCGATCGAAAACGTCATGCGGAGTGGTGCCTGAGAAAAACAGCATCGAACCTTATGGTGAACAGATGGTTAAAGCCGGCGCGGCCTGTTGACCCCAACCCCTCGGCCAGTTCTCTTGGGCTCGGCTGTTGTCCGTTCAATCCGTCTCGAAATTGCTGCGAGGAACGACGAGATGGTATTCGAGACGATCCCCGCTGATCTCAAGTTTCGCCGTGCCGTTCAACGACGCAGGCACGACGCGCTCGAGCGCGACGCTGCCAAAGCGCTTCTCGCTGGGCTGATTGTCATTGGCTCCGATGGCCTCGGCCCATGTCAGCGACAGCGCGGTCTCGCCAGCGGAAGCGGCCGTCAGATCGGCCGTCACCTCGACGAAGCCGTCGGCTCGCGACAGAGCGCCGTAGCTGACAGAATTGACGGCAAGCTCGTGCATGGCCAAGCCGATATGCAGGGCGGCATTGGGATTGAGGTATGGGTTTGCACCGCGAAAACGCAGGCTGCGCACAGGGTCGGCGCCATAGCGACCGACCTGGCCGGACACCAGTTCGCGCAGTGCCGCTCCCCGCCAGTTGGACGAGGTCACCAGGTCCTGGGATGAGGCAAGCGACTGCAGCCGGCCGCGAAAGCGCGTCAGGAAATCACTGAGCGTGTCCGAATAACGGCTGGTCTGGGTGGCGATGCTCTGGATGATGGCCAAAAGGTTCTTCGACCGGTGGCTGACCTCGCGCAGCAGCGTCTTCAGGGTTTGCTCGCGACGTTTCTGCTCGGTCGTTTCGACCATTGTGGTGACGACGCCCTGCACGGCGCCGCCGTCGTCATGATCCGCGTCTATCCATATTTGGAACCAGCGGACGCCATCGTCGGCGGGAATGCCGAGCTCAAGATGTTCCGGATTGCCGGATGCGACGACCTTGCGTTTGGCTGCGCCGATGCGCTCCGCCTGCGCAAGCGGCAGGATGCCGTTGCCGTCGCCAGTGTCGGAAACCTCCGTGTCGGAAACAACTGGGTCGGAAATCCAGGGCGGGCGCATGTTGCGGGCCCAGACGGTTTTCATCTCGCGATCCTGATAGAGGACCGAAATGCCGGCATTGTGCAGCGCATGGAGAAGGGCCCGGCCAAGCTGCATTCCACTCTCAGCGGACTGCAGGGCGATGATCTCATCGCTCCGTCCGCTGTCTCTCATGTCTCCGGCTCTGGATTGCATCGTTCACTTCACCCGCCCAATGCAGGCTGAACGGCTGACGGAAAATTGGGTTCCAAAAAGAAGTCCGCCGAGCGACGTCCGGCTAAGGACACCGCCCGGCGGTAGCTGGACACCGCTTGAGGGGTGCGGCGCCCAGTGTTCGATCGCAGTTCACGACGCGCGTTTGAACAAGCCCGCAATAAGCGAAATGATGAGGAAAGCGAGAAAGATGAAAAACAATATCTGCGCGATACCAGCCGAGGTGCCGGCGATTCCGCCGAAGCCAAGAGCGCCTGCAATGATCGCAACGACGAGAAATACGAGGGCCCAGTAAAGCATGGTCCATCTCCTTCAAATAGTATGCCAAAAACGTCTTTCGCTGCCGTTTGTTCCAGCATTTCCCGAAAAAGACGAGCCCCGGAAAGCTTTCCCGCTCGAATTGGATCGTCATGCGCAGGTGAGTTGCAAGTGGCGTGTGCCGGCCGCAAGCGGCCAGCGTCATTCATCTGTGGAAAACGGGCGATCAGTGAAACTGTGGAAAGGGCCGCTCAGGGCCGGGCTGCCCGGCCCTATGCAGCGGCTTTCGCCTGCCGGTCGAAGAAGAGCGCCTGGCTGATCAGGGCCTTGACCATCTCCGGATTGAACGGCTTGGTGACGAGGAAGGCCGGCTCCGGCCGCTCGCCGGTCAGGAGGCGTTCGGGAAAAGCGGTGATGAAGATCACCGGCACCGGGGTGGTCGACAGGATCTCGTTGACCGCTTCGATGCCCGAGCTGCCGTCGGCAAGCTGGATGTCGGCCAGCACCATCTTCGGCCGCGTCTTGGCGAACATCGCCACCGCCTCGGCATGGGTACGAGCCGTTCCGACAACGCGATGCCCCAGGCTCTCGACCATTTGCTCGATGTCCATGGCGATCAGCGGCTCGTCCTCGATGATCAGCACGTCGGTTGCCACCTGGCGGGAAATCTCGTTGCTGGCCTCGGCAAGAAGCTCGGAGAACTCCTGATCGTCAACGTCGAGGATCTCCGCCGCCTCGTCTTCGCTGAAACCTTCGACGGCAACCAGCAGGAAGGCCTGGCGGGGGCGGGGTGAGATCGCGTTCAGATTGGCGGCGGCGCGCTGTTCCCACGCCGACTGCGGGTGTTCCTGCGGAACGCGGATGGCGACCGAGGTGAACAGCCTGGCGAAGACCTTATAGAGCGCGATGCGGTCATTCGACGCGTTCGGAAAGATGTCGACGTCAGCGATGATGGCCTCGAGCATCGCGGCGACCAGCGCGTCGCCACTCTCCTGCGATCCGGAGACGGCCCGCGAAAAGCGGCGCAGGAACGGCAGGTGTGGAGCGATGGTTGCGGACAGGCTCATGATGGACGTCTCCCTCTGACGTAATTGGATAGATTGCAGGCCACGGTGATGACAAGCCCCGAGAATAAACCCTGAAAACATAAACGCCGGCTTGCCGAAAAAGTTCCGAGGGCTTGGAACTAATGTAAGCCGAAGGCGTTTGAGATCGGGACGGGCAACCAGACGAGGGGGCCGCCTGCTTTGCGTCGTGTATTGAAGGGCGGCAGGGTACTGGGAACAAAGGGCGAAATGACGACATGAGGAAAGACAACACGGCTGGCGCTGCAACGAACAGGCGCCGGGCTGCTTCCGGCGACCCGCTCGGGCCAAACTCGGAAATCGGCCGCAAACTCAAACAATACTACGACGAGCTGGTCTCCGACAACGTGCCGGATCGCTTCGCCCAATTGCTCAGACAGTTGGAACAGGCCCAACCTGCACCTGCACGGAAAAAGGATTGAGGCATGGTGGCCGTGTCCCAGAGCTTCAAGACGGATCTGCTCGCCTCGATTCCGAGCCTGCGGGCCTTTGCCGTGTCGTTGACGCAAAACGCCGACAAGGCCGACGATCTGGTGCAGGAAACGCTGGTGAAGGCGTGGGACAAACATGAGAGCTTCGAGCCGGGCACCAATCTCAAGGCATGGCTGTTCACCATCCTGCGCAACGAATTCTATTCGCAGATGCGCAAGCGCGGCCGCGAGGTGCAGGACAGCGACGGCATCATGACCGCCAGGCTAGCCGTCCATCCGGCCCAGCACGGCCAACTCGACCTCAAGGACTTTCGGAGCGCGCTCGAGCAATTGCCTGAGGACCAGCGCGAAGCCATCATCCTCATCGGCGCGTCGGGCTTTTCCTACGAGGAAGCCGCCGAAATTTGCGGCTGTGCGGTCGGAACGATCAAGAGCCGCGTCAGCCGCGCCCGCACGCGGCTGCAGGAAATCCTGAAGATTTCCGGCGATGACGAGTTTGGTCCGGATGCGATTTCGGCTCAGGTGACGGGGTCGAACGCCGCCTGAATACGCACCACCGGTAATGTGGGACCCTGTAATTAATGTCGGGCCCGGTAATCGGGCTCCAGTTGGCGGACATCAAACAACAGGGCCGCGCCCGCACGCCGCCGCCACTGCCTGCACGAGATCGTCTCCCGAATAGGGCTTGGTGACCAATCTGACATCCGGAAAGGACACCCTGATTTCGTCCATGTCGGAATAGCCCGAGGCGAAGACGAAAGGCACGCCCGATTCGCGCAGCCGCGAAGCGAAATCGAGTGTCGAAGCGCCGCCCAGCATGAGATCGACGATGGCAGCGTCGAATTGCGAGGCAACGCCCTGCCGATCGATCTCAGCCAGATCGCGGGCGATGACCACATCGCCGGCGCCAAAGTCGCGGCAAAGCTGCTCGACATCCATGGCGATCAGGAATTCATCCTCCAGAACAAGAATCCGCAATCCGTCCAGCAATGGGGGCACGTGGCAATGTCTCCGTGGGGCGCAGGGAACAGGGAGCGCAAGGGATAGAGAGTCATGATCTCTATTTGGGTTCCTGTCATTTAAAGTTATTTCGCATCCTGTCATTTAAAAAAGACATGCCGCCGCAGATGGCGGAACCTCGACGCCTGCAAGGCGTTCGCTATCGCCTTCCGGAAGCGGGCCCGCTTCGAAGAGGGAATGAAATGTCTGGCCAGAACGGCCGTTCCTTGTCCGCCCGCCGGTATTCGGGTGAGAACTGCCCAGAACTCGCCCGCTGGGAAGGGTTGAGCGAAGGTCGCCGACCGCTGATCTGAGCGGCTGCCGGAGACGTGCCGGGCTGGACTCGGCTGCGCAAAAACCCTTTCATGGCAGTTGTTCCGATTTCGGAACCTTGGGGTGGGTCGGACGTTTCGACCCGAGCAAACGCAAGGAGTCAAGCAATGGCGACTGCCGCAGGAAAGTCCCCGAACGAAAGCCGGCCGAATTCGGACCTTGAAGACGACATCAGGCAGCTGAAAGTCGACATTCAGAAACTCACCGAACAGCTGGCCGAGACCGGCCAACATGGTTACGGGACTGCCCGTCGCGTTGCTGCGGAAGGCGTCGAGCAATTGCGCGCCCAAGGTGAAGCAGCCTTTGAAAATATGCGCAGCAACGCCAAGGATATCGAAGCGCAAGTGGTGGCGAGCGTGCGCGAAAAGCCGGTGACGTCGCTGGCAATCGCGGCAGGCGTCGGCTTTCTGTTTGCACTTCTCGCGCGCCGCTAGTCTCAGCCCAGATGCGAATGCTGGCATCGTTACTCTCGGGCCTCGCCTCGGGTGAAGCCGTTGCCGCCGTGCGCCGCGCGCGCACGGCGGCGATCGTCTATGCGCTCGCAGCACTTGCAGCGCTGTGCGGCATCGGTTTCCTCGTCGGAGCGGCCTATGTCTGGGTGGCGGGTCGCCATGGGCCGATGGCAGCCTGCCTTGGTTTCGGGGTCGGCTTCCTGGTGATCGCAGGGCTCCTCCTGCTCATCCATCAGCTGTCGGCCGGCGCGCGCGCCCGACGCCGGGCGCGGAGGCGCAATGCCGATATGAAGGCGGTCGGCATCACGGCCGCGCTCGCCGTGCTGCCGGCGCTACTCAAGGGGAAAGGCGGCTTGGGCACGATACTCGCCCCGGCGATTGCACTCGCCGCCTACGCAATTTACCGCGAGAACACAAAGCCCGATGCCGACGATCCGGATGCCGGCGAAGCGAAATAGCTCGAAGTGATTCTTCTTCGGGTTGGCATCGTGTTGGCAATGATCCGAAAAACCAGGTTCCACTTTTCCCTGACATGGACCTTTGGTTCGAGATCCATGGTCGAGCCGTCACTTCGGCAGATCCTCCAGCGGCATCGATATTTCGGCGAACACGCCTTCCGGCCGAAATTCGTGGGTCACTTCACTGGAGATGACCTTGGCCAGGCTGCGGCGGATCAGGATCGAGCCAAAGCCGTGGCGTTCGGGGGAGGCAACTTCAGGCCCGCCGCTTTCGCGCCAGGTCAGCACCAGGCGCCGGGCGCCTTTCCGAACCTGTGCCTTCCAGTCGAGATCGACCTTGCCCGACGCCGCCGACAGCGCTCCGTGCTGCAGCGCGTTGCTGGCCAGTTCATGCAGGATCAGGCCAAGCCCGACTGCCTGGTCGGGCGAAAGCAGCAGATCGGCGCCTGAGATCGTCATGCGCGGCTGATCGGCGGTGTCGAACGGCTTGACCTCGATCTGCACGAGTTCGCGGATGCCAATGCCGCGCCACTCGCGGTCGGACAGCAGGCTGTGGGCGGCGCCCAGCGCCTGAAGCCTGGCGCTGAAGGCGTCGAGGAAATGCCTCGGCTGGCGGGCATGGCGAACTGTCTGCGTCGCCAGCGCCTGGACGGTGGCCAGCGTGTTCTTGACGCGATGGTTCAGCTCGCGCAGCAACAGCCGCTGCCGCTCATCGCCGAGCTTGCGTTCGGTGATGTCGTAGTTGACGCCGAAGATCAGCGTCGGCTTGCCGTCGCCGTCACGCTCGATGACCCGGCCGCGCGTAGCGAGCCAGCGCGGCGGGCTGAAGCCCTTGACGCGGTATTCGCCAAAATAATCGTCGCCGCCGCTCAGCACGTCGCGAAAGCGCGTCTCGGTCTGGTAGGCGTCACGCGGGTCGATGGCGGCGAGGATATCGCGTGCTCTCAGCCGGGTCGAGCGCGGCAGGTCGAACAGCTCGGACAATCGGGCATCGCATTCGATCATATCGCTATGGATATCCCATGCCCAGCTCGCGAGCGATGCGGCATCGAGCGCAATGCCGCGCCGCTTTTCCTCGCGCGCCAGTGCCGCAGCGGCGCCGGCGGCGTTGCGGGTGGCGTCCTTCAATGCGAACAGGCTGGCAGCGAGGCTGGCGAGCGCCGTCAATTGTTCGAGCTGGGCGGCAGACGGCGACCCGCGGGGCCTCCGGTCGAGCACGCAGAGCGTGCCGATCCGGGCACCGGCCACCACAATCGCCGCACCCGCATAGAAACGGAAATGATGCTCGCCAGTGACCAGCGGGCTGGCGTTGAAGCGTGAATCCATGGTCGCATCCATCACCACCATCGGCTGGTCGCCGGCAGCAATGGTGTGGGCGCAGAAGGATGTATCGGTCGCGGCCTCGGTCTCGTCCAGGCCGACACAGGACTTGAACCACTGCCGCTCGACATAGACGACCGTCACCAGCGCGACAGGTGTTTGCATCACGGCGGCGGCGAGCCCACTGATAGTGTCGAAGTCAGGATCGGCCGCCGTGTCGATTGCATCGAGATCATGGAGCACGGCAAGCCGATCCTGCGCCGTTACCACGCTAAGGACATCGACCGGCAGATTCGGCTTTGTCACTACCCTGCTATCCACAAGTCCCCCAGATGCATCGGCTTGCAACCATCCGCGCTGGGCCCAGTTGCCGGGCCCTGAGACCGGAACCTTCGCCCTGAGGAACCGTTACCCAACCACATTTTGCCAGCCGCGCCGCCAGCGCCAACCGACATGCCAGCGCCAAACGAAATGCCAGCGCCAACCGAAATGGAGGCCGATCATGCCCAAGATCGTTCCTGAAGACAAAGCCCGGCAGGGACGCTGGGGGTGGCACACCTTCCGTATCTTGATCGCTGCGCTGCTTTTGGCGTTTATCGCCTGGGGCATCGCCGAGATCTACGGCAACATGATAGACCGGACGCCGACAACCGAACAGGGCGAGCTTCCCAGGAACGAGCAGGGCGAGATTCCCAGAGGCTGAAGCCTTCCGATCGACTGTGGCGGGATGCATCACGCTGCCCTCGCCTCGACGGCGCGCGCCGGGACGAGAACGTTCAGCGCACCAGGATGAATTTCGATCGTCGTTTCGCGGTCAAGCCTGACCAGTTCGCCATCCATGACCGCGCGAAATTTCTTCGCAGCCGAGTGGAGTTTCAAAACGGCCCGGTCAGCCTGGTGGATCTCCACATGCTCGCTGTCGCGCCATTTGCCGCGCGCCATGTCGAAGAGGACCCTGACCAGTTCGCCACGCCGCCGCGCCACCGTGACATAGATGCCAAGCACGCCGCCGGCGGGATTGTCAGCATAGGGCAGATGACCCTCACCGAACAGATTGTTGGTGATGCCGATGCCGGTGGTGCGCGTCACGATCTCGGCCTCGCCGATGGTCAGCGTCACCTTCATCGCCGAAGGGTTGTTGATCGCCGCCCAGGCAGCCTTTGCCGAGGCCCGCATCTTTCCCAACCGCGAGCCATACTCCATGGCCTGGCGAAGCTGGACCATCCTGGCGTGCATGCCGATCGAGAATTGATGCACGAATGGCTTGCCGTTGGCGGTTGCCATATCGACTGCAATCACCTCACCGTCGGCAAAGGATTTCACGGCCGCGTCAAGGATTTGTGGAATGCCGAGCCCGCGCGCGAACAGGTTCATCGTGCCAGCCGGTAAAATGGCAAGCGCTTTCTTGCTGCCCATCAACCGAGCCGCCGCGGCCGAAATGGTGCCGTCGCCGCCACCGGCCAGCACAATGTCGACACTATGCCTGGAAGCGATGCGGTCCAGCGTTGCGACAATGTCCCTGCCGGCAACAATTTCGATATCGATGCGGTGGCCTGCTGCCTCCAATGTCTGGCGCATCCGGTCGGTGAAGGCGGAGAGATCAATCGTTCGCAGGGTGCCGCCCTCCTGGTTCAGCACCGCCGCAAATCGCATTCCCCCGCTCCGATTTTTCTTGGCTACCATTGGATAATCATCGGCCGTAACAGACCGAGCCATGGGCGGAAACGGGGCGGTTGAAAAAAAGTTCCGCAGCTCTAACGAAAATACAGGAGCCAATCTCACCCGGCCAAACGCATAATTGAGCCCGATTCGGGTGGTTTTTTCACAACGCTCGCCCTGGTGTCGGAACAACGGCGCGGTCACGACGTTGTGAATGTGTAACGCCGCGACCAATCTCCACCGGCGGCTTGTGGCGTGAAGAAATAACGCACGAGGAGAGATTACGATGATCCGCACCCTTTTATCCACCACCGCACTGGCAGCGTTGATTGCGACCGGTGCGTATGCGCAGGAAGCCACCACACCGGCGCCCACGCAGGACCCGGCGGTCCAGGAGACCGCTCCGGCGGCTCCCGTTGCGCGCGCCGAGGGCAGCCTGATGACCAACATCATTGGTGAATCCGTCTATAACGGCACCGGCGACGATGCCGAGAATATCGGTGAGGTCAGTGATGTCGTCTTCGATGAAAACGGTCAGGCGAAATCGGTCGTCATCGGCGTCGGCGGCTTTCTTGGCGTCGGTGCCAAGAATGTCGCTTTCGACTACAACAAGCTGCAATGGGCCGAACGGAATGGCGACCGCTGGCTGATCGCCGAAACCACAAAAGATGATTTGACGGCTCAGCCGGACTTCGATCGCAAGCCCTATGATCCGGCTCCTGCGGCCACCGATACCACGGCTACGGCTCCCGCTCCATCGACCTCGACGGATACAACGGCGCAGAATGCTCCGGCGGCTCCAGCCGATAGCGCCGCAGCTCCGGCCGAACCTGTGAAGAGTGCCGACGGCAACCTTGCCACCAACATCATCGGCGAAACCGTCTATAACGGCACTGGCGACGACGCTCAAAACATCGGCGACGTGAACGACATCGTTCTGGCCAAGGATGGCAAGGCCGAGTCGCTGATCATTGGCGTCGGCGGCTTCCTCGAGGTTGGCGAAAAGAATGTCGCCTATCAGTTCGACAAGGCCAAGTGGGCGGAGAGGGACGGCGACCGCTGGCTGGTCGCTGAGACCACGAAGGAAGACCTGGAGGCGCTGCCGGAGTTCGACCGCGAGCCCTATGATCCCGCCGCGGCGACAACCGCATCGACTGACGCGGCGACGCCGGCGCCAGTGACCACCACCCCTGCTGTCACTGCGGCTCCAGCCCCGGCGGAGAAGACTGCGGAAGCTCCGGCGGCAACGCCTGAACCCGCTGCTCCGGCTCCAATGGACAAGACAGCCGAGGCTCCGGCGACGACGCCGGACCCGGCTGCTCCGGCACCGGCGGACAAGACAGCCGAGGCTCCGGCTGCAGCAACGCCTGACGCAACCCCGGACCAGACGAAGACCGCGGCGATCGACAAGTCGGCGCTGACCGAAATGCCGATCAACGAAATCCGCTCCGAGGATTTGGTTGGAACCACCGTCTATGGCGCCAATGATGTCAACGTCGGTGAGATTGGTGACGTCGTGCTGACCGGCGATAAGAAGGTCGACGCCGTCATCATCGACGTCGGCGGTTTCCTCGGGGTTGGCGAGAAGGAAGTGGCGATCGGCATGGACAACCTTAAATTCATGACCGACAAGGATGGCAATCGCTATCTCTACACGAACTTCACCAAGGAGCAGCTTGAGGCGCAGGCCCCCTATGACAAGGCCACATATGCGCAAAACCGCGACACCCAGCGCATGATGATGCGCTAGCTTGCGCCAACGATGAAAGAGGCCCGCGGCGGCAACGGCGCGGGCCTTTTCATGATGGGAAAGGTGGCAGGCCTGCGACGTGGCCGACCACGCCATCCTCGGTCAGTTCGGCAAGCGCCAGCGACTGATCGAGATGTTCGGCCCGCCAGGCAAGCAGCCTTTCGGCGAGCTCCAGGCGGACCGGCAGATAGGTCGGGTCGGCAGCGACATTGGTCAGTTCGTTCCGATCCTTCTCCAGGTCGAACAGCAGCGGCGGCAGGCCGCCGCCGAAATGTACATATTTGAATTGTTTCGTGCGGATGACCGCCAGATTGCATTGGCGCGGAGCGATGCCGAAATGGCGCTCGGCATCACCGTCGGCAACCGAGCGGAAGTCGAACTCCCAATGCGCGGCCCCGCGCCAATTGGCCGGCTCCCGGGCATCCAGGAACGGCTTCAGCGATTGTCCGTCGAGATGCGGCGGGGGTTCCTCGGCAAGCAGATCGAGCAATGTCGGCGCTATGTCGACCGCCTCGGTGAAGCGGTCGACGCCGGCGCCGGCTGCCTTGCGGCGACGCGGGTCGCGGATGATCAGCGGAATATGAAAACTGCCGTCGAAGAAGCCGCCCTTGCCCAGCATGAAATGGTCGCCCATCATCTCGGCATGGTCAGAGGTCAGCACGACGATGGTGTCGTCCCAGGCAGCCGCCGCCTTGACCGCCTCCCAGATGCGGCCAAGCTGCGCGTCGACTTCCGAGATCATGCCGTAATATAGCGCGCGGATGCGGCCAAAATTGTCGTCGCCCCAGTCGCGCACCTTGCCCTTGGCGCCGGGGCGGAAATTTGCCCGCTGCTGCTGGTCAAGTTCATAGGCGAGGTAGGGGTGGCTCTGCGCCTCGGCCTGCCAGCACGCAGCGTGGTGGAAGGCTGTTCCGTCGGCTGGGTTATACATGCTGTTGTAAGGCTCCGGCACGATGAAGGGCGGATGCGGGCTGAGGAAGGAAAGATGCGCGAACCACGGTGTACCGCGCTCCTGTTCGCCGAGCCAGCGGACGAATTCGCCGGTCAGGAAGGCGGCTGGGGTCTCGTCCTTCGAGTAGACGGGCGGTGAGGTGGTCACTGCGCCGTCCGTCGTGGCACCAACGATTTCGTCCGCTGGGCGATGGATATCGGGAAAACCGGCGCTGCTATCGATGCCGCGCGCCTTGAGCCATGACAGCCACGGTTTCTGGTGCTCCGGCAGGAGTTGGCGCACGGTGAAGCCGGGCAGCACGCCTTCATAGCTTTTCAGCCGCGGGTCGCCTGGCGTCAGCGTGCGCGGATCGGGCGACACGTCGGTATAGCCGAACAGCGTCGGATCATAGCCGAGACTGCGTGCCGAGAGCGCGATGTTGCCATGGCGGGCGTCGAGCGGCGTGCCGTTGCGGCAGACGCGGTTGTTCATCTGGTAAAGGCCGGTGTAGAGGCAGGCGCGTGCCGGCGAGCAGGGCGCCGCCCCGCCAAAGTGCTGTCGAAACAGCACACCCTCGGCGGCGAGCGCATCGGCATTCGGCGTTCGCACCACCTTGTGGCCTGCCGCCGACAGGCAGTCGCCGCGCCACTGGTCGCAGGTGATCAGGAGAACATTCGGGCGTCTGTCTTTTCTGACCAATTCTGGTGTCCTTCATTGAAAACCTGTCGCGAATACCTGCCGGTCACGGGAGCCGAATTTTTGTGGCGACACAAGCCTCAGATGTTCGCAAAATGGTGAACAAAAGTCGCTTTATTGTTCACTTATAGAGCACAGTCTATTCTGTGTTTGCGGCCTTTGCCGCCGGCTGGCGGCTCCTCATATTGGCGTGGACCGCGGCATGGGCCGCACAGGACAAGGAAGGAGCAGGAAAATGCTCGACCAGATCAAGGGTCTGCATCACGTCACCTCGATGGCCAGGGATGCGCGCCAGAACAACGAGTTCTTCACAAAAAAGCTCGGCCTGCGCCGGGTCAAGAAAACCGTCAATTTCGACGCGCCGGATGTCTACCATCTCTACTATGCCGACGAGCTCGGCACGCCCGGTTCGGTGATGACCTATTTTCCGTTCCCCAATATCGGCAAGGGCCGCCACGGCGTCGGCGAGGTCGGCACTACGGTCTATTCGGTGCCCGAAGGCACGCTTGACTATTGGGAAAAGCGTTTTGCCGATGAGGGCGTCGCCGGGCTGTCGCGCGAAGAGAGCTTCGGCGACAAGCGCCTTGGCTTCGCCGGTCCCGATGGCGACGGGTTTGCGCTGGTCGAGAACAAGGCCGATACCCGTGCGCCATGGGCGAAGGGCGATGTTCCGTCCGACGAGGCGATCCGCGGCTTTCACTCGGTGTCGCTCAGGCTGAAGGATGGCGGCGCCACGGAAGAGCTGCTGAATTTCATGGGCTATGAGGAAGTCGACACGTCCGGCACTGTAAAAAGGCTGGCGCTGAAGGACGGCAACGGCGCCAACATCGTCGATATCGAATCGCTGCCGGGCACCGCTTTTGCCGATCTCGGCGCCGGCTCGGTCCACCACGTCGCCTTCGCTGTCGAAAACCGCGCCAAGCAGCTCGAAGTGCGCAAGGCGCTGATGGACACCGGCTACCAGGTGACGCCGGTGATCGACCGCGACTATTTCTGGGCGATCTATTTCCGCACACCGGGCGGCGTGCTGTTCGAAGTCGCCACCAACGAGCCGGGCTTCGACCGCGACGAGGACGTCGCCCATCTCGGCGAGGCGCTGAAGCTGCCGTCGCAGCACCAGCATCTGAGGCCCTATCTCGAGCAACATCTGCAAAAGCTGGAAGACTAAAAGCGCATCGCGTTTGACCAGGTTGGGCGACGCGCTTTTAGTTTGGTTTTGTGCATGTCGTCATCGCAAAACCGCTGCGCACTTTCGCGCGACATGCATTAAGGACAAGGCCATGAGCAAGGACGCTTACACCTACAAGACACTGCCGGGTTCGCCTGATGGATCGCTGCTCTTCGTCTTCCACGGCACCGGGGCCGACGAGAACCAGCTTCTGTCGCTCGGGCGTGATCTCGCGCCGCAGGCGACTATCGTTTCGCCGCGCGGCGATGTCTCGGAAGACGGTGCTGCGCGCTTCTTTCGCCGCACCGGCGAGGGCGTCTACGACATGGACGACCTGGCGCGGGCGACGGACAAGATGATTGGCTTCGTCAAGGCGCATATCGAGGCGGCAAAGCCCGCGTCGGTGCTTGGCCTCGGCTATTCCAACGGCGCCAACATCCTGGCCTCGGTGATGTTCGCGGCGCCCTCTCTGTTCGATGCGGCGGTGCTGATGCATCCCCTGATTCCATTCGAACCGGAGGTGAAGGGCAGCCTGGCCGGCCGCCGCATCCTGGTCACAGCAGGCAGGCGCGATCCGATCTGTCCGCCCAACCTGACGTCGCGGCTAGAAGCCCATTTGCGCGCCGATGGCGCCGATGTCACAGTGGAGTGGCACGACGGCGGCCATGAGGTGCAGTCGAACGAGATCGAGGCGGCGCGGCGGTTCCTGTCCGCTACGCCGGCAGAAGGAGCGTAAGCAATGCCTAACCAATTGCCGGAGGTCGAACTGGAGGATCGCGGTTCCAAGGGCCGTTATCTCCTGCGCGGGCCTGACGGCGCCGAGGCGGAGATGACTTTTACCAAGGTCGGCGAGCACCAGATAATCATCGACCACACCGAAGTGCCGGATGCGTTTCGCGGCCAGGGCGCGGGACTCAGGCTCGTTACCCGCGCCGTCGAGGACGCGCGCGCGGCGGGCAAGAAGATCATTCCGCTCTGCCCGTTCGCCAACGCCCAGTTCCGACGTTACCAGGAATGGGCCGACGTGCTGAAGCAATAGCGCCGGTCCTGGCGCCAGTGGCTCCCCCTTCTCCCCTTGTGGGAGAAGGTGGCCGAGCGAAGCTCGGTCGGATGAGGGGTGCTCCAGCTTGGCACCGACAGCACTCCGTACAACACCCCTCAACCGTCTCGGCGCTGCGCGCCGATCCACCTTCTCCCACAAGGGGAGAAGGCAAGAACGCGCCCAAAGCCCTTCGCCTTCAATTCGGCGTCTCCTACCCGATCGTTCGAGCGCTCGTCTTGCCTAGTGGGTATTGCCCTGCCTAAGTATTGCCCGCCCGACCAATCGAACCGAAATGATCCCCCTGATGACCGAAACCGATCTTGTTCCCGTCTTCGACGGCCACAACGACACGCTGCTCAGGCTCTACCAGTCGAAAGACGCGGATGTCGAAAGGCTGTTCATCGAGGGAACATCGGGTGGCCACATCGACCTGCCGCGTGCGAAACAGGGCGGCTTTGCCGGCGGCATGTTCGCAATCTTTCCGCCGCCGGTCGAGAAATCCAAGCGCAGTGCGGTTCCTCCCGCGCCAAGCGATATCGAGCCCTTGCCGCCCGAAATTCCGCGCGCCGACGCGCTTGCTTCCACCATCGCCATGGCCTCGATCCTGTTCAGGCTGGAACGAGCGTCGGCGCTCACCATCTGCCGCAGCGCCGGCGATGTGCGAAACGCGATGGCGCAAGGGTCGATCGCAGCGGTGTTCCATATCGAAGGCGTCGAGGCGATCGACCCCGAACTGACCATGCTCGATGTGCTGCATGCGGCCGGCTTGCGCTCGCTAGGCATCGTCTGGAGCCGCCCGAACGCTTTCGGCCACGGCGTGCCGTTCCGTTTCCCGTCGACGCCCGACACCGGACCTGGCCTGACCGATGCCGGCAAGGCGCTGGTCAAGGCCTGCAACCAACTAGGCATCATGGTGGATCTTTCGCACCTCAACGAGAAGGGGTTTCGCGACGTCGCCGAGATCAGCGACGCACCACTGGTCGCGACCCATTCCAATGTCCATGCGATCTGCGGCCATTCGCGTAACCTCACCGAATGGCAGCTCGGCGCGATCCGCGACTCGGGCGGCATGGTCGGGCTGAATTTCGCGACCGGGTTTTTGCGCGAAGACGGCAGGATGAATGCCGATACCAGTCTCGACGTCATGGTGCGCCATGTCGATTCACTGCTGCAGGCTTTGGGCGAAGACGGCGTCGGGCTCGGGTCCGACTTCGACGGCGCCATGATCCCGGCTGTGATCGGCGACGTCACCGGCCTGCCGAAGCTGCTCGACGCGTTCGCCGCGCGCGGCTTCGGTCGCGCGCTGATCGAGAAGATCGCCTACCGCAACTGGATAAGCATGCTGGAAAAGACCATTGGCTAAAGCGGGTCGCCCGGCGGAGCAGCCAGCGACCTGCGATTCGATCGAGCGGGGTTTGATGATTTCGACAGGACCGTTGTCTGCGAAGCTCAAGCCGCGGATGATTGCGGACTTCGAGACCTTCAGGGCCGGCTCTTGAAGCGCCAGACCGTACGAACCGATGTCGCCATCGTCGGCGCCGGCTTTACCGGCCTGTCAGCCGCGCATGAATTGAGCAAGGCCGGCATCGATCTTGCGCTGCTCGAGGCGCGCGGCCGCGTCGGCGGGCGGGTCGAGTCCCAGTGGAACGGGCTTGGCGAGCGGATCGACAGCGGCGGTCAGTTCCTGTGCGAGGACATGCCGGAACTGATGGCCTTGGTGCGAACGCGCGGCAAGACGTTGGTCGAGACCTATGCCAAGGGCGAGTTCGTTGTCCAGCCGCTGACCGGCGCAAAGCAAATCGAGCGAATCTACCACGCCTCGATGTCGATCCGCGACCGCATGAACGCGATCGCACCGGGCGATCCGGCCATCGCCGGCTTGACCGTCGCCGCATGGCTCGATCGCCAGAACGATCCCGGCGAGGCCAAGGCGGCTTTCCGCTCGATGATCGAGGGCCTGTGGTGCCAAGCGCTCGAAAAACTGCCGCTTTGGCACCTCATCGACAATGACCGCCGTATCACCAATGAGGTGTCGGAGCTGCAGTATTTCGTGCACGAAACCATGCAGTCCCTGGCGGATGATCTGGCTGGCGACCTCGGCGACCGCCTGCGATTGAACACGCCGGTCAGAACGATCGAGCGCAGACCGGGAGGCGTTCGTCTCGCGTCGACGACGGGCTCGATCACGGCTCGAATAGCGCTGATCGCCATGCCGCCGATGATGGCTTCGAAGCTGGACTTCGCACCGCCGCTGCCGGCTGCCTTGCAAAAGGCTCTCGGCGTCTGGCAAGGCGGCGCGGTGATCAAAATACAAATGCGCTATGCCACCGCGTTTTGGCGCGCCAAGGGCCTGAGCGGCATGGTGATGTGGCGCGATCCGCCGGCACTTTTTGCCTGTGACGCCAGCAAGGACGACGGCCACCCTGCATTGGTCGTCTTCGTCGGCGGGCCGCTTGCCCTCCGCTGGCGGGAACTGGGAGATGCCGCGTTGCGCACCGAGGTTATGGCGCGGCTGAGGCAGGCGCTCGGCACGGACGCGGACGGCTTCATCGACTTCAGCTGTCGCGACTGGACCGATGATCGCTGGAGCGGCGGCGGCTACGCCGATCTTATCATCGATACAAGTGCCACCGAGGCCGAACGAACTATCCTGGCCGGCGCGACGCCGGTGTATTTTGCATCTTCGGAATTGTCGCCGTCGTTTCCGGGCTATGTCGAAGGCGCAATCGTGGCTGGGCGCATTGCGGCACAGAAAATCCTCAGGGAATTTAATCTGCAGTAATCACCAGCGCCTCATGGTCGCAGGCGAGGGCGTCTCAAGGTGGCGACCGGACGTCGCCGGGCCAGAGCGGCGCGATTTGATCCCGTGAACATTCGACTGCACGAAAACAGTTCGGCAACGACGCCCTCGCCCCTGCATGGCCGCCCGCCGAATTCCCGTTTCAAAGCTGTTACACGGTCAGTTTGCGTGCGTCGTTCGTCCGTTACAAGGTGCGACTAAGTTCGTTTCAACAAAGAAAGAAGATCGACGAAGGGAAGCGCGATGTATACGAAAATCCGGACTGCCTGCAATGACCGCCGTCTGCAAGCGCTGAAGGGCAAGGAACGGCGGCCGAAGCTGGCGCTGCGCCAGCGCGCCAACGACCATCCGATGGCGCTGTTCGTGGTGCTGGGCGCCGCCGCGTTCGCCGGCATGGCCTTCGCGCCAACGGTCGGTCCCGCCTTTGCTTCACTGAACCCGCCGGCAAACATCGTCAAGGGCGCGCCGACCACGACCAAGACCGCGCGGCTGCCGATGCCGGAGATCGATTTTGTCTGCAAGGGGCAGGCCTGGGGCGCCGAGAGTGCGGACTGCCTGCGCGTCATTGCCGAGCAATCCGGCATTCACAAGGCCCGCGCGGTTCGCGTGATCGCCAATGCCGCGCCGCTGACCGATACCCCGAACGTTTTTTGATGCCCGAGCGACCCTCCAGCGCTCCAGGCAGGCTCCCGCCGCATCCTCGGCCGGGAGTCTTTTTTCCGTGGAACTTAGCCCTTTGTTGAGCATCGGAATTTTTCAAAAGCCGATTTCCACCGGTCCGAAGTTCTAGCTGCCCAATGCGGCCTGCTCGGCGATGGCCGACAGCACGCCGCGCACGTCCAGCGTGCTGAACGGCTTTTCCAGGATCTGCGGCCGCTGCGGCGCCGGCAATGCCTCGATTTCGGCTTTCGCGCCGATCAGGTCGCCGGTGACCAGAACGAAGCGCCGCGCCAGATCAGGCTTTTCGGCGAGCAGTTCGCGATAGATCGATATGCCGCTGGTGCCGGGCATGCGCAGATCGGAAAAGACGATGTCCGGTGGCATATGGCCCGACAAGGTCGCGGCGGCCGACACCCAGGCCGGCACGATCCGCGACTTGATGCCCATCAACTCCAGAATGTCGGACAGCGAGGCGGCGACATCCGGCTCGTCGTCGATGATCAGGGCATGGCGCAATCCGCTCGAGCGCGACGGGCTTTCGCCGGCGGCGGCCGCGCCGCCGGCGAGCGCCGGCAACTGGACGACGAAACGGGCGCCTCTCGGCAGAACTTCCTCGAACCAGACATTGCCATTGTGCCGTTCGATGATCGATTTCGAGATCGACAGGCCGATGCCGGTGCCGACGCCGACCGGCTTGGTGGTGAAATACGATTCGAAGATGCGAGAGCGTATCGCTTCCGGCACGCCCGGCCCGTTGTCCTCGACCGAGAAACAGGGATTGCCACGATCGCTGCGAAACGTGCGAACCTTGATCAGCCGGTCGCCGCCGATGCCGGCCAGAGCGTGCTGGCTGTTGATGAGGAAGTTGGCGGCCACTTGCGTCACATGGTCGGCGTCGGCCATGGCCAGCAGCGGGCCGCTGGCGAAATCGGTATCGATAATGATGCCGGTCGACCTGGCACCGTAGGCGGTCACTTCGAGTGCCGCGCGGACCACCTGGTTGAGGTCGGTCTCGGCCTGCGACGCCGGATGCAGGCGGACCATCGAGAGGAAGCTCTTGACGATGCGGCCGCAGCGCTCTGCGGCGGCGCGCACCTTTTCGGCGCGCACCTTGGTCTGCGGGTCTGAAGCGAACTCGTGCAACAAAGTCGATTGGGCGACGACCACGGCAAGCGGGTTGTTGAGCTCGTGTGACACGCCGGCAAGCAGCGAGCCCATCGCCGCCATCTTCTCGTTCTGGTGCAGCTTTTCGCGCTGGCGGCCGATCTCCTCCTCGGCACGCAATTTGTCGCGAAGGTCGCGGATCGAGCCGAAGATCAGGCGGCGGTCGGCGACCCGCATCTCGGTTGCCGTCAATTCGATCGGAAAGACCTCGCCGGCAGCATTCTGGGTGACGGTCTCGATCCGCTGCCCGACCATCGGCGCGCCGCGGCCCGACATGTATTCGGCGCCCGACACATAGCCCTTGCGATAATATTCCGGAACGACGGTGTCGAGCAGGTCCTTGCCGAGGATGTCGCTGCGCTGGTAGCCGAACATCTTTTCGGCGGCCGGATTGAACTCGATGATCGAACCGGTCTCGTCGATGACGATGATCGCGTCGAGCGAGGCCTGCAGCATGGTGCGGCGGATGACTTCGCTGGCGTGGGCATCGGAAAGCGATCGTTCGATGGCGTTGCCGATGGCCAGCGCCACGATGTGCAGCGTTGCCTCTTCCTCGTTGGTCCATTCGCGCTCGTTCACGCAGTCGTTGACCGCCAGCGTGCCCCACAGATGGCCATGCGCAAAGACCGACACCGACAGGAACGACTTGATGTGCTGCTTTTCGAAGTCGGTTCTCAGAAAGCCTTCGAGGTCGCGCGTGTGTCCCGCGAAGATCTTGCCTTGCCGCTCGTCCTCCGCCAACCGTTCCAGCAGTGGGTCCGAATTGACAACCGACTGCATGATCACCGTCGGCGATGCCAGCTCGCCACCATATCGGGGGTCGATCCAGTAGGCCGCCACCGATTGGGCAAAGCCTTGGCCGGGCAGTTCGCGCAGCCGAAACAGGATGCCGCGCTGGCAATCCATGGCCCCGCACAGCGTTTCAAGGATGCTGCCCATCTCGCGCTGCCAGTCGCCAGCTTCGTGAAGCCGGCGAACGATGTGAACAGCGGCCATCGCCGCGCCCTGCCTGACGCCGTGCCTATCGCCGCGTGCTTCAGCCGTCATGGTCAGCCGTCATGGGGTCAGCCGTCATTTCACAGTCGTGCCACCGAGAGTGGTTGGTCGCGCCGCTCAGTTGCCTTCGCCGGTCGGCAGCGAGAAGATATAGCCTTCGCCGCGGACTGTGCGCAGGAATTTCGGATTGGCCGGGTCCGCCTCGATCTTCTTCCTCAGCCGCATGATGCGGATGTCGACTGCACGTGAGGATTCAGGATCTTCCGCGAAGCCGATAGCCTCGGAGATCGCCGCACGCGTCAGCAAGCGGTTGGCACGCGTCAGGAAGACCTCCAGCACGTCGAACTCGCTCTTGGCCAGGTCGATGACCGTCCCATTGGTGCCGGTGACGAACCGACCGTCGAGATCGGCATGGAAAGGTCCGAAGCTCATGGAACGGCGGTTGGCAGTTGTTTCGGCCTTGGCGGCCTGCGGCTCGGCCGGCTGCGGCACGCGGCGCAGCACGCTGCGGACCCGAGCCAGCACCTCGCGCAATTCGTAAGGCTTGACGATATAGTCGTCGGCGCCGAGTTCCAGCCCGACGATGCGGTCGAGCGCGGTGCCGGCGGCAGTGGCATAGATGATGCCGATCGGCGTTTTCGAGCGCATCCAGCGGCCAAGCGACAGGCCGTCCTCGCCCGGCATGGCGATGTCGAGGATGGCCAGGTGAAACGACTGCGTTTCCAGCAAGGTTCGCGCAGCGCTGGCACTCTCGGCCGTAGCGACATCGTAGCCGCTGGCGTCGAGATACTCGGCGACCGCGTCCCTCAGATCCGGCTCGTCCTCGACGACGACAATTCGTGCCCGCACGATGCTCTCGCTCCCACTTTCAGCGGAAAGTAGATTGGGTATAAACATCATGTCCAGCACTCATCTTGGGTTGCCGGGTTGCAGGGTGGAAAAAAATGGCTGCACGATCCATCATCGCGCTTGTTTCCGTCGCCGAAGTGGTCGCAACCGATCTGGCCGACCATCTCGAACGGCGCGGTCATGACGTGCGCGCAGTGCGGCAGCCGTGGGAGGCCGAATCCTTGCTTTCCGGAAACGGCATCGATGTCGTTGTCGTCGGCGACAGCCTCACCCAGGCGGAAGGGCGTGATCTGCTCAAGCGCCATGGCGGCGAGGGCGGGCCGGATTTCATCCTGATCTGCCGGCCGGCCGATCTGGTCGACAAGGTTCTGGCGCTCGAGCTCGGCGCCGCTGACGTCGTCGAGAGCCCGCTCAACGTCAGGGAACTCGCCGCCCGTATCGGCGGCTTGCTGGCACGGCGCGGCCGGAACGCCGGGGAATTGGTCGTGCTGGAGAACGCGACGGTCGACCTCCGGTCGGCCATGGTCATGCATCGCTCCGGCACGGAAGAACAGTTGTCGCCGGGTCAGGTGGCGCTGCTCAGATTGTTCCTGGCCAGTCCGCGCAAGGTCTTGACGCGCGACGATATCATTGCCGCCGCGCCCGCCGAAAATGCCGATGCCTTCGATCGCTCGATCGATTCGCGCATTGTGCGACTGCGCCGCAAGCTCGACACCGAAACCATCACCACCATACGGGGTGCGGGCTACCGGTTCGATCCGCCGACGCAGTTCGCCGACTGAGGCCCAGCCCCTCACCAGCGAGCCCCTCACCGTACTGTCCACAGGCCCAGGCGCTCAGCGCACCACGAGAAGCGACGGACCTGACGGCATTTCGCTGGCCGCGACGAATTCGCTGGCATGGGCACGATCCCTGAGAAGCACGGTGGCGAGGCCGGCAAAGCCGAGCAGGCCCTGTGCGTAGAGCAGTGCGGAAAGCACCGAAGCTGCAAATTTCGTGTTCATCGTTTTCGTCCCCCAAATTTGGTTTCACGTTCGCTTCAGGGAAAACCCCGAAGTGCCCGCGCCGCCATCGGAGCCCCCCGTTGCGGCGCGGGCCTTCGGGCCTCTCGGCTGCAAGTTGCCGGAGGTGCCGCGCATCTTCTTCAGCCCAAAACCGACCCGCCAGAGGGCCTTGAGCCGGTTATGCGCAGGCTGGACACGATCCAGACCGTGGCGAAAACAGTGCGGCATGCAAATCAACGCTGCTTCTATGCTTATCCTGAACCAGGAGATCACGTTCGATTGCATGTTCATCTTGGTTTGTGCCGGCTGTTTTCGTTGGGTCAACTTTGCCGGTGGCCTGTATCAACATCATGCCGCTCGAGTCCGCGCTTTGTTGCCGATTGGTTTCGAGCTTTCTTTCATGTGAGGGAAGACCGCGCTTCTGCCAGGAGATGGCAGTAGCTTTTCCGGTCCGAGCTCGACCAGGCAAACCGTCCTGTCCTTGCTTTCACCCCTGCAAATGCCTCGGATGGGCCTCCGGGCGTTAACCAGAGGAAACAGTTTCGAAACAGAAACGTCGGCCGTGCGAAATCAATTCGAAACGTGACCCAACGACAAGCCAGTCATCGAATTGGAGCCGGCCATGCCCGGCAGACAGGGGGATATCATGTACACTGCCATTTCCGCCAAGCTCATCAACATCGCCGCCATAGTCACCGCGGGCACGGTTCTTCTGTTCGGCGCCGGCAACGGCGTTGCCGATGCTGCCAATCGGGCCGCCAATCAGATCGTGGCGCGGATTTCGCTTTCGCAGCAGACGATGGAAGTCCTCGTAGACGGCCGGCCGACCTTCGCGTGGAAAGTCTCGACCGGCGGTAGGGGGCATCTCACCCCGACCGGGTCGTTCAAGCCGACCCGCATGCACCAGATGTGGTATTCGAGGAAATATGACAACGCGCCGATGCCGCATTCGGTCTTCTTCAAAGGTGGCTACGCCGTGCATGCGACCAATTTCGTCAGGCGCCTCGGCCAGCCGGCCTCGCATGGCTGCGTGCGGCTGCATCCGGACAACGCCGCCGACTTCTACCAGCTTGTCGAGATGTTCGGTCCGACCAACACCAGGATCGTCATCGTCAAATGACAAGCAAGACGATCCGCCTTTATAAATACGTTGCGGTCGGACATCACTGCCCAAGAAAAAGGCCGGAATTTCCGGCCTTTTTCTCAATCAATCGACAGGCACCGGCATCAGCCTCGGGTCCGGCTTCTCGGCGTGATGCGGCAGGTCCTTGCTGGCGATGAAGGTGTAGAACATCGGCACCACGAACAGGGTGAACATGGTTCCCACCAGAATGCCGGTGAAGATCACCAGGCCCATCGAATAGCGCGCTGCGGCGCCTGCGCCGCTGGAGACGATCAGCGGCACCACGCCGAGCGCCATCGCCGCCGTCGTCATCAGGATCGGTCTTAGCCGCACCCTGGCCGAGGCGACGATCGCATCGCGCCGCCGCATCCCGTGGAGCTCGCGCTGCTGGTTGGCGAATTCGACCAGAAGAATGCCGTGCTTGGTGATCAGGCCGATCAGCGTGATCAGCCCGACCTGCGTGTAGATGTTGAGCGTACCCAGCCCCAGATTGAGCGGCACGATTGCGCCGAAGATCGACAGCGGCACCGACATCATGATGATCAACGGATCGCGGAAGCTTTCGAACTGCGCCGCCAGCACCAGATAGATCACAAGAACAGCTGCCGCGAAGGCGATGATGATCGTGTAGCCCTGTTCCTTCTCCTGCCGCGACTGGCCGGTATAGTCGATGAAGAACGTGTCGGGCAGGCTTTCCCTGGCGATGTCCTCGATGGTCTTCAGCCCGTCGCCGGTGGTGATGGTGGGCAATGGCAGAGCGGAAATCGTGGCGGAGTTCAATTGGTTGAACTGCTCGATCACGGCCGGCGAGGCGTTGGTCGAGATCTTCACCACCGCCGAGAGCGGCACCATCTCGCCCGACGCGCTGCGGACGAAATACTCGGCCAGCTTTTCAGGGTTGTCGCGGAAGTTCTGCGGCACCTGAGGGATGATGTCGTAGCTGTTGGATTCGCGGTCGAACTGCGCCACTTCGGCGCCACCGACCAAAAGGGTCAGCGTCCGGCCGATGTCGGCGATCGGCAGGTTGAGGGCCGCGGCGCGGTCGCGGTCGATCGTCACCGTCACTTGCGGCGCATCGAAGGACATCGAATTCTGCACGGCGAGGAAGCGACCGGAGGCCTGCGCCTTGTTCTTGATGTCCTCGGCCGCCTCGAACACCTGGGAGGCATCGCCGGTCGAGCGCACCACCATGGTGACCGGCAGGCCGCCGCCGGAGCCGGGCAGCGTCGGCGGTGCGAAGACGAAAGCCTCGACGCCCGCCACCTTGGCGAGGCGGGCGGTGATGTCTTCCTGAAGTTCCTTCGAGCTGCGCGCGCGCTCGGCCCAGTCCTTGAAAGCGAAACCGACGAAGGCGCTGTTCGTCGGGCCCCCGAAGGCGACGGCGGAGAACCGCGCCCTGGTTTCGGGGATGTCATTCACCAGCCCGAGAATCTGGTTCACATAGGTTTCGGTGTAGTCCGACGTGGCGTAGCGCGGCGCGTTCACAAGAGACAGCAGGAAGCCCTGGTCTTCTTCGGGCGCCAGTTCGCTCGCGGTCTTGGTGAACATGAAGCCGGTCGTGGCGACCAGTGCGATGACGACCATCAGCGTCACTGGGCGGTATTTCAACGAGCCGCTGACCAGCCGCTCATAGACGTTTTCGACGCGCCTGAACGTGTTGTCGACAATGCGCTGGAAGCGGCTGTGCGAGCCGGCCCTCAGGATGCGTGCCGACATCATTGGGGTGACGGTGAGGGCGACGACACCCGAAAGCACCACCGAGCCGGCAAGCGTCACCGCGAATTCGCGAAACAGGGCGCCGGTCAGGCCGCCGGTGAAGGCCAGCGGCGCGAACACGGCGGCCAGCGTTATCGTCATGGCGATGACGGCGGACGAGATCTCCCGCATGCCGTTGAAGGCCGCCTGCATCGGCGACAAACCGTCTTCCTCCATGTGGCGGTGAATGTTTTCCACCACCACGATGGCATCGTCGACGACGAGGCCGATCGCCAGCACCATGGCCAGCAACGACAAAAGATTGATCGAATAGCCGAGCGTAAACAGCAGGAAACAGACGCCGATCAGCGACAGGGGAATAGTCACGATCGGCATCAGCACCGAGCGGAACGAGCCAAGAAAAAGCAGGATGACGACGATGACGATGACGACCGCCTCGCCGATGGTCTTGAACACCTCCTCGATCGATGCGCTGATCTGCTCGGTCGAATCGTAGACGATCTCGATCGTCATGCCTTGCGGCAGCGTCTCCTGGATCGTCGGCACGATGTCGTGGATCGCCCCCGCCGTCGTCAGCGGATTGGCGGCCGGCGTCGGGAAAATGGCGAGAAAGATGCCGGGCTTGCCGTTGAAAGTGACCCTGGTGTCGGTATTCGCCGCGGCGAGCTCGACGCGCGCCACGTCGCGCAATCGCACCACATTGCCGCCTGTCGAACGAAGCGGAAGAGCGGCGAAAGCCTCCGGCGTCTGCAGCGTCGAGCGGACGGTGATCGAGGAGGCGACATATTCGTTTTCGGTATTGCCGGGTGCGGAGAGGAAATTCGATGCGTTGATCGCGGTCAGCACTTCCGACGCCGTCACGCCGCGCGCCGCCAGTTTGATCGGGTCTATCCAGACGCGCATCGAATATTCGGCGGCCCCGAAGATCTGCACGTCGGCGACGCCCTCGACCGTCGACATGCGCGGTCGCACGACGCGCTCGATATATTCGGTGAGCTGTTCCGGCGTCATGTTCGGATTCTGCATCGAGATATACATCATCGCGAACTGCTCGCCGGTGCCCTTGACGATCACCGGGTCTTCGGACTCGTCCGGCAGGTCGCCGCGCACGCTTTGTACCTTCGACAAGACTTCGTTCAGCGCGACGTCGGGGTTGGACCCGAGTTTCATCTGCACCGTCACGGTGCTTGAGGACGGCCGGCTCGCCGACGTGACGTAATCGATGTTTTCGGTCGAGGCGACGGCACGGGCGATCGGCGCGGAAATGAACCCCTGGATCAGGTCGGCGCTGGCGCCGGGATAGGCTGTGGTGATCGTGATGGCCGTTTCTTCGACCTCCGGATACTGCCGGATCGAGAGGCTGAAGATGCCCTGGAAACCCAGAAGCAGGATCATCAAGGCGAGCACGGTCGAAAGGACCGGACGGCGAATGAAGATGTCGGAGAAGCTCATTTCTGGGCTGCCTGCTGGTTTACCGGCTTGGTCGGATCGATGGTGTTGTCGACGGCAACGGACATGCCGTTGGAAAGGCGGTTCTGGCCGGCGGTAACGACTTCGTCGCCGGGGGCGATGCCTTCCAGAATCTCAACCAGGCCGGCATTACGGCGGCCTGGCTTGACGAACACCTGGGCAAGCACGAGCTGCGGCTTCTGTTCTTCCGCCGTCGGTTCGGCCGGCGCAGCAGCCGATTGTTCCTCGGGTTTTGCCGCGGGCGCTTCAGTCGCGGGCTTCGCACTATCCGTGGTCGGCTTTTCTTCCGCGTTGGCCGCGGCGGCAGGGGCGGCGCCATTGGCTGCGGCTGGCTTCACTGGACGCACCACAAAGACGAAGTCACCGTAGAGGCTGGAGGTCAGCGCGGTCTGCGGCACCGTCAGCACGTTGTTTTCCTCGGGCAGTTCGACGCGCACCTGCACGAACTGGCCAGGGGTCAGCTTGCCTTCGGGGTTGGCGACCTCGGCCCTGACCGTCACCAGCCGGCTGGTCGGATCGATCTTCGGGTCGATACCGCGGATGGTGCCGGCGAACGGCAGCTCGCCGTCACCGATGCCCAGCCGCACCGTCTGGCCGATCTTCAGCAGCGGAAGCTGCTGTTCGGGAACCGAGAAATCGGCCCGCATCGTCTCCAGATCCTGCAGGGTCGCTACGGAAGTGCCGGGTGAGAGATACTGGCCGAGGTCGATCCTGGGGATACCGACGGTGCCGCCGAAGGGCGCTGTCAGCAGCTTCTGCTTGAGCACCGCCTGCAGCCTGTTGACCCGCGAAGCGGAAGCCAATGCGGCTGCCCGCGCCGTATCGAGCGTCGATTCCGAGCCGACATCGCGTTTCTGCAATTCAAGGGCGCGTGTCAACGCCGTCTGGTCGAGCGCTGCTTGCGCCTTCGTCGCATCGAGATCGGCGCGTTCGGCGGCATCGTCGAGCTGAAGGAGACTCGCGTTGGCTTCAACTTTCTGATTGGCGTGAAACAGGATGTCCTTGACGATGCCGGCGGTTTCGACGGTCAGGTCGACGCCGCGCACCGCGCTGACAGTGCCGATCGCCTCGACGCCCGGCGTCCACCCCGTCGGCTTGACGATCATCGTCGACACGGTCGCCGCCGGCGGCTTCATCGTGGCGAAGAATTCCTGCATTGCATTGTCGCGGAACAGGTTGAAGCCGACGATGCCACCGCAGACCACCACGAGCAGAATGAAGGCGATGATAAAACGCTTGATCACGAACAGTCCCCTTGGCCATGGCCCGGCACAACAGTCGGATGACCCAAACACATAGCTGTGACTGGTCCCGATATCAAATGACGGCGACCTTACTGTACCGTCTGGACGGTCTTGTCAATTCCGCGTAGGCTAATGTATGGGGGAGCGATTGATGAAAGCCCGCAGAGCAAATTCGCGTGATAAAATTCTCGCTGCCGCCGCCGATGTGGCACGCGAGACAGGGCCCGGCAGCCTGTCGCTGGACGCCGTCGCCAGCCGGGCCGGGGTGTCGAAAGGCGGCTTGCTGTACAATTTCCCGACCAAGGCGAAGCTGATGCAGGCGCTGGTTGAGGATTATCTTCGCGCCTTCGAGCAGGCGCTTGACGCCGCCCGCACTGCCGGCGTCGCGGGCGAGAGCCCGCTTGCGACCTACATCAAGCTTTCGGCCGAACATGCCGCGGAATCGAAACCGTCGGCGTCCTGGATATTTTCGGCGATCGCCGAGGATCCCGATTTCCTGACGCCGATAAAAGCGTTCAGGCGGCAGGTTTTCGAACGGCTCAAGGGAGAATCGCCGGACCTCAAGGCGCTGCTGGTCTGCTACCTCGCCATCGAAGGACTTCGCAGCATGAATCTCTTCGATTCGGATGTTCTTTCGGTCGACGAACGCCGGTTGCTGATATCGTCCTTGCTGGAGATTGCGGGATAGATTGCCGCGCAACGCCGCAGGATAAAGCTATTGTGACAGGTCATATGGTTGGGCTGGTCTGCCAGGGTGAGGGAACTTTTGTCCGGCTGGCGATTTTGGATGTATGGTGAGAAGCCGAACGGCCGGAAGGGGATTGGTGATGACAACAAAACGCTTTGCGATCCGCGCTCTCGTTTTCGCAATGGGCTGCAGCATGTCCGCCGCGGCCTTGGCTGGAGATCGCGATGATCGGCCTCACCCTGAGCGCTACGTTCCCGCCGAAGGCAACATCATCGACATTCTGTTCGGCGGCCCGCGCTACTATGATCGGCAGTTGTTCACGACAGCCGCAGGGCCCTGCTCCTATCATCGGGTCGGGCCCGACGCGAATGCCTTGAACAAGATCAACGATCACCATTGCGGGAAGTAGGCGGCAGGCTGCGGCGGTCGCCAGTCTTCTTCATCTGTTCGATAATCTCGGCCATCAGCGCCAGGTCGCGGCGGGAGTCCGCTAGGTCGGTCAGCGGCTTCGTCCTGGCGGTGATGTGGCGGTGGAAGGTTTCCAGTTCGTTGGAGAAGGCGTCGCCATACAGCGGCCCGAATGTCCGCGTCACCGGGCCGGCTGCCCCGGCTTCCGTCACTTCGAGTCGCGTCGGCAGGCTGCGGATGTAGGGGGTGTCGTAAATGATGCGGACCCGTTTGGTGTTCGAGCGCACCTCGATCATCGCGTCGAACAGGCCGAGATCGTCGACCACTGCGTCGTAGCAGCAGGCGAAATGGCCGTAGTCGAAGGTCACGCTGGTGTTGGCCCCGCCATTGGTGCGGTGCGCCGCCAGCACACGGGCCGGTTCGCCGAGGAGCCCGCGCATCGCCGAAATATGGTGCGAGCTCAGCGCCGTCAGGCCGCGATAGGCGCGTACGAGATCGGCGGGCGCATCGCTGCCCACCACTTCGCGAATCAGCGCCTCGCGCTCCCCGGCGCCGCGTGCCAAAAGGGCCGGATCTATGTCGGTGGGATAGAGGACGTTCTGGCTCTTCTTCAGGAAATGCCGGCCCTCGGAGATCAGGTCGAAGATGCGGACATGGGTTATGTCGGCGAAGTCAGGCAGTTCCTCCATCGCTGCAAGATAGGCCGGAGCGTAGCGGCGCATGTAGCCGACGAAGATCGTCTTGGCGTAGTTTGGCGTCAGTGCCAGAAGCTCGTCGATCTCGCGCACCGTCAGGCAGGCGGGCTTTTCCAAGAGGACATGCTTGTTCGCCTGGACGGCGGCTCGGACGAAACGGCTGTGGGTCTCGTCTGACGAGAGGATGAAAACCGCGTCGATATCCGGCGAGTCGATTAGCGCCTCTGCCGTTTCGAAGGCTTTGGCGGTCGGGTATTCGGATGTGCACAGCGCCATCAGGCTCGGCGACACATCATAGATGCCTGATACCAGCCAGCTGTCGCGCTGATCGCTCAGCACCGGCAGATGGATTGATTGCGCGACCTCTCCAAGTCCCACTAGCCCGACACGGATCACCGCCACGGCACACTCCCTTCGCAAACCAATTGTTTCAGCCAACAGCTCGTTATGGCTACAGGTGCGGCTCGACCCGGCCGTCCGTCATGCAGCGCCGGTGACGAGCGCGACGAGTTCGTTGCCGGTGGTCTCGGATGAACGGACGGTCGCCACCATCCGTCCCGCTCGCATCACCCAGATCTGGTCGGACAGGCGCCGCACCTGATCGAAATTGTGGCTGACCAGGATGACGCTGACGGCCTGTTCGCGCAGCCGCCGGATCAGGGCTTCGACATTGGCCGTCTCCTGCACGCCGAGCGCTGCGGTTGGTTCGTCCATCACCACCAGCTTGGCGCCGGAACCTGCGGCGCGGCAGATCGAGATCGCCTGTCGCTGTCCGCCCGACAGGCGCCGCACGCGCTGGCTGACCGAAGGCATGTTGATCGACAGGCGTGACAGCATGGCGCGCGCCTGCTGCTTCATCGCCTTGCGGTCGAGCAGCGCGAAGGGGCCGATCCGGCGCACGATCTCACGGTTGAGGAACAGGTTCTGGGCGACGGTCAATTCATCGATCAGCGCGAGGTTCTGGTGCACCGTCTCGATGCCGGCCTTGCGCGCCTCGTCGGGATTGGCGAAGGGGTGCAGCCGGCCGTCGAAGAAAATGTCTCCAGCGTCCGGCACATGCACGCCGACCAGGCAGCGTATCAGCGTCGACTTGCCGGCGCCATTGTCGCCGATCACCGCGGTGACCTCGCCACGGCGGGCCTGGAAGGCGACATCGGTGAAGGCGCGGATGCCGCCGAAATGCTTGCTCAGTCCTTCGCAGGCGAGGATCGCGTCGGCCGACGGGGAGTGATTGACGGCGCTCATTTCTGATACCGCATGATCAGTGCCGCCAGCACCACGATGGCGCCAACGGCCAAGGGCTGGTAGAAGGCCGAAACGCTGAGCAGCGTCAGCCCGTTGACGAGAGCGGTTAGCATCAGCGCTCCGATCGCCGGGCCGAGAATGCTGGCGCGTCCACCAAACAGGCTGACACCTCCCAAGACGACTGCCGCCACCGAATTGAGCAGAAGGCTGGTATTGATCTGCGGTTCGGCCGAGCCGATGCGCGCCACCAGAAGCAGTGCGGCGATGCCGGCGCAGAAGCCTGAAATCGTATAAGCGACGATCTTGACCCGGTTGGTGTGGATGCCGAGCGCGCTGGCGCTTTCGACCTGGCCGCCGGTCGCCAGCAGATGCACGCCGAAGCGGGTGTGGAAGAGCGCGATATGCGCCACCAGAACGGCTGATATCGCCACCCAGACGGGATAGCCGAACGGTCCAAGGGAGCCCGAGGCCAGCCGCAGCAGGAAGGTCGAGCCGACCATTATCGGCTCGCCGCCCGACAGGATCAGGCCGAGCCCGGTGACGCCCGAAAGCGTGCCGAGCGTTACCACGAAGTCGGGTATTCGACCGGCTGTGATGAGCGCGCCGTTCAGGAAACCGACCGCGCTGGTGGCGGCTACGGCGAGCACGCAGGCGAGAAAGATGCCATAGCCCGCGGCATCGACGAGCCCGAGGATGATGGCGCCCAGCATGACGGCTGCCGCCAAGGAGAGATCGATGCCGGCGGTCGCGACGACGAAGGTCTGGCCGATCGACAGCACGACCAGGATCGCCGCGGCCAGCAGCAGGGCCTGCAAGTTGGCGATGCTGAGGAAGACCGGCTGACTAATGCCGAAGACGATGACGAGGCCGACAAGACCGACGACCGATGCCCAGTCGGCCCAGAAGGAAGGATCCAGGAGGAGAGCCGACAGGGAGGGGCGGCTCTCCTCCGCCGCGCCCGCAGTATGCACGGGCGCGTTTTGTTCAGGAATGCTCACTTCAACATCTCGCGGAAGGGATCGGGATAGTCGTCGCCTGGACGCGGGAAGTTCTTCAGCGAGGCTTCGGCATTGTCCTTGTTGATCAATAGAACCGGCGCCGGCACGTTGGCGGGCAGTTCCTTGCCCATGGCCGCTGCCTTGCAGGCTTCCACGCCCATGGCACCGACGACATAGGGATATTGCGCGACGGTCGCGGCGAGTTCGCCGGCCGCCACCGATTTCAACGCGTCGACGATGCCGTCGAGGCCGATCACCTTGACGTCCTTGCCCGAGGTCTGGACGGCGCGCTGAACGCCGAGCGCCATGATGTCGTTGGCGGCGAAGAAGCCGGCGAGATCGGGATGCGCGGCCAGGATGTCGGTGGCCGCGGTAAGCGCCTTCTCGCGATCCCAGTCGGCGCTGACCATCACCACGACTTCGAGCTTGCCTTCGACAGCCTGCTTGAAGCCCTTGATGCGGGCGTTGCTGCCGACATCGCCGACAATGCCGGCCACCAGCGCGACCTTGGAGCCTGCAGGAACCAGCTTCAGCATCTCCTCGCCCGCCAGAACGCCGGCGGCAACGTTGTCTGTGCCGATGTAGGTTGAGATGGTGAAGCCGGCGGCCTTGGCCTGCTCGGCGTCGATGGTGCTGTCGATGTTGACGATCGGCTTGTTCTTCTGGGCGACAGGGACAAGTGCCTGGACGAGGTTGCTGACGCTGATCGGATTGACCAGATAGCAGTCGAAATCCTGCATGGCCATGGCGGTCAATCGATCGGCCTGCCCGGTAGCGTCGCCCATATTTGCGGCTGCCTGGATAGTGACGGCCACGCCGTCGGCCTTGGCCTGCTCTTCGATGCCTTGGTGCATGTACTGGAAGAAGGGATTGTCGAGACCCTTGACGATCGCCGCGACGCGGGCCGCGTCCTCGGCATGGACCGGCACTGAAATCACGATTGCAAACAGGCCTGCGCCAAGCGTCAGGCAATTGAACATACGCATGCTCTTCCTCCTCCTAATTTGTTGGTGGTGTCGCAATCGACCCGTTGCCCGGCGAACGGAACGGCTGTGCCGGCTAAGGCCAGCCCGGCGCTTGCGATGACGGGCGACCGACCGACCGGCGATCGCCGCACGGCGGTTTCCGAGCGCCCGGTCATGGCCATTTTCGTGTCTGGCATTTCTCCTCCCGGAGCGCTGACCGATGCCTTGTCAGCATTTCCGCATGTTTTAGAAAAAATTAACATGCGTCAACATTTAAAATGGTATGCAGAGGTTTTTGATGTGCTGCGGTGCAGCAGAAATTGACGCTGCGGGGGCGAAGCAGCTTGATGCCGGCGTCGTCAGTTGTGTGGCTTCAGCCTATGAATCCACCGCGAACGCCGAATGCAGCGGCACCAGCGCCGGGCCACAGGTGACCGGCGCCAGCAGCTTGAGCTCAGCGATGCATTGCCTCCCTGCCGGCGACACGTTCGGTCCGGCCGCCTTTGCTGTCCTTGTCCTGCGCCATCGCCAACGGCGCGCCCGGTTCGCCTTCCCACAGGATCAGGCTGGCCGCGCCGATCAGTCCTGCGCGGTCGCCAAGCTGCGCCGGCACGATCGGCACATCCCTGTAGGCCGGCATCGCCCGCTGCTCGACGGTTGCCCTGATGGTCGGAGCCAACAGGTCGAAACCGTTGGCGAGGCCGCCGCCCATGACGATCAGATCCGGCGAATAGAGGTGAAGCAGATTGGTGAAGCCGATGCCGAGCCACTTCGCCTCAGCCTCGATCAATTCGAGCGCGCTGATATCGCCGGCACGTGCGGCTTCGACGACGTGCCTGGCCGAAACGTCGCCGTCAGCCGAAAGGCGCCTAAGCAGGGAGCCGTCGCCCGGCGCGGTCAGCGCCGTGGCACGCCGCCCGAGCGCGGTACCGGAGGCGACCGCCTCGAAACAGCCGACGGCGCCGCAGAAGCAGCGGTCGCCCTCGCCGGTGATGGTCATGTGGCCGATCTCGGCCGCAAGCCCGCGCCGGCCGTGATAGATGTGGCCGTCGGCGACGACGCCGCCACCAATGCCGGTCGATACGGTGACGAACACGAGGGATCCGGTACCTTGGCCGGCGCCGAAGCGCCATTCGCCCAGCGCTGCCGCGTTGGCGTCGTTTTCCAGACGCACCGGCAGGCCGAAATGCTTGCCGAGAATGTCGATCAACGGCACATCGTGCCAGCCGGCCAGCGTCGGCGGCGCGATCACGATACCGGCCTTGGGATCGAGCGGTCCCGGCGCGCCGATGCCGATCCCGGCGACATCCGCCTGTGGGCGCTGTGTCAGAAGAGCCCCTGCCAGTGCGATGATCTGGCCGATCACCGCATCCGATCCCGCAATCGCCATCGTCGGCGCCGAGACCTGCGCGACAACGCCGCCGTCGCTCTCGACCAGCGCGCCGCGCAGCTCCGTTCCGCCGAGATCGAAGGCGAGGGCCAGTCTTGTCATCAGGCGGCGACCTCCAGCCCATGCAGCCAGCGAATGCGCTGCGCAAGGTCGGGGTCGCCGAACGCCAGCGATCCGAGCACCACCGTCTCGGCGCCAGAGGCGCGCAGGCGGGGCACCGTCTCGTGGCGGATGCCGCCGTCGGCAGCCAGGATGATGTCAGTTTCGCGACCGGTTTTTCTCATCAGTGCGCGCGCTTCGATCAAACGTGGGCAGGCCTGCTCGGAAAGGCTCTGGCCCTTGACGCCGATGGATGTGCCGAGAAGCGTCACAAACGCGACTTGCGACAGGAATGGCGTGACCGCGGCCACCGGCGTTTCCAGCCTGAGCACCACGCCGGCCTCGGCGCCGAGCGCATGCGCCAGCCGCACGGCGCGCAGGCCGGCTTCGCCGTTTTCGGCGTGGACACTGACCAGATCGGCACCGGCCTCGATGAACTGGCGCGTCTGCTCCTCGACGATCTCCGCTTCGACCATCAGGTGAACATGGATCGGTTTTGCCGTCAGCCCGGCGATCCGCGCTACCAGATCCGGGAAGAACAGGAAACCGGGGGTGAAGCGGGCGTCTGCGACGTCGATGTGGTGAAGGTCGACATGAGGTTCTATGCGCTTCAGGTCGCGCTCCATATTGGCAAGATCGGCCGACCACAGCGAAAATTCGCCGAGCAGCCGGCTGCGCGGCAGGGCGGCGATGGCGGCGGGACCGGACAGGGTTTTGGTCGTCATGACGGAATGAGGCTCCGAAAATTCGAGTGGGTGTGAAGGAAGGTCGTGATCTCGGCCTGCAACTCGGCGAAATGCCTGACGCTGTCGAGCGCCTTGGGATGGGCTTCTGCAAAGGTCGCGCCGGGAATGGCTGCGGCGAGCGTTAGGGCCGCCGAGAGCGGATGCACCGCATCCATAGCATTGCCGATGACCAGCGTGGCAATGCCAAGCACCGCGGCGGCGCGCGCCGAGACGCCCGGGCCGTCGGCGGCAATGTCGGCGAGGACCTGCGCGAATGGCGCGGCGTCCGGCCGGTCGAAATAGCCGATCAGCGAGGCAAAATTGTCGGGTGCTTCACGCCGCAGGCGCGCGGCGGTTTCCGATTGCGCGAAGATCGCCCTCGCCTTGTCGGGCCCGTGGTCCAGGATGAGCCTGGCAACCTCGGCGATCGGCCGCAGGTTCACCGGCGCGCTGTCGAAAATCCAGGCCGGCCGCACCAGGAGAAGACCAGCGACGCGGTCCGGATGACGGCAGGCCAGGCGCATGGCGATCGCCGCGCCCATGGAAATGCCGCCGGCGACGAAACGATCGAGACCGGCCTGATCGGCGGCGGCAACAACATCGTCCGCGAACATCTCCAGGGAAAACGGCCGGCGGCTGCCCAGTCCGGAGGCGCCGTGCCCGCGGCATTCCAGCGTGATGCGCCGCAAGCCCGGCCCGGAAGGGAAGGCCTGGGCGACCTGCGCGTCGCCACCGCCCAGCCCATGCTGAAAGATGACCGCAATGCCGTCGCCACTATCGGAAATCCGAAGCGTGGCGTTATCGCGAAGCAGCGTGGCCAGGCGCGCCATCACACCAGCCCTTTGAGGAAGCGGGCAACGCTGGGGGCCTCTTCGGCCGAGAGGCCATGCGTGACCAGCGGCCCGTCAAAACCCGATGCTTTCAGCCTGGCGACGAAATCCGCAAAGTCGACGACACCCCGGCCGGCGGTCGTGAAGCGGCCGTCAGCGAAACGGTCCTTTGCATGGGCCATGGCGACGTGGCCCGCAGTGCGTTCGACGGCGGCGGCGACGATGGCGCGCGCTTCCTCGGGGCTCGCCTGCTCGAACAGGTTGGCCGGATCGAGCACGATGCGCAGCCGTGTCGACCCCATCTCGGCGATGAGGCGCATCGCGTCCGACGCCGAGGTGACGATGTTGGCCTGTTCGGGTTCGATGCCGAGATCGACGCCGTGACGCTCCGCGAGCTGCAACGCCTTTTCCATCTCGCCCGCCATGTCGTCCCATGCCGAGGGCTCGCTATTGTCGGGATGATATGCCCACTGGTCGTCCGCGTTGCGCGTTCCCGTGCACAAGGTGACCAGCGGAACGGAAAGGTCTGCCGCGGTCTCGATGACCACGCCAAGCCGACGCAGGCCGTCGTCGCGCACAGCTTTGGCGGGATGGGCCATGTTGTAGGTTCCCGAGAGCGCTGCAAGGACGACACCGCAAGCATTCGATGCGGCCGCGATGGCATCAATGGCGTCCTTTTGCACCGCATCCGGCATCGACGGCAGCCCGGCGCAGGCAAGGTTGAACTGGGTGACGGCAAATCCCGCGTCGCGGACCGCTGCCAGCACGCCAGCCGGCTCGCTGCCGGGGAAGGTCTTGGCGAACACCCCGATCTGCATCAGACCGCTCCCGTTACGGAAGCGATCTCGACGCGATCACCGGTTTCGACCGAACGGGCGATCGCCACCATGGCGCGGATCGAGGCAAGGCCGTCCTCGACGTTGGCGCCGCGCATCGGCTTGCCGTCAAGGATTGTCTCGGCGAGGCCTTCGAGCTGGCGCCTGAAGAAATGCCCGTCGGCGCCGAGCGGCTTTCGCGACGTTGCATCCTTCTCGTGAAAGATATCGACCTCACTCGCCCGGAAATACCAGGGATTGAAGGTCTTCGCGATCACCGAGCCGTGTTCGCCATAGAGCTGAAAACCCTCGTGCCAGTCCATGCGGACAGCCACGGTGAGGTCAAGGTGGCCGAGCGCGCCATTGGCGAATTCGGTTTCGACGAACCAGCAATAGGCGCCGAAACGCTCGTTGAGCCGGGCGCGCACGGCAACGATCTCGTCGCACAGGAAGCGCGCGGTGTCGACAAGGTGCGAGCCGTGCGCGAGCATGAAATACTGCCTGAGATCGGACTTCGGATTGCCACCCGGCTTGCGTGCCAGCTTGCTGGTGACGGGCAGCGGCTGGACCGCGTCGGTGTTGGTGTAGCGGTGCGTGGAATCGCAATACCAGGCTTTTAGCGCCAGGATCTCGCCGATCTCATCGCGGACGAAATCGCGCGCCGCTTCCAGTGCCGGGTCGAAGCGCTTCATATGGCCGACCTGCAGCACCGTGCCGGAGCGCCGGACCGCATCGGCGAGCATCTCGCCTTCCTCGACCGAGACGCCGATTGGCTTTTCACACAGCACGTGCTTGCCGGCCTTGAGCGCCTTGATCGACATCGGCACGTGATAGGCGTCGGAGGTCGCCACGATCACCGCTTCCAGTTGCGGGTCGGCCAGCATCTCATCGTAATCGCCATAGACTTTTTCGGGTTCATAGGTCGCGGCCATGCGCGCCAGAAGATCGGGGGCGGCATCGCAGATCGCATAGAGATCGGCGTTGCCGGCCTTCACGCAGGATTCGAGATGCGCGAATTGCGCGATCGGCCCGCAGCCGAGCACGCCGACACGAAGGCGACGGTCTTGCTTCCGGATCATGGTCTCTTCCTCACGCGCCGTAGCCGCACATCGTCTGGCGGTTGGTCTTGACCGCGGCGGCCGGATCGGCGGCGGCGGTCTCGGATTCCTCTTCCAGCACCAGCCAGCCGTTGAAACGAGGTGCGGCGCTGGCGATATCGATCACAGCTTGGGTGTCACAGACGCCCTTGCCGAGCATAGCCCAGGTGCCGCTGGCGTCGACGTCTTTCAGATGCACGTAGCGGATACGGTCGCGGTAGGTGGTGAGCGTATCGATCATGTCTTGATGGCCGCGCAAGATGTGTCCGGTGTCGGGCACCCAACCGACGAGCGACGGATCGACCAGTTCGAAAATCCGATCGTAGTCGGCACGGTCGAACAGCAGCGTGTTGTGGTGGGAACTGGGATGGACAGCGATTTCGACGCCCGCCTTGCGTCCAAATTCGCCGGCCTTGTTGTAGAACTCGGAAGCAATAGGGAACTTGTCGTCGCGCGGGCCGTCGGACACGACGGTGGCCGAGCCCATCGAGACCAGCGCGCCTGGAAAGGCAGCGGCAAAATCGATCCAGCGTTTCGCTGTCTCGAGGTCGGCGCCGATGCTCTCCTTCAGCGTAAAGCCGCTCTTCGAGCCGAAGGCGAAAGAAACAAGGGTGAGGCCGGCCGATCTCAGCGCCGTGGCGAATTCCGCCGGCCTGTCGGCATAGCGGCCGATCATCGTGTCGGTGATCTCGATGCCGGCATAACCGCCATCGGCGATCGCCTTGAGCAGATCGTCGGGACCACCGGCAAACCGGTCTCCGAGCATTTCCCAGGTGAAGGTCTGGCAACCGACTTTCAGGTCTTTCATGCTTTCATTCCTTGATGCCGCCCTGCGTCAGCCCTTTGTTGATGTGGCGCTGGATGAACAGCACGAGCACGATTCAGCGGCGCTATGAAGACGCCCGAGGCCGCGCGGCGATATCGCCTGCCAGCAGAGAAGGTCCAATCCATCGATTTCGACGCGCGGCCTTCCCCATCGGTTCTCCGTGGGAGGGACATCCTACTTGACCGAGCCCGCGGTCATGCCGGCGAGGAAGAACCTCTGGGCAACGAGGTAGATGAGCAAGAGCGGTAGCGAGCCCAGCACGCTCATCGCCATCATCTGGTTCCATTCGAAGGCGTGCTGCCCCATCAAAAGTTGGATGCCGATCGGGACGGTGCGCATGGACGTTGACTTCGTCAGCGTCAGCGCAAAGAGAAATTCGTTCCAGCACAACAGGAAGGTGTAGACCGACGTCGCTACGATACCAGGCAGTGAAATCGGGACGATCACCCGCCAGAGTGCGGTCCAGCTGGTGCCGCCGTCGACAGCCACCGCTTCATCGAGATCGCGGGGCAAGGTGTTCAGATATCCCGTCATCAGCAGGATCGCGTAGGGCAGCGTAAACACCAGGTAAGTCAGGATCAGTGCGACGTAGGTGTCGAAGATGCCATACGAGACGACAAGCCCGAAGAAGGGGATCAAAAGCGTGATCGGCGGAATCGTCTGCGTGCTGATGATGAGTGTGTTGAGGCTGCCCTTTCCGCGGAAATTGAAACGGCTGAACCCATAAGCCGCCAGCAAGGCGATCAGGACCGTCAGCACGGTCACCGCTCCGGCCACGAAGTAGCTGTTGAAGAAGAAGCGCAGCTTTACCGGGTCGCCAAGGATGGCCGCATACGCTTCCAGCGTGAAGGCCTTCGGCAGGACGGTTGGTGGCAGGGCAAAGATTTCGGTATTCGACTTGAACGAGCTGCTCAGCATCCAGTAGATCGGGAAGGCCGCGAAAAAGAGCCCTGCGGCAAGCGCGACATGGAGCGCGACGGTGATCAGTCTGTCTTTCGGTGTGTGCCTTTTCCTCATGGTGACTACCGAGCCTTTTGATAGCGGATGTAGAACAGCGTCAGGCCGAGAGAGATCAGCAGGATGACCACGGCGCTCGCCGACGCCTGCGACAGGTTGTAGCTCGAAAACGCCAGCTTGTACGTGTAGGTGCTGAGGACCTCGGTCGAGTAGATCGGACCGCCGCCCGTCGTTATCCAGATCAATGGAAAGACCTGCATGGTCCAGATGAAGTCGAGCAGCGAGATGCTGATAATGATCGGCATCAGCTGCGGGATGGTGATGAAGATCAGCTTCTGGTAGGCCTTCGCCCCGTCGATATCGGCGGCCTCGTAGAAATCCTTGGGAATGCCCTGCAAGCCTGCGAGCAAGCTGACCATGAAAAGCGGGTAGCCCGCCCAGATATTGGCGAAGGTGACGGCGTGCAGCGCGGTCGCCGTCGAGGAAAACCACTCGACCTTGGAACCGATGATGCCCATCTGCATGAGAACGCTGTTCACGACACCGTTCGGCTCGAGCAGGAGGCGCCAGATCACGGCGATAATCACCGCGGTGAACAGCCAAGGCAGTATGTAGAGCACGCGCAGAATGTTGCGCAGCGTCGGATTGATGCGGTCGCTGTTCAGCATGAGTGCGAAGACCATGCCGATGGTCATATGGAAGATGACACTCATGCAGGTGAAGTAGAGCGTGTGCCACAGCGAGGCCCAGAACACCGGATCGGCAAAGATCGCATGGTAGTGTTTCAGTCCGGCAAAGGATGGGTCGCGACGCAGCACCGCGCTGTTCTGGAACGAATAGCCAATCACCGTCACCATCGGCAGTAGCATCAGAAGGCCGATGATGAGGAGCGAGGGTGACAGATAGAGATAGGGTGCGATCGCTCGTTTCAGTCGATGGTGGGAGCGCTTCTGCCGAGTCATGTGCCACCGTTGGGATGTGCCTTCAAGAGGAAGGTGCGCTTCGGAAAGAGGTCCATCTTTCAAATTGCCGATCCGTTGTTGACGGGTGGCCTGCCCTAAGTCAGGCTACCCGGTGGAAAGATAGCAACGGGGAACAGGTCGCTCAGAATTTCGCCATCCAGCCCTTTTGAGCGTTGGCTGCGGCTTCTTCCGGAGACTGCTCGCCGGCGAGCATCTTCTGGGCTTCCACGTCGAACTGGGTCATCAGGTCTTCAGCCACCGGCAGACCCGTGAACTCGTTGGCGAGATAGCCGGTCTTGAAGATTTCGAAAGCCTTGGCGAAAGCCTTGTCCGAGGTCACGAAATCGGGCTTGGCATTGACGTTGCCCGGGAAGGCGTTTGCAAGCGTCACGAGCTTGGCGTTCACCTTTTCACTCATCAGATATTGGACGAGCTTCCAGGCTTCCTCCTGATGTTTTGAGGCCGCAGAGATGCCGATGCCCCAGGAGGCGTAGGGAAGGCCGCGCTTGCCGTTGTAATTCTCCACGACCGGGACGGGGATGAGGTCGAAGTTCAGCTTGGGATTGCGTTTGCGAATGAGGTTCACATGCGCGAGCGAGTCGATCATCATTCCGACCCGATCGTTCACGAATTCCTCGACCTTTTCCTGCTCGGTCTTGGTGGCAATGCCGGGCGAAATGACGCCGGCGTCGTTCAGCGATTTGACGAAGGTGAGCATATCGACGACCGGCTTGCCCTCGAGAGCCGGCTTGCCGTCAGCCATCATCGATTGACCCGAGGCCCAGACCCACGACATCAGGTCGTTCTGGACACCGGACGGCGTTTGCAGCGACAAGGGCAGCACCCAGCCATACTGGTTCTTGTCGGCATGGGTCATCTTCTTGGCGGCTTCGAGAAACTCCGCGCGGGTCGACGGCAGCTTGGTCACGCCTGCCTGGGCGGCGAGATCCATGTTCACGAAGACCGGATAGACGAACGAAGCCACGGGAAACATCACCGCCTTGCCGTCCACCTTGATGATATCCGCGACCTGGGTCTTGTCGAACTCGCTCGCATCCATCATCGGGTTCATGTCGGCCAGCGCATTCTGCGCGTTCAGATTGTTCACCCAGGCGCCGTCGAGACCGACGACGTCGCTAAGCGTTCCAGTTGCAGCACCAACCGAGATCTGGTCTCGCGTGGTCGCATAGGGGCCGCTGACGAGCGTCACCTTAATTCCGGGGTTTGCAGCCTCGAAGTCATTCATGATTGCCCTGAGCGAGCCGGCCGGCAATTCGGGCTCCCACCATTGGGTGAATTCCAGCGTCGTGTCCGCCATGGCGCCGGTTGCGCCAAGCAGCCATGCGGCCGCGGCTATTTTCAGCATCGCGGGTTGTATCCGAAACATCATTTTCTCCTCCTTCTTTAAGATCGACCGCACAATGCGGACGATCGTCTGCTCTACTCAGAAGCTTTCTTGCGTTTCGCAGGCGCCTCGCTCTCGCCTGCGGTCTGCCGCAGATCTTCAGATCGCCAGATGCGTCTCGGGATCGAAGAAATGGAACTTGGCATCATCCAGGGCCAACCGGATTTCCGAGCCGGAGTGGACGGCGCTGATCGGCTCGAATCTCGCCACCGCGTTCGATGCCAGGCCAAAATCGTCCACCGCGTCCGGATCGCCGGAGTCCACCCGGACCGCGTCGATGTTCAGATGGCCAATATGTTCGGATCCGAGTTCTTCGATCGAGGTCACCTTGGCCGGTATCGTCTGATACTTGCGACCGGATTCGAGGCTGCTGTCATAAAGATCCTCCGGTCGTATGCCGAACACGACCTTGCGCCCCGCAAACGACCTCAAGCCCGGCCTGCGCACGAAGGCTGCCTCCTGCAACCGGATGGCAAAGGTGCCGGACATCAGTTCGTCGCCCGTCAGGGTCGCCTCGAAAAGGTTCATCGAAGGAGAGCCGATGAAGCCGGCAACGAAGGCGTTCACCGGCGATTCATAGAGCCTCTTGGGTGTATCGACCTGCTGCAGCACGCCGCCTTTCAACACCGCGACCCTGTCTCCCATCGTCATCGCTTCGATTTGATCGTGGGTCACGTATATGGTCGTTACGCCGAGCTGCTTTTGCAGACTGGTGATTTCGGCGCGCATTTGCACGCGCAGTTTCGCGTCCAGATTGGAAAGGGGTTCGTCCATGAGAAAGGCGGCCGGCTCGCGCACCATGGCGCGGCCCATGGCAACCCGTTGACGCTGTCCGCCTGAAAGGTTCGCGGGTTTGCTGTCCAGCAAAGACGTCAGCTGAAGGGTTTTGGCGATCTCGTCCACGCGCTTCTTGCGCTCGGCCTTCGGCTTGCCTGCCAGCCGCATCGAAAAGGCGATGTTTTCGAACACCGTCATATGCGGGTAGAGCGCGTAGCTTTGGAAAACCATCGCGATGTCGCGGTCCTTGGGCGGCATGTCGACGACGTCGACGCCGCCGATCCGAAGGCTGCCGCTGGTGATGTCCTCCAATCCCGCGATCATTCGCAACGCGGTGGATTTGCCGCAGCCGGACGGCCCCACGAGAATCAAGAACTCGCCGTCCTCGACCGATAGGTTCAATTGGTCGATTGCGCGAAAATTGTTGCCGTAGGTTTTGCAGATATTCTCAAGAATGACTTCTGCCATATTCCTCCCTCCGCAAGTATAAGCTGCTGATTTTTATAACTCTCCTCGGAGCATGTTCACCTGCGAAATATTTCATCGTATAATTTCTAGCTATGTTCCAGTATTGACATGCGTTTTTTTCAGTTCGACTGCTGACGGCGCGTTCGTCGATGCCAGGAGTTCCGTAACCTGGTCGTCGGTCGGAAGCGCCTCGCGCCCACCACGGCCCGTTATCGAAAGGGCTGCCGCCGCGGCCGCGAATGCCACCCGGCCTGCGGTGCCGGCTCCGCGCGTCAACGCATGGGCATAGGCGCCATGAAAGCAGTCACCCGCACCGGTCGAGTCGACGACCACAATCCTGTGCGGGGGCAGGTGCCAGAGACCTGTCTCTTCACGCCCGCGATAGTACACGCCCCTGCCACCGTCGGTCAGAACCACTGCGGACCGCGACGGCAACCACAATGCATCGAGCATCTCGGCGGGCGATCGGCACCCCGTGGCAGTCCGCGCAAAGCCGAGTGGAAGAATGAGATGATCGCAGAGCGCGATCAGCCGTTCCGTGGCTGGGCCGCTGCTCCATTCGATATCGCCGAGGATCGCAAGGCCGAGATCGCGAGCCCGAGCCACGACATCCAGGGACCGGATCGCGTAGCTATCGACGATCAGGACGGTCGCGCGGCTGAGGATGTCGTCCGGAAAATCCGGAGCGGTGCCCAGCATCGCTTCGTCGTCATACGCGATGAACCGCTCCCCATCCGAACCGACGGTGATCCGCGAGTGCACCGGGCGCGCATGCGGGTGGCGCGGCGCGAACGCGGTTTCAACGCCGCTCGCAACGAGATCGCACAACACGGCGTCGTCGGCGGCACTGCCCAGCCATCCGACGAAGCCGGCGGTTCCGCCGAGCCGCGCGACGGCGGCAAGTGCCGTCGCGACATTTCCCCCGAAAGCTCGGGCACTTTGCAGAACCTTTCCCTTGCCCGCCGACAACGGCTGATCGACATAGACGATGTCGTCGATCGCAATAGCTCCGAAGCCGAGGATTGAAGGGACGGTGGGCATCGTTCAGGCACCCGCCTTCGCCAAGGCGTGTTGCGCCGAAAGGCCGTCATGGATGACGCCCCGAAAGGCAATCGCTGCCTTTTCCGGATCGCCATGCCCCCAGAGATTGCGGCCCACCACGGCACCGCGCGCGCCGGCACGGATGGCGTCCGCCGTCTGCTGAAGGGCGCCGAGCAGCGTATCGGTCTTCGGACCACCCGCGATCACAACCGGCACCGGGCAGGTCCGGACGGTCTCTCGGAACGACTCGAAATCGCCCGTGTAGCCGATCTTGATCACGTCGACGCCGGACTCGTAGCCGATGCGCGCCGCATAGGCGATCTCGTCGGGGGTGAAGACGATTTTTGCTCCGTCGGTGAAATCGCGAGGGTAGATATGCGCCACCACAGGCATGCCGTAGCGGGCCGCTGCATTCACCGAATCGGTCAGCCAGCGTATGTATTTGCCCTCGGTCGCGCCGCGCACCGGAATGGCCACGGCCAACGCATCGGCCCCCGCGCGCACCGCATCCTCGGGCGTTGCGATCAACTCGCTGATGCGATCGTCCGGAGTGAAGCAGCCCGCCTGAATCACCAGGGAAGCTTTGCCCGCATATTGCGGCCACAGATGGCGTGCGGTGCCAGGCTGGATGCTGACGTAGTCGGGTTTGCCTACCATGACGCGTGCGAGCGCACCCGGCAGGTCGGCAAGGCCGCCTTTGCGCACGTCGCCATAGCCGACGAAGTGGTCGACCGCGCCGCCAAAAAGGTTCCCCGATGGATGCGAGAAGAGGCGCGCAAGACGCACCTTGGTTCCGAGGCTCATGAGTGCAAAATTCCCCAATCGTTTGATTTCAAAATCCTGGACCCAGTGTTTACGAAAGAAATGAGAAATACAATCTTTCGAAAGCTTTCGAATTTGCGTATTTTTGGTAAGCTGAGCCGAGGCCAGAGCGGTTGCTTGGCGCAGGGAGGCAAGGACAGGGCAATGTTGTCAGAGCAGAGACGCCAATCGATCCTGGGTGAAGTGCAACGCAACGGACAGGTTCGCATCAAGGACCTGTCAGAAGATTTTGGCGTGTCGGAAGTCACGGTGCGCTCCGACCTCGAGATACTGGACCGCAAGGGATTGCTGACCAAGACCCGTGGAGGGGCGGTGACCCGGACCACAGATTCGACCACGGCCGCGTTCGCCCGGCGGATGCAAACGAACCTCGACGCAAAGAAGCGCATCGCCCGGGCGGCGCTAGACCTGTTCGAGGACAACCAATCGGTCATCTTCGACGGCGGCTCGACATTGATGCAGGTTGCCATGCAGTTACCGCCGCTCAGCAATGTCGTGGTCGCGTCCACGGCCATGAATATCGTGCAGCATCTTATGCATCGTCCCGGGCTCGACGTTCATATGATCGGCGGCCGGGTCTATCCCGACACGGTGAGCACGCTGATCACCGATGCCGATACGGCTCTCGGCGGCTTGGTAGCGCATCAGGTCTTTGTTGGAGCGCATGCGATAGACTCGTCACTGGATGTGGTCGACGTGAACGAAGACATGGCGCGAACGAAGCGAAACCTCGTTCGCATGGCCCGGCGCGTTGTCCTCCTCGCCGATTCGAGCAAATGGGGCGTCAGCGGGACCTCCAAGGCATTTTCGCTGTCGGCCGTCGATGTGGTGATCACCGACGATGGCCTGCCCGGTCCAATACGCAGCCAGCTTGAGATGACCGGGGCCAAGGTGATCTATGCCTGACCCCATCTCGGTCCCTGACCGCGACGGAAAGATCCAACGCGCGCATGTCCCACGGGATTCGCATCGGCTGTTGGCCGTTTTTTCATGTCAGTCATGTTCCTCAAGGCTGGCGGCCTCCAATGTTGCGCCATCATTTTCGCATGTTCTATAATAATTTTACGCGCGTCAAGATTTAAAATGTTGTATAGTGGCTTTCGACTGTGATCCGTTGCTGGTGCAATGATTCAACCAGAGCGTTGCGCCGTCGGGAGGTAGAGTGGAAAATGCCAGGAAAATCAGGAGCTAAGCTCGGCGTCGGCGTTATCGGGTGCGGCAATATCTCGATGACCTATTTGCGCAATGCGGCCCTGTTCGGCGAGGTCGAGCTACGCGCCTGCGCCGACATATCGCCCGATTTGGCGGCCCTGCGCGCCAAGGAATATGGCATCCGGGCGGTCAGCGTCGATGCGCTTCTGGCCGACCCGGAGATCGACCTCGTCCTCAATCTGACCATCCCGGTGGCGCATTTCGACGTTTCGCTTTCAGCGCTTACGGCGGGCAAGCACGTCTGCACCGAAAAGCCGCTGGCGACCTCGGCCAAGGACGGCAGGCGGCTTGTCGCCGAGGCGGCGGAGCGCGGGCTGCTGCTGGGCTCGGCCCCGGACACCTTCCTTGGCGCCGCCGGACGGCGGGCACGCCGCCTCATGGACGAGGGTGCGATCGGCCGGCCGGTGACCGGCACCGCTTTCATGATGGGGCGCGGCATGGAGCACTGGCATCCCAATCCGCAATTCTATTATCAGCCCGGCGGCGGACCGGTCTTCGACATGGGTCCCTACTACCTGACGATGCTGGTCAATTTGCTCGGGCCGGTGGCCCGCGTGATGGCGATGGCGACGCGGGGCCAGGAGGAGCGGCTGATCACCGCCGAAGGTCCCTACCGGAACACCAGCTTCAAGGTCGGGACACCGACCAACATCCTGTCGCTGCTGGAGTTTCGCTCAGGCGCCACCGTCACCTTCGGCGCCTCGTGGGATGTCTTCAGGCACTCCAACCACCCCATCGAGCTGCATGGGACGGAAGGCTCGCTCAGGCTGCCCGATCCGGATACGTTCGGCGGCACCGTCTCGCTGTCGGAACGAGGGGCCGACTGGGCCGACTTCCACAGTGAGAGCGAACTCTATGGCGCGCGCAATTGGCCCTTCGCCGCGCCCGACCGCGCGAATTATCGCATGCTCGGCGTTGCCGATCTTTCGCGCGCGCTGACAACAGGAAGAAAGCCGCGGGCGTCCGGCGACCTTGCGCTTCATGTGCTGGAAATCATGGAGGCGATCCTCGCTTCGGGTGAGAGCCGCGAGTCCGTCGCGGTCAACGCAACGGTCGATCAGCCGCCGCTCTTCCAGGACGCCGAAGCGGCGAGCCTGCTCGCCTGATATCGGAGGGCTTACGATGACGACATTGCTTTCACCCTTGCTCGATCCGGAGGCCCGGCATGTGCTCGACCTTGACCGGCAGGCGGCCGCCCCGCCATTCGAAGCCGGCACGCCTGAAGAGGCGCGCCGCGCCTATGAGGAGGGCTTTCCGGCACTCCAGGGCGAGCGCGAGCCGGTCGGCTCATTGACCGAGCGCACCATCACCGGACCCGGCGGCCCGTTGACGCTCAGAATCTATCGCGGACAGGGCGCGGTCGGAGCCGCTGCCCCGGCGCTGCTTTATCTGCATGGCGGCGGCTGGGTGATCGGCAATCTCGAGTCGCATGACGAGATCTGCCGCTGGCTTGCGAATATGGCGGCCTGCGTCGTCGTCTCTCCCGACTACCGGCTGGCGCCGGAACACAAATTTCCGGCGGCCATCGAAGATTGCCGCGCCGTACTTTCCTTCATGCAGGACGGCGCGGGCGATCTCGGCATCGACGCCGAACGGATCGCTGTCGCCGGCGACAGCGCCGGCGGCAATCTCGCTACCGTGCTTTGCCTGCTTGCGCGCGGCGACAAGAAGCCGCCGGCGGCGCAGCTGCTGTTCTATCCGAACACGGACGCCTCGCAGGCGGCGGACAGCTATCGCCGCTTTGCCGACGGTTATGGCCTGACTTCGGCGACCATGGCCTGGTTCCGCGACCACTATATCAACCATGCTGGCGATATTGATGACTGGCGCGTGTCGCCGCTCAAGGCCGCAAGCCTTGCCGGCGCAGCGCCGGCTTTTGTCGCAATCGCCGGCCATGATATCCTCGCCGACGAAGCCGAGGCCTACGCGAAGCGTCTGGAAGATGACGAGGTGCCGGTCGTCCTGCGGCGCTGGCCCGGCCAGATCCACGGCTTCGTTTCGATGGGCCGCCATGGTCCGGCGGCGCGGCAAGCGGTCGGCGCGGCAGTTGCCGCATGGCGCGGCTTCGATCCTGTGTTTGCAAACGCTCAGGCCGACTGACGCATGACCAGCGTTGCGTCGAGACTGACCCTGGGGGCAACTGCCGCGTCGTCCTCGTCAAGCAAGGCCAGCAGCGTCTCGACGCTGCGTCCGGCCATGGAAGCGAAGTCCTGCGCCATGGTGGTGAGGGCAGGACAGGTGTAGCGGCTGAGCGGATGGTCGTCATGGGCTGCGATCCGCAGGTCGCAATCGCCCTTGCGGCCGACCTTGCGGCCTTGCGAGTAGGCGGCAGCCATCACGCCGAAGGCGAGACGGTCGTTGGCGCACAGAATGGTCTTGCCCGGCAGACCGCCACGGGCGAGCATCGCTTCCATCTGCTCATAGCCGATCCGTTCGAAATCCCAGCTGTAGTCATAAGGGGTGCCGATGAGCACCGGCTCATGCCCGAGCCGCTGCATGGCGCCGACATAGCTGTTCAGGCGCTCGCGCGAATTGTGGTTGACGTGCGGGATATCGAAATAGACCGGAGCATCGCCGGAGCGGCAGAGATAATCGACGATGGTCGAGACGCTCTGGCTGTTGTTGTTGCCGACGAATGGCGTGTCGCCCTCGAGATAAGTGTCGAAATAGACGATCGGTATGGTCTGTGTCAACTTCTCCAGCGTGCGCTCTTCGGAGCGTAGGCCGAGCGGCGCGATCAGCGCGCCGGAAACTTTTAGCGAAAGAATGGTTCGCGTCGCTTCCACTTCGAGCTCGCGCGAGCCGTGCGAGGAGATCACGATCGGCCAGTAGCCTTCGTCGCGCAGCCTGAGTTCGATGCGGCTGACCATTTCCGAATAGAAGGGATCGGCGAGCGTCGGCACGACAATGCCGATGCTGCGGGTCCGCTTGCGGTTGAGGTTGCGTGCAAACAGATTGGGCTGGTAGTCGGACGAGCGCAGCGCCACTTCGATCCGCTGACGTGTCGCCGGCTTGACGCTGCTCGGATCGTCGAAATATTTCGACAGTGTCGGCCTGGAGACGCCGCAAGAGCGAGCAAAATCCTCCATCGTCTTGTGCGTCATCGACATCAAGCCCTCGAATGCAAGGCGAAACTTTACAGATAAACGGGGTAGTTTCCATGCGTAAATTTATTAATTGACGCGAAAAAGCACAAGCCGTATTCACTTGAAGTAGGCGAATTCGAGGGATTCCGCGAGATGAAGAAGCTGGTCAGTGCCGGCGAGATTCTGGTCGAGATCATGGCCGAGCGGATCGGCCAGAGCTTTCTCGAGCCTGGTCCGCTGCTCGGGCCCTACCCGTCAGGCGCGCCCGCGATCTTCATCGGCCAGGCGGCGGCGCTCGGCCAGCCGGCCGGCCTCATCGGCGCCGTCGGCGACGACGATTTCGGCAGGCTGAACATCGATCGGCTGCGGGCACTGGGCGCCGACGTGTCGGCGATCGCGGTTCACACGGGCCATGCGACGGGCACGGCCTTCGTCACCTACCTGGCCGACGCCAGCCGGCATTTCGTCTTCAACATCCGCAACAGCGCCGCCGGCCTGATCGAGACAAACGCGGCGGCGACAAAGCTGCTCGCCGGTGCCGATCATGTCCATGTCATGGGCTCGTCGCTGTTTTCCGACCGCGCCATCGCGGTGGCGCTATCGGCGATCGAGACGGTCAAGGCCAGAGGTGGAACCGTGTCCTTCGATCCGAACATCCGCCGCGAGATCATGCAGGTATCCGGCATGCGCGAAGCACTCGACCAAGTGCTGGCGCGAACCGACATCTTCCTGCCGAGCGGCGAGGAGCTCTTCCTGTTTTCATCCGCCAGGGACGAGAAGGGTGCAGTCGACGAACTGCTGGCCCGTGGCCTGTCCTGCATCGTCCTGAAGAAAGGGGCCGCCGGCGCCGTTTATCATGATCATCACGGTACGGTCGCCTCGTCCGGCTTTGCCGTCGACGAGATCGATCCGACCGGCGCCGGCGACTGCTTCGGTGCTGCTTTCGTCTCGTTCTGGCTGCGCGGGGCGGCTCCTGCCGACGCGCTGCGGATCGCCAATGCCTGCGGTGCGCTTGCCGTCACCCGCAAGGGCCCGATGGAAGGCATTTTCCCGCTTGAAGCGGTCGAGGCCTTCATCGCCATGGGGAACATGCAGTGAGTGACGCGACGCGAAGGCTTGCGAACATTGCGGCGAGGCGCGCCGCAGGCGAGAAAAGCGGCATCACCTCGGTCTGCTCGGCGCATCCGCTGGTCATCGAGGCTGCCCTGCGCCATGGTGCGGCGCTGCGCGCGGATGTGCTGATCGAGGCCACCTGCAACCAGGTCAACCACGACGGCGGCTACACCGGGATGACACCTGCGGCGTTCCGCAGCTTCGTCGAGGCGCAAGCGCACAAAGTCGGCTTCCCCGTCGATCGTCTGATCCTCGGCGGCGATCATCTCGGGCCCAATCCGTGGAAGCACATGGTTGCCGCCGCCGCGATGAAGAAGGCTGCGGCGATGATCGATGCCTATGCGAGCGCCGGCTTCACCAAGATGCATCTGGATACGAGCATGGCCTGCGCCGACGATCCAGCCGTGCTTGCCGATGAAACGATCGCCGAGCGCGCGGCCGAACTTGCAGCAATCGCTGAGGCGGCGGTCGAGCGGGCAGGCGGCGAAAAACCGGTCTACGTCATCGGCACCGAAGTGCCGGTGCCGGGCGGGGCGCTGGAGGCGCTCGACCACCTGCATGTGACGGCGCCCGGCGATGCCTTGCGCACCGTAGAAATCCACGCGCGAGCGTTTTCCCGCGTCGGCCTCGAAGCCGCTTTTGCCCGTGCGGTCGGTGTCGTCGTCCAGCCCGGCGTCGAGTTCGGCAACACCGAGATCGTGCCCTATGCACCGGCCAAGGCGACTGAACTGGTGGCTGTGCTCGACCGTATGCCGCAATTGGTTTTTGAGGCGCATTCGACCGACTACCAGCCGGCCGAAGCGCTCAATGCCCTCGTTCGCGACGGTTTTGCCATCCTCAAGGTCGGCCCCTGGCTGACCTTCGCGCTTCGCCAAGCGCTGTATGGGCTCAGCCATGTCGCTGATATCCTCGCGCCGGACTTTTCGCGCGAAAGCCTGCCTGCCGCGATGGAACGCATCATGCTGGCGTCGCCGGACAATTGGCAGCAATACTATCCGGGCACGCCGGACGAGCAGCGCATGCAGCGGCATTTCTCGTTCAGCGACCGCATCCGCTATTATTGGCCGACGCCGGAGGCGCAGCGCGCAACACGGACGCTGCTGGACGTATTGGGCGAGAAGGATATACCCCGGCCGCTGATCAGCCAGTATCTGGGGCAACTCGACGTCGAGGTTGCCGCACGCCGGGTCAAGCCCCTCGCTCACGAGCTTCTGATCGGCAGCATCACCCGTGTCCTCGATATCTACGCGGACGCGACGGGACAGTAGGGATCGCGCTGCCGGAAAGACGGCAGCCGCCCAAATCCGCATCATATATTCGTCCGATGTCGACGCCGTGTTCGAAAAGCCCCCTCCGCAATTTACAACTAACATGTTAGTGTGCTAGAAGTGCTGCACATCGACATCTGGAGAAAATAGTGGTCTCGCGCTTTGGTCTTTCGGTTGCTCTCGCCACGCCTTTCGATGCGTCCGGGCAAATCGCCATCCTTCCCATGGTCACGCAGGCCCGGGCTTGCCTTGGCGCCGGCTGCAGCAGCGCCACGCTGTTCGGCACCACCGGGGAAGGCGCTTCCGTGGGCACGGCAGAGCGGCGGATTGTTACCGAGGCCATGCTGGCCGCCGGCATTCCGGCGCATCGGCTCGTTGCCGGCGTGCTGGTCGATGCAGCCGAAGACGCCGCCGAACAGGCGCGGCATGCCTTGCAGTGCGGCGTCCGCAACATCCTGCTGGCTCCGCCGAGCTACTTCAAGAATGTCGGCGAGGACGGACTGTTCGGATGGTTTTCTGCCGTCTTCGCTGCGCTCGGCCCGCTGGCTCGCGGCATCCTCCTCTACAACATCCCCTCTGTCACCATGGTGCCGCTCCCGCTTACCCTGATCGGTCGGCTGTGTGCGGCTTTCCCCGGCGTGATCGCCGGTGTCAAGGATTCGGGTGGCGACTGGAGTTACAGCGAGGCGCTGCTAAGAGCCCATGGCGACATGGTGATCCTGATCGGCGACGAGCGGCACCTGGCCAGAAGCGTGCGCCAGGGCGGGCAGGGCGCCATTTCCGGCATGGCCAATTTCGTCACCGGCGAAATCCGCGCCATGGCCGAGGATGGGCGCGACGATGCCCGTGTCGAGAGCTTCGTGCTCGAATTGCTTAGATATTCGGTCATCCCGGCGGTGAAGGTCATGGTGGCGCGCAAAACCGGCGACGAGCGCTGGCTGGCGGTCCGTCCGCCGCTGGAGCCGATCGGTTCGCAGGGGCGGCAACAGCTTGCTGCCGCCTATGACAGGCTGTTTGCGACAGAGCCGGCCTGACCGGCAAAGGGAAGCGCGCTGAAATGGACGACAGCAGCGAACCGGCAACCCTCAGGGAAAGAGCTTATGCCAGCTTCACGCGGCATTTGCTGGCCCGCGATCTGCGGCCGGGACAGTTCGTGTCGCAGCGCGAACTGGTTGCCTTTACCGGGCTGCCGCTAGGCGCCATCCGCGAGATCGTGCCGCGTCTCGAGGCCGAGGGGCTTTTGACGACCATCCCGCAGCGCGGCATGCAGATCGCCCATATCGACATCAACCTGATCCGCGAGGCCTTCCAGTTTCGCCTGTTCATGGAGCGTGAGGCGGTGGCGCTGTTCACCGTCAACGCCTCCGACGCCGTGCTCGCCGGCCTGCGGCGCGAACATGAGGATATGCTGGCTCAAGCCTTGTCGCAGACGCCGACGCCGGAAATGGAAGCCAAGGCCCAGAACATCGATTGGGCCATGCACGACACCTTCATCGATGCGCTGGGCAACGAGATCATCGCCAAGGCGTATCTGGTCAATTCGGTAAAGATCAGATTGATCCACCAGGAGCGTTTCCGCATCGATGGGCGCGTCGTGCCGGTGATGCAGGAGCACCTGACGGTGATCGAAGCGCTCGAGAGCCGCGATCCGCAAAAGGCGGTTGAGGCGATCAGTCGGCATATCGACAATGCGCGCCGGTTGGCGCTCCAGATCTGAGGACGTATGGTTCGCGGCTGCCGCGACACTATCGACAACGACAGCAACCCAAGGGAGGAAGAAATGTCGTCCAATCCGTTCAAGCCAACGAGAAGGCAAGTCCTTGCAGGAACCACGGCGCTCGCCGCCGCGGGCATGGCCGGCCTTCGCCCGAGCTTTTCCGCCAGCGTCGACTGGAAGCGCTTTGCCGGCACCACGCTCGACGTCAATCTGGTGAAAAGCCCGCGCAGCGACACCATCCTGAAATACATCGCCGAATTCGAGGAACTGACCGGCATCAAGGTCAATGCCGAGGCGACGCCGGAACAGCAGCAGCGGCAGAAGACGGTGATCGAGCTGAGCTCCGGCAGACCGAGCTTCGATGTCGTGCATTTGAGCTATCACGTGCAGAAGCGCCAGTTCGAAAAGGGTGGCTGGCTGGCCGACATCGCCGGCTATCTCGCCGATCCGACGCTGACCGATCCCGGCCTGGTCGAAAGCGATTTCGCCGAGGCCGGCATGCTTTTCGCCAAGGACAACCAGGGCGTGCTGCGTTCGCTGCCGTTCTCGGTGGACTACTGGATCGTCTACTGGAACAAGGAGCTGTTCGAGGCCAAGGGCCTCAAATACCCTGAATCGTTCGAGCAGCTGGTGGCCGCCGCCGAAGCGCTGACCGATCCATCGACCAACACGTTCGGCTTCGTCGCCCGCGGCCTGAAAAATGCCAACACGCCGGTGTGGACGTCGCTGATGCTCGGCTACGACATGACGCCGCTCGACGATAAGGGAAAGCTGCGCACCGAAACGCCCGAGGCGATCGAGGCCGCTGCCCTCTACCAGAGGTTGATGACCAAGTCCGCCCCTCCGGGCGTCACCGGCTTCAATTGGGCTGAAGCGCAGTCCGCCTTCCTGCAGGGCAAGATCGGCATGTGGTTCGATGGCGTCGGTTTTGCCCCGCCGATGGAAAATCCCGAAAAGTCGCGCGTGGTCGGCAAGGTCGGCTACGGCGTCATGCCCAAGGGGCCCAAGGCGCATGCCTCCGGGACGTTTGGCGACGGCCTCGGGGTGACCGCCTCCAGCGAAAAGAAGGAAGCCGCCTATCTGTTCTGTCAGTGGGCGGTTTCCCCGGCGATGGGCGCGCGCCTGCTCCAGGCCGGCGCCGGCGTGCCTTTCCGCAAGTCGGTGCTGGAAGACCCAAAGGTGCGCGAAGGCGTCACCATGCCGGCAAGCTGGCTCGATGCAGTGGTTCAGTCCGGCAATATCAGCAGGCTGGCGCTGCCGGTGATCATCCCGGTCACCGAGTTCCGCGACATCTACGGCGTGGCGTTGACCAACATGATTGCCGGTGCCGATCCTGCCGAAGAACTGAAGAAGGCCACCGCGCAGTTCCAGCCGGTTCTCGACAGGAGCGAGCAGGGCTGATGTCCGCCATCGCCCCTGAACGCACCGGGGTGACGACGCAAGCCATCGAAGGGAGCCAGACGATCCGGCTGGCTCCCAACTACTGGCCCTTCGTCGTTCCGGCGCTCGTCGTCGTTAGCGCCGTGATCGTCTTTCCCTGGGCGTTCACGCTCTGGATGAGCGTCAACCGCTGGACGCTCGGCCAGTCGCGGAGCTTTGCCGGGGTGGAAAACTATCTCCGTCTGGCCAGAGACCCGCGATTCTGGGAATCGCTTGTTCATACATTGACCTACACCTCGCTGTCGGTGGCAGCGCCGATGTTGTTGGGCACTGTCGCCGCCCTGATCTTCGACGCCAGGTTTCCGCTGCGCGGCCTGCTGCGCGGCGTCTTCGTCATGCCGATGATGGCAACGCCGGTTGCCGTGGCGCTGGTCTGGACGATGATGTTCCATCCCCAGCTCGGTGTGCTCAACTACCTTCTGTCGCTGGTCGGCATCCCGGCGCAGGAATGGATATTCAACGCCAACACGGTCATCCCTTCGCTGGTCGCGGTCGAGACCTGGCAGTGGACGCCGCTGGTGATGCTGATCGTGCTGGGCGGGCTGGCCTCGGTGCCGCGCGAGCCGTTCGAGAGCGCCGAGATCGACGGCGCCAATGCCTGGCAGCAATTCCGCTACCTCACCTTGCCGATGATCGCGCCGTTCCTGATGATTGCGTTGATCATCCGCACCATCGATGCGCTGAAGAGCTTCGACATCATCTATGCGATGACCCAGGGCGGGCCGGGCACGGCGTCCGAAACCATCAACATCTATCTCTACAACACCGCCTTCTCCTATTACGACATCGGCTATGGCTCGGCCATGGCCGTGGTGTTCTTCATCGTCATCGTGGCGCTGTCCTTCATCCTCCTGATGCTGCGCCAGCGCTCGCAGTGGAACGATGCGGAGGGCAAGTAGATGAGTTCTCGGTTGCTCAACCAGATCGGCCTGTTTTTCGCAGCCCTGGTCATCGTCTCGCCGGCGATTCTTTTCTTTCTCTGGATGATCTCGCTGTCGCTGAAATTCGAGATCGACAACGGCGCCTATCCGCCGATCCTGATCCCCGAACGTTTCGCCTGGTCGAACTATGTAAAAGTGTTCGAGGAGAACGATTTCTTGCTCTATCTCTGGAATTCGGTTCTGGTGACCGGCACGGCGACACTGCTGGCGCTGCTGATCGGCGCACCGGCCGGCTATGGCATAGCGCGGCTCAAGGCCGAAAAATCGGCGGTCGTCATCATGATCGCCCGCATGACGCCGGGGCTGTCCTATCTCATCCCGCTGTTTCTGCTGTTCCAATGGATCGGGATACTCGGCACGCTCTGGCCGCAGATCATCATCCACCTGGTGGTGACGGTGCCGATCGTGGTCTGGGTGATGATCGGCTATTTCGAAACCACGCCGATGGAACTGGAAGAGGCGGCCAACATCGACGGGGCCAGCTCCTGGCAGGTGTTCCGGCTGGTCGCCCTGCCCATCGCCAAGCCGGGCATCGTTGTCGCCTTCATCCTGTCGGTTATCTTTTCGTGGAACAATTTCGTCTTTGGCGTGGTGCTCGCCAGCCGTGAGACGCGCACGCTGCCGGTCGCCGTCTACAACATGCTTTCCTATGAGCAGGTGAGCTGGGGGCCGCTCGCCGCCGCCGCACTGGTGGTGACGCTGCCGGTGCTGGTGCTGACCATGTTCGCGCAGAAGCAGATCGTCGCAGGACTGACCGCCGGCGCGGTCAAGGGCGGCTGAAGACGCATTCCAGCTCGACATCACTCTTCTCCCGGAGAAATCCAATGGCATCGGTAACCATCAACAACGTGCAGAAGGCGTTCGGAGCCACCAAGATCATTCACGACGTCAGTGTCGATATCGCCGACGGCGAATTCGTCATCCTGGTCGGCCCGTCGGGATGCGGAAAGTCGACGCTGCTGCGCATGATCGCCGGACTTGAAACGATCTCGGGCGGGAAAATCACCATTGGCGAACGCATGGTCAACAATCTGCGGGCGCGGGACCGCAACATCGCCATGGTGTTCCAGAATTACGCGCTCTATCCGCATATGACCGTGGCCGACAACATGGGCTTTGCGCTCAAGATCAAGAAAGCCGATCCTGCCGATACCGCTGGCCGCGTCAGGAATGCCGCCAGCATCCTTGGCCTGGAAAAGCTGCTAGAGCGCTATCCGCGTCAGCTCTCCGGCGGCCAGCGCCAGCGCGTCGCCATGGGCCGCGCCATCGTACGCGACCCGCAGGTCTTCCTGTTCGACGAGCCGCTCTCCAATCTCGACGCAAAGCTGCGCGTCCAGATGCGCGGCGAGATCAAGGCGCTGCACCAGCGGCTCGGCACCACCACGATCTACGTCACGCATGACCAGATCGAAGCCATGACGATGGCCGACAAGATCGTCGTGCTGCATGACGGCCTGGTCGAGCAGATCGGCGCGCCGCTCGACCTCTACGACCAGCCGGCCAATCTCTTCGTTGCCGGCTTTATCGGCTCGCCCGCCATGAACTTTATTGCCGGCCGCATCGAGGAAGGCGTGTTCCGCAGCGCCGGCGGGCTGATCCTGCCGCTGCCGGAAGGCGCCCGTCCGACCGACGCTGCAGGACGCGAACTTGTCTACGGCATCCGTCCCGAGCACATCCGCGCAACTGCCCAGGGCATGCCGGGCACGGTCACGCTTCTGGAAGCCACGGGTTCGGAAATCTTCGCCAAGGTCGACTGCGCCGGCGAGGAAATTGCCTGCCTGTTCCGCGAGCGGCTGCCGCTCAAGCAGGGCGCGGCGATAGGGATCGAAGTCGATCGCGCCTGCGCCCACCTGTTCGACGCGAAAACAGGTCGGCGTATGTGATGGTCTGGCCTGCGCGGCGGGTGCGCTGACGCGAAGACGATATTCACGGCAAAAGCGCCGTAGTACCAATTGCGGCGCCTGTCGCCAAACGCGTTTCCACCGACAATAACGTGCCCGATGGCACTGGACAGAATCGGTCACGCCCGAACTATCGGCCGCTCGAGAGCCTTGTGAGAAGCGCGACCAGCTCCGACTGCCGATGCGTCTGCGTCTTCGCGAAGACCGATTTCAGCTGGTTGCGCCCGGTCTCATAGGAAACGCCAAGTTCGTCGGCTGCCGCTTCAACGCCGTGTCCCGAGCAAATCTTTCTCGCCAGCCTCGCTTCGGACGCTGTCAGCCTGAAGCAGGACTGCAGCACGGCTTCAGGAGGAGGAGGTCTCGCGTCAGGATCAATGAGGATGACGATTGCCTGGCACGGCGCCAGCGCGTTGTAGGAGACTTTCGGCAGTCGCAACGGATAGGCAAGGAGCGGCCGCCCTTGCAGTCTGGGCAGTGGCACGGGTGGCATCGATGCGGCCGTGTCCGGCGAACACAGCAGCGCTTTCAGCGATCGGTCGAGAGCATCGGTCGCGGTTCGGTCAAAGGAGACCAAACGCCGGCGCGTAATCTGCAGACCCCGCACCAGAAGCCTTTCCGCCGGAGCGTTGGACCGGAGGACATTGCCGCTCCTGTCCAACATGACCGCAGGCGTTTCGGTGGCGCCAAACGCATCGAGTGCCGCGTCGGCCCTCCCGAAACCTATTGCCCGCGCAACTGCGGCCACAGAGCCCAGCTGTTTCGAAAGGTCCGCCAGCTGTCTCATCTCGTCTGGCGTGAACGGACCCTGCTGGATCGACCGTTGCAGCGACAGCGCCCAGAAGTCGTCTCCGGCGGCGATCTTGACGGCCGCGCACCATCGCAGGCCGAAAGGCGCGAGGAATTCCTGGTAGTATGGATGCTTGGCGATATCGTCTGACGTCAGGAGGTCGAACTCCGAGGTGACCCCTTTCCGATCGAGGAAGTTGATGAGGCGATACCGCTCGTCCCGGTTTATCCAGCCGTCGCGGACGTAGGATTCGAGAGCAGGGGCCATGGTGCGGCTGCAAGGCACGAGTGGCAGATGCCCCTTTATGTCGAAGAGCAGCGCTCCGGCGCTCCCGGTGGCCTTTTCTGCCACCTCCATCGCGGAATCCCAGCGTGATGGATCGAGGGCTGCCTCGACAAAGGCAACACCGATCGCGTCAAAATCGAAAGCAGCGCCCACCGCCAGCCCCTTGGTAGGCACCTATCTAAACATACCGAATCTTGGATAGCGAGTCGGACCGTCTCGGGGCCGCCCGCGATCGTGATGCAGCTTGGCGGCGCTTGCCGCCAGGGAATTAGTGTTTTTTGGGCGATGTTGAAGAGCGATGCCTGAACCGGAACGGCGACCTCATCTGCTTTGGCGACCTTATCGCCGCAGCCCGCTGCATTTCTGGCCCTCGCCACTGCTCCTCCGCCGCCGCGGTGAACTGCGGGGCCTGCATCCGTCCAATGCACGCAGTCTTCAGCTTGCGTCTGGGGTTGGCCAGGAAATCGGCGACAACCTCCGATCCGCAAGGGTCGGAATCGATCACATCGTGCCCAATCCCGCGAAGCACGACGACCTGCCCAAAAGGAAGGCTTTTGGCCGCACGATATGCCCAGTGAGTCGGTGTTGCCGGATCATACTCTCCCGACAACAGCAGGGTCGGGATATCCAGGCGGCGGGGATGCTTTTGCGAAACCGTCATTCCTTGGGGAAACCAAAGCGGGCAAACCCAGGTATAGTCGGCCTCTCCGATCCACTTCGTCCAGTATTCGAGGCGCTTGTCAGGCAGCTCGGATCTGTTGGTCTCGGAGCAAGTGACTGAAAAATCCATGCCCTGGGCAATCTCGGTATCGTCATGTTCAAAGATCAAATCCGCGAGCGGTCTGAAATCGTTTTCGTATGTTTTCTCAACTAGCTTTGGAATGTCTTCGATAGCGTAACGATCGTATAGCAACCCGAATATAAGCTCAAGAAAATCTGCGCCGGAGACATATCTGTACTGAGCGGGATCGTTTTCCCTGTCGTCGCTCCGCAAAAGCGCCGGCTGTTTGTCCAGCTGCTTTACGATCGCTCGCACCGCGTCTCCTAGTCCGCGCATGCAATTTTTTGATTTTTGGCAATCTCGTTCCAGCAGTCGCAAAGAACGATCCAGATTTCGCCCATCTTCCTTGAGGTAGTCGATATCAAGGGGCAGAACGGAATCCAGGATGCTCGCCGAGACGCCCTCTGGATGCTCGTTCATCACTTCCAAGGCAACTCTTGTGCCGTAAGAGACGCCGTACAGTACCCACTTCTTTATGCCAAGAGCCATGCGAACGTCGTTGACGTCTGCTGCATTTTCGGCGGTGTTGTAGGCGAAGAGGTCAATGCCCTTTGCTATCAGCGCGCTTCGGCACGCGACCACCTCATCTCTCATGAGCTTGTCAAAGCTGACCTCGGCATCGACGCTTAGTGAAATGGAGTTCCAATGATCGGCCTTGAAGTATCGCGAACAGCTCAGCCTGGGAATTGACTTTCCTATCCCTCGTTGGTCGACCACGACCACTCGGCGCCCGATCATCCAATTTTGATCACTTATGAACTGCCACCATGCCTCGATGTCTTCCCTGTCGCCAATATCGGTGGGCTGGCCCGGCCCGCCCGTGAGAAACACAATGGGCTCATGCCGCTCGCGGTCGGGTTCGAAGACCACCACCGATAGAGTGATTTCAGTCCCAGAAGCTTTTTTGCGGTTTTCAGGGACACTGAGAGTCCCGCACGTCATTCCACGGTCGCGCGGAACCTCGAACCAGCAATTCGTTTTCTTGAACTCTCCGGCATGGATATCCCCGCTCCACGCGCAAAAGAGAAGTACAGCTGACGCGAGCTTAAGGAGTACTCGATCCAGATTGATGAACATACGTCGAAAAGAGGCGCGCATGTTGCCCTCCAGCATGAAGCAAGGCCTGAGGCATTCGCGCGCCACCCACTGAGCTTTGACATCAGCGCGGTCGTAGGAATGATCGTAGTTTCCCCCTGCCCCACCAATTGCCAAGTGCGATTTTGCTCGCAGCAAGCTACCCCTCATCGATAATAGAGTGGTTCCATGGGCCGCGCATGACCCATTTGGGTATAGGATCATGGCGACCGTGGTGTCAGGCCAGTTGTCACCGTTGCCGTACCCCTGAGCCTGTGGAGCGCGCCGACTTACTCCGTCGGGCCGCGGCAGCAATCCAGGACTATCGTGACGAGATCGCCATCGCATTCGGGTTGGCGCATGCCGACGAGATCGTCGGCTCGGCAAGCACACGGACGGCTTCGATGCCGAACCTGCCGCCTCCGAACGGGAAGATCCTGACCTTTCAATCGCCCGCTGCCTCACGGTGGCGGGCTTTTTAAGCTGCGAGCTTGAATGCCTCTTGGGGAGAGTCGAGAGCGATGATCCGCGCAGTTCGTCCAAGCAACGAGAGGTGCGGCGTCTTTTCCGGCACTGTTGGCACCGCAACCCTAACGGTTTTCTCCGAGCCCAGATCTCGCACATCAAGGAATTTGGCAATGGCCGAATTGACGGCGGCCGGATAGGGGGTAACTAGCTCGAATAGGACGGGGCGGTCGTTCAAACGGACCACAGCATCGAACTCCCAAGCATCGGTGTGCCCGGTAAACTTTTCACCTCGATGGATAGGCTCGTTTGGAAACGCTCCCTTCAGGATATCCCAGAGCACGAGGCGCTGGTCGTTTGCGCGCTTTTCAGACAAACCCTCGGCAGTTGCATCTACCGCAGACTTGGATGCGTTGCCTACAGCGATCGCAGCCGCCACCAATGCTTCGCGAGGGACCTCCAGGTCGAAGATCATGTGGCTATCGTACCTGACAGCGAACCGCTCGGCGGCACGACGTGCGATCTGGTTGTAAATGTGGCCGCCGCCCATCAGTTCTGCTTCGCGTCTACCGGACCCGAAGTCCGAAACAATGTAGCCATCAGGAGTCTGCTCCATGCGCAAAACGACGCGCCCGCCACCCGGGTATAGAAGTGGAGTCACCACTGTCGGAACACCGTTCGTGTCCCGCGCGTAGGAGAGTGCTTGAGCGACTTCCTTCGCGACTGAGTTGGCTGTATGATCCATGGCTATATGAGCCTCTCTTGCCACTGCGGAGGCGGCAGATCGCATGCCCCGTCGATATTGAAGTAGAGCTCAACCAGCCGAAGCATATCACGAAACGACTCAGGCTCGCCATCGACAGCGACGGCAGATGGTAAATTTTCGGATGCGGTAAAGGCTTTGCGCCCTAACCGTACGTTGTCTTGAGTACGATGGATATGCGAGCCCTCGACTATTGGTGCCTGGTGCAGCCTCTTCCAATATCGGTTTGTATGAGGTGAATAGGGCCAGCAATCTAGACGAGAAATCGGCATCCAGCCATCGTTCTCGATTTGCAAGAGAGCGGTAGCATCCTCAATCGGGCGGTCGCGCCAAACCACGATTCGAAGCTCCACCCCTTCGAGCGAAACGCCTGAACCGTCAATCAGCAATGACGCCAGCACAAGCTGGTCGGACTCGCCGGCCGCCTCACCGATCTTTCGCTGGCGTGGACTTGTGGTCTGCCAATCTGGCCACCCAAAAATGGCCTTCGGCATTTCTGCAATCGCAAGCCAATTCTCCACTAGCGCTCGATCGCGCGGAGAATCTTCCGAGGCGTCCATTCATTCTCCCCTCCAACCAAGTCGCGACCCGATCGCGTGTCGCATCCATGTCGCATGGACTAGCCGATAGTCGCAGGAAACTCTTGAAAATCAACGGAAATGGTTTGCAACATGGCGCGACATGGACACCATGGACACCACGAAAGATTAATATAAGCCTTTGAAATCTGGTGATCCCGACAGGAATCGAACCTGTGACCTACAGATTAGGAATCTGCCGCTCTATCCTACTGAGCTACGGGACCACGCGGCCGACACATAACCGCTTCGGATCGTTTCGCCAAGAGGCAAGGTTGCAGCAAGCTTGACGCAATCGGCCGGTCGCGAGTGGACCGCAAAGATGAGCCAGAAATAGCGGAACTTCGGACCACCGCCGCGCTTTAGTGTGCCGAAGGAGAGACCCGCATGAGTGCTACGAAAGAGTTCTTTGAAACCTGGCTGCAGGAGAACGTCGGTAACCTGCCCGCGGAAAGCGAAGTGAGCGTGGCCGTCCTGGTTCAGCAATTCGAGCAGGATGCCGACGCGGCCGGCTATGGTCACGAGGTGCGCGAAGACGAGATCGGCGACATCGAAGAGGCCATTGAGAAAGCTCTGAACAGGGCCCGGACAGGCGAACAGCCGCAGGCTGACGATCCGGCCGAAGAGAGTGATCTGGCGCCCGTCATGGAGGCGCTGGAGGTCGACGACCCGAAGAGCGGGCCGTAGCGATCCCAGGCAACATCGGATGGCAGCCGACCAGCGGTTGCAGCTCTCCCCTTCCACCCTAAATGACCCGGCATGATGGATGCCAAACACATCACACTCGGCGTTGTGATCGGCGTGGCTATCGGCGTCGCATTGGACAATATTATTGCGGGTATCGGAATCGGTATCGCCCTGGGCATTGCCTTGGGTCTTGCGCAAAGGCGGTCCGGTCGGAAGTGACGATCGGAGCATCGCCACGTCCCGGGCTCGACCGCCTTGTAGCCATCCCAATCGCAGCGCACCCCTCGGATCAAGCCGCAGGGCGGTTTTATGGCCGATGCATCAAGCGGCCAGCGCCGTCTCCGCGAGCTTCACCCAATAGCTCATGCCGTGCGGGATGACCTCGTCGTTGAAGTCGTAGGCAGGGTTGTGGAGACCGGCGGTGTCGCCATTGCCGATGAAGATGAAGGCGCCCGGCCGCGCTTCCAGCATGTAGGAGAAATCCTCGCCGCCCATCACCGGCTGGATGGCGCGTTGCACCTGTGCCTCGCCGGCGATTTCAGCGGCGACATCGCTTGCAAAGACCGTCTCCTCCGGATGGTTGAAGGTGACGGGATAATTGGCTTTGTAATCGACCTCGATCGTTGCGCCGAAGGCCGCGCCCACGCCCTCGCAGATGGCGCGCACACGCTGCTCAGCCTTCCTGGCGACCTCCTTCTTCAGCGTGCGCACGGTGCCTGCGATCTCGGCGCTCTCGGGAATGACATTGTAGGCGTCGCCGGCGTGGAATTTCGTAACCGACACCACGACAGCCTCGACCGGATCGGTGCTGCGCGAGGCGATCGTCTGCAGAGCGCCGACGAGCTGGCTGGTGATGACGATCGGGTCGATCGTGCCGTGCGGCATCGCCGCATGCCCGCCCTTGCCCTTGACCGTGATGGTGAATTCGGCTGTCGCCGCCATGATCGGGCCCGGCTTAATGGCGAATTGTCCGACCGGCAGGCCCGGCATGTTGTGCATGCCGAACACCTTGGAGATGCCGAAGCGCTCCATCATGCCGTCCTTGACCATCTCGTTGCCGCCGCCGCCGCCTTCTTCGGCCGGCTGGAAGATCACTGCGACGGAGCCGGCGAAATTGCGCGTCTCGGCAAGATATTTGGCGGCACCGAGCAGCATCGCGGTGTGGCCGTCATGGCCGCAGGCGTGCATCTTGCCCGGAATGGTCGAGGCGTAGGGTTTCCCGGTGATCTCGTTGAGCGGCAGCGCATCCATGTCGGCGCGCAGGCCGATGCTCGTGCCTTCGCCCAGGCGGCCGCGGATGATGCCGACGACACCGGTCTTGCCGAGGCCGGTCACCACGTCGTCGCAACCGAAGGCCTGCAGCTTCTCGGTGACGAAGGCGGCGGTCTCGAAGACGTCGAAATTCAGCTCTGGCGTCTGGTGCAGATGGCGGCGCCAGCCGGCGACCTCGTCTTGCATTTCGGCGGCGCGGTTCAGGATCGGCATGATGTTCCATCTCGCTGTTGGAGCAGACGGGCTCTGCCTGCTGCTTTGCAATTGTGCCTGCTGTTTTAGAATTGTCATTCAGGCACTTTGCCATCTTGACGTCACATAGGCTAAATAGCACCGCAAGATAGTGATCCGGATAGAGGGACCGGATCACCATGCTGGCGATCGCGTAACAAATCTTACGGAGCCAGAGGCGACTGCGGCAAGAGGCGATTTCGGATTCCATTATGCGGTACAGGCATTTCCTCAAACTAAAGCGCGTCGCGTTTGACCGGCCTCATGCGACGCGCTTTAGCGTTGTTGTTTTTATGCATGTCGTTATCGCAAAACCGCTGCGCACTTTTGCGCGACATGCATTGCTGGCGGGCGCTGTGGCGCTGCCGGCGCTGGCCGGTCCGGCTCTCGCCAATCCGACGATCGTGTTCGACCTGGAGAATGGCAAGATCCTCCAGCACCAGGAGGCTTTCAAGCGCTGGTATCCTGCCTCGCTGACCAAGCTGATGACCGCCTATGTGGCATTTCGTGCGATTGCCGCGGGCGAGGTCCGGCTCGATTCGCCGATCAAGGTCACCAAGCGTTCCGCCAGCGAGCCGCCGAGCAAGATGGGCTTCAAGCCGGGCTCGGTCATGCGGCTCGATAACGCGCTGAAGATGATACTGGTCAAATCGGCCAACGACGTCGCCATGGCCGTCGGCGAGAACATCGGCGGTTCGCAGATCGCTTTCGCCGAACGCATGAACGCCGAGGCGCGCCGGCTCGGGATGACCGGAACGCATTTCGTCAACCCGAACGGGCTGTTTTCGCCGGACCAGTATACGACGGCGCGCGATCTCGGCTTGCTGGTGATGGCGATCCGCACGGAATTTCCACAATATGCCCCATGGTTCTCGATCGAGGGCCTGGCCGTCGGCAAGAAGAAGATCTCGAATTACAATCTTCTGATCGGCCGCTATCCCGGCGCCGACGGCATGAAGACCGGCTTCGTCTGTCCGTCGGGCTTCAACATGATCGGCTCGGCAACACGCGACGGGCGCACGCTGGTGGCGGTGGTGCTTGGCGAGAAGTCGGCCATCACCCGCGCCGAGACCGTCGCCAGGCTGCTCGACCAAGGCTTTGCCACGCCGACACCGGGCTGGCTGACGGTGGCGGCGCTGCCTTCCTATGGCGACACCACATCGGTCAACGACATGAACGACGAGATTTGCAGGAAGAAGCCGGCTAAGGAGCAGTCGGAAGCTGCCGCCCCCGTCGGCGATAAGAATGCGCCAAAATCTCCCTATCGAAAAAAACTCGATCACGCGCCGGCATTGGTCGCAGTCGGCCTTGGCGGCGCCACCGGGCCGATACCGAAAGCCATGCTCGATGCATCGGGCCAGGAATATGCCGACGTGCCGCTGCCGAGCTGGCGGCCCGACCTGCCGCCGCCGCCCGGCGCGGAGCCGGCAGTGATCGGTTCCGCTACTGCGGCCCAGGAGCCCGCCAAGGCAGTGAACTAGGCTGATGAGCAGCGGCTTTCCCATCGCCGTTTCGGTGCTGACCGGTTTTCTCGGCGCCGGCAAAACGACGCTGCTCAACCGGCTGCTCAGGGATCCCGCGCTCGCCGACACCGCGGTCATCATCAACGAGTTCGGCGAGGTGGCGATCGACCATCTCCTGGTCGAACAGGCCTCCGACGGCATCATCCAGCTTTCCGACGGCTGTCTCTGCTGCACGGTGCGCGGCGAACTGGTCGACACGCTGGCCGATCTCGTCGACCGGCTGCAGACCGGCCGCATCGCCCGGCTTGCCCGCGTCGTCATCGAAACCACCGGCCTCGCCGATCCGGCGCCGGTGCTGCAGTCGATCATGGCCCATCCGGCGCTGGTCGAGGCCTTCCGGCTCGACGGCGTCATCACGCTGGTCGACGCGGTCAACGGAGATGCGACGCTCGACGCCCATGTCGAGGCAGTGAAGCAGGCGGCGGTCGCCGACCGCATCGTGCTGACGAAAGCCGATCTGGCCACCGATCCGCGCGACGTCGAGGCCTTGCGGGCGCGGCTGCGGCAGATCAATCCGGGTGCCGAGCTGCTCGATGCGGGTGACAGAAGGACCGATGCAGCGGCGCTGTTCGATTGCGGCCTCTATAACCCAGCCACCAAGTCCGCCGACGTGCGGCGCTGGCTGGGCGAGGAAGCCGCCCATGATCACCACCACCATGACGACCATGACTACGGCGACCACGACCACGATCATGACCATCGGCACGATTCCCGCGTGCGCTCCTACTCGCTCGTTCATGACGGGCCGGTGCCGTTTTCGGCGATCGAGATGTTCCTCGACCTGTTGCGATCAGCACATGGCGAGCGCCTGTTGCGCATGAAGGGCGTCATCGAATTGCTGGAAGACCCGTCGCGGCCACTGGTCGTCCACGGCGTCCAGAAGATCCTGCATCCGCCGGCGCGGCTGCCGTCCTGGCCGGACGGCCAACGCGGCACAAGGCTGGTGCTGATCACGCTCGACATGCCGGAAGATTACGTCCGCCGGCTGTTTGCCGCCTTCACCAACCGGCCGTCGATCGACTCACCGGACCGCGCAGCGCTGGAAAACAACCCGCTGGCCATCGCCGGGCGGTAGGCTTCTCGTCTTGCAGACGTAGCGCTGCCCCTCACCTGCCTGCCGGCACCCTCTCCCCGTATAGTGATGGGGAGAGGGGGCGCTCTCACCGACGCTTTCGCCAATCAGCAACATTGCAGAAAGAGCGCCAAGGTTGCGGCCAGCTTCTTTCTCCCCGTTTACGGGGAGAAATATCCGGCAGGACAATGAGGGGCAGCGCAGACAGAGCGAAATTGCTCTCAGCCGCCGCCGCGCTCGACCAGAAAGCGATGGCCGCCGGAAACCGCTGCCGTTTCGATCAACCGATGGCCGCTCTCGGTGCAGAAGGCGGGAATGTCGATGACGGCGAGGGGGTCAGTGGTTTCGAGCCACAGGCGGCTGCCCGGCTGCATTGTGGCCAACCGCTTTTTTGCCTTGAGCACGGGCAACGGGCAGTTCAGGCCTTTGAGGTCGTAGACGGGGGCGGGGGCGGGGCTGGTTGAGGGCCTGTCTTCCTGGCCCCCATCTCCGTGTTCAGGCATGAAGCTCAGCCGCCGAACATGCCGAGCAGCTTCTTCTTCAGCCTTGTCGTCCTGCTTTCACCGGCATTCGCCGCCTGCGTTGCGGCCGGGGCGGCATCGGGGGACGACGCGATTGTCGCGGTAGCGAGAGGCGCTTCGGCAGCGGCCCTGGCATCCTCCTCTTCGGCCAGCGAATTGATCCTGGCCGTTTGCTTTTCGGCCAGAGCCTGAGCCCTGGCCGCCTCTTTCGCGGCCTTGGCCGCTTCTATCGCGGCAAGCCTTTGCTCCTCGGCCTTCTGCTTGGCGGCCTTCTCGGCGTCGAGCGCGGCCATCTTGCGGCCCGCCGGCGAATCGATGCGGCCCATGCGCGCCGTCGCCGTCACCGAGCCGTCGGCGTTGAACGACGGCGGATCGATCGGCACGCGTTCGCCACGGGCGCGTTTCTTCGACCACTCGGAAACGATGCTGGCTTCCTTGATCCCGCCGATGGTCGGCTTGGGAGCCGGCACGCTGGCCTTGACCGCGCCATTGAAAGCCGCCTCGTAGGTGCTCTGGTAGGCATTGAAGGCGCTCTTCAGCGAATCCGGCTGCGTCGTCGCGGGGCAGGCGCCGGTCGGATCGAAGGTCTCGCCGTCAGGCGCGACCTGGTTGAAGACATAGCGCTTCTCGCAGACATCGACCTTCGGCGGCACTTTCGTGATCTCGAAATTGTCGTAGCCGACCTTCAGCATCTTCCAGAATTCGTAGTTCGGATCTTTGCGATAGCGCGCCATGTTGGCGGCGGTCATGCGGAACGGAAAGGCCTGGATCTGGAACTCGGTCTGCCCGCCCTGGAAAGCGTCGCGGCCGAAGGCGTAGATCTGCTCGATCTGCGCGTCGGTCATCGAATAACAGCCCGACGACGAGCAGGCGCCATGGACCATCAGATGGGAACCGGTGCGGCCATTGGCGCGGTCGTAGACGTTGGGATAGCCGATGTTGAAGGCAAGGTGGTAGCTCGACCGCGGATTCATCTGCGCCGGACGGACCGTATAGAAGCCCTCCGGCGCCTGGCGGTCGCCTTCGGTGTATTTGGGGCCCAGCTTGCCCGACCATTTGCAGATGTCGTAGCTGGCGACCAAGTCATAGCGACCGTTGGTCTTGGCCTTCCAGATTTCGAGCTTGCCCTCTTCCTTGAAGATGCGGGCCATCACCGGCGAGGTGCGGGTCATGCCCTTGGCCTTCATGCTGGCCAGGATTTTTTCGGGCAACGGCTTGTTGGCGTGGGGGGCAAAATCCTTCATCGAAGAATCGTTGCAGCCAGCGACGCCTATCGCGGCGATCACAAGTGCGGTGCGGGCAAGCTTGGCAAACATGGCTATGTCTTTTCTTTCGGACCGCAGGCATCAGGCCGACAGGCCCAACCCTAAGCCCGTTAACCTTGAAAATTCCTTACCGCAGCGCCGGGCCTTACGGCAATCCGATTGAAACGAGCGCAGCGGCATTTTTGTGGCGAAGGTGCTTAATCTCGCCACATGCGGCGTCGAAACCGTCCGACTGAAATCGGCCGGCCTGAATTCTCTTGTTCGACCACGCCTTTTGCGAAAACCGGTACCCACTTTTTGCTGCGCTGAGCCTCGGTTCGGGATCATAGTCTAGAGGTTTCGCCCCATAGTCAGATATTTCTCGCGGCGCTGCTCACGAAAATCGGTGTTGGCGCCGGAGAATTCCTTCATCGTTTTGGCGATGAGATCGCCGGTGGCGGCAATCACCGTATCCGGGCCACGATGGGCGCCGCCGAGCGGTTCGGGAACGATGGCGTCGATGATCTTGAGCTCCAGCAGATCCTGAGCGGTGATCTTCATGTTGGTCGCCGCATCCTTCGAGCGGGTGGTGTCGCGCCACAGGATCGAGGCGGCGCCCTCCGGCGAGATCACCGAATAGATGGCGTGCTCGAGCATGTAGACGCGGTTGGCGGTGGCGATCGCGATGGCACCGCCCGAGCCGCCTTCGCCGATGACCACCGAGATCGACGGCACCTTCAGGCGAAGACAGGCCGAGGTCGAGCGGGCGATGGCTTCGGCCTGGCCGCGCTCCTCGGCATTGACGCCCGGATAGGCGCCGGCCGTGTCGACCAGCGTCAGCAACGGGATATTGAAGCGGTCGGCGAGTTCCATCAGCCGCACCGCCTTGCGATAGCCCTCCGGCCGCACCGAGCCGAAATTATGCCTCAGCCGGCTGGCCGTGTCCGAGCCCTTTTCCTGGCCGATGATTGCCACCGGCTCGCCGCGGAAGCGGGCGAAGCCGCCGACGATCGCCTGGTCCTCGCCGAAATTGCGGTCGCCGGCAAGCGGCGTGAAATCGTTGAACAGCCCCTTGATGTAGTCGGCGCAATGCGGCCTGTCCGGATGGCGCGCCACCTGCACCTTCTGCCACGGGGTCAGCGCCTTATAAGTGTCGCGCAATGCGTCGCGCACGCGTTTCTCGAGCCGGCTGATCTCATCGCCGACATCGACCGCCTCGCCATTCTCGGCGAGCTTCTTCAGCTCGAGGATCTTGCCTTCAAGATCGGCGACCGGCTTTTCGAAATCGAGGTAATTGTACATTCTTGAGCGGACCGATAAGCCGGGAGGCAATGACTGGCGGAACCTGGGAAATAGAGGCTCCGGGCGGTGGAACGTCGTCCTCACATAGCGATATGACGCTTAGTCGGCAAGCGGATGATGATCGTTGACCAGCCGCACCAGCCGCTCCTCCAGAACATGCGTGTAAATCTGCGTCGTTGAAATATCGGCATGGCCAAGCAACTGCTGCACCGCCCTGAGATCGGCGCCGTTCTGCAGGAGATGGCTGGCAAAAGCATGGCGCAGCACATGCGGCGATATTTTCGCCGAGGCGATGCCGGCCCGTGCGGCAAGGCCCTTCAGGTCGCGGGCGAAGACCTGCCTGGAGAGATAGCCGCTGTCGCTTGCCGCCGGAAACAGGAACGGGCTATCCGCCAAAGCCGGCACCGTTGCCCGGGCAGCGAGCCAGGCCCGCATGGCGATGCGCGCCTTTGCCGATAGCGGCACCATGCGTTCCTTGTCACCCTTGCCGCGCACCATGAAGAAACGATCGTCGCGCAACGCCACCGTCACCGGCAGGCCGACCAGTTCGGAAACCCGCAGGCCGGTGGCGTAGAGCACCTCGACCAGCGCATGCAGGCGCAGCGCCGCCAGGCCGTCGCCATCGTTCAGCGAGGCGTCAGCTGCCTCCTGCGCCGCTCGGTCGATCAGCCGGCCGGTGTCGGCCTCGCTCATCGTCTTCGGCAGCGGCCGGCCCTTCTTCGGACTGTCCAGGGTGCCGGTCGGGTCGTCGCCGCGCAGACCTTCGGCGTAGAGGAACTTGAAGAACTGGCGCATCGCCGACAGCTTGCGTGCCTGCGAGGTGGCGGCAAAACCGCGTGCGGCTATATCGTCGAGATAGTTGCGGATATCGGTGGCGGCGGCACCAGCGAGCCCGCCGTCGATCTCGGCTGACGCATCTTCGAGGTCGCGGCGATAGCTGGAAAGCGTGTTTTCGGCAGCGCCGCGCTCGGCGCTCATCATTTCCAGAAAGGCTTCGATGCGGGCCGCGCTGTTCATGTCTCTCAGTTTTTCTTGGGAATGAGCTTTTCGGGAGGGATGCGCACGCTCATTTCGGCCTTTCTCGGCTCGACGAACATCGCCAGAGCGAACATCGCGCCATAGACAATGCCGGCCAGAATCGTGAGCGTCACGACAAAGCGGAACAGTGTCGGCATCAATTTTCGCCCGTCTTGTTGTTCTGCGGTTCCAAACCCAGTGCCCTTATGAGACGCCAATCCGGCCAATTCAAGGGCGAAGCGCGGACGACGTGCGGCGGCGCCACGCTTGACGCAATCAGGCTTTTGATGTCGATACGCCGGCAAAGAGGGATCTAAGCAGGCATTCGTGGGCTAGCCCGAAAATGCCTGCCTGGATTCTTTGGCTTGTCGCAGGTTCTGTCGCAAAACCTGGGATAGCTTTGCGGAACCTGCTTAGAAACATCATGGTGTCATGAACGCGTTGCCAGCCAATCCTCCCGATGAGAGCCATGCCGCGCTGCTCGGCCGGCTGGGCAGCCGTTCCATTGTCTTTGTCGGCCTTATGGGCGCCGGCAAGACGGCAATCGGCCGCAAGGTGGCGGGGATGCTGGGACTGCCTTTCATGGACAGTGATCAGGAGATCGAAAGCGTGTCGCGGATGAGCGTCCCGGAACTGTTCGAACGCTATGGCGAGCCCGAGTTCCGGGCGCTGGAGCAGCGCGTCATCCTGCGCATATTGGAACACGGCCCGCAGGTGCTGTCGACGGGCGGCGGCGCCTTCATGAGCGCGCAGACGCGGGAGGCCATTGCCGGCCATGGCGTGTCGGTATGGCTGAAGGCCGAGATCGACCTGTTGATGGACCGCGTTTCCAAGAAGCAGAACCGGCCGCTCCTGAAAAGCGCCGATCCCCGTGCCGTGATCGAGCGGCTGATGGCCGAGCGCTATCCGGTCTACGCAACCGCCGATGTTACCGTGCCGACCCGCGACGATCGCAAGGAGGTCATCGCCGCCGAGGTGGTGAACGCGCTTTGCGGGTATTTCGGCGTGGCAGCCGCGACAGGCGAGGTGGGCTCGTGAAAAGCAACGCGACAGTCACCGTCGAAGTCGGGCTCGGCGATCGCGCCTATGACATATTGATCGGCTCCGGCCTGCTGTTGCGTGCCGGCACCGAGATTTCGCGCCGCCTGCCCGGCACGCGCGCCGCGGTGGTCACCGACGTCAATGTCGCCGCCGCCCACCTCGAGACGTTGAGGGCCGGCCTTGAAAAGGTAGGCATCCGGCCCGCCGTCATCACGCTGCCGGCGGGGGAAAAGACCAAGAGTTTCGCGCATCTCGAAGAGGTGGTGGACGGCGTGCTCGCCGCAAGACTGGAACGCGGCGATGTCGTCGTCGCGCTCGGTGGCGGTGTCATCGGCGATCTGGCCGGATTTGCCGCCGGCATCGTGCGCCGCGGCATGAATTTCGTGCAGATCCCGACCTCGCTGCTGGCGCAGGTCGACTCTTCCGTCGGCGGCAAGACCGGCATCAACAGTGCGCGTGGCAAGAACCTCGTCGGCGTCTTCCATCAGCCGAAACTGGTGCTGGCCGACACCGAAGTGCTCGACACGCTGCCGATACGGGAATTCCGGGCGGGTTATGCCGAACTCGCCAAATACGGGCTCATCGATCGCCCCGACTTCTTCGCCTGGCTGGAGGAAAACTGGGGCAAGGTGCTCGCCGGCGGCCCGCAGCGGGCCGAGGCCATCGCCGAGGCCTGCCGCGCCAAGGCCGATGTCGTCGGCCGCGACGAATTCGAGACCGGCGACCGCGCGCTGCTCAATCTCGGCCACACGTTCGGCCACGCGCTCGAGGGCGCCACCCAATATGACAGCGCCCGTCTCGTCCACGGCGAGGGCGTCGCCATCGGCATGGCGCTGGCTTATCGCTTTTCATCACGCCTCAACCTGGCAAGTCCCGACGATGCGGCGCGCGTCGAGGCGCATCTTCGCGCCGTTGGCCTGCCCTGGCGCATGGCCGATATTCCGGGTGAATTGCCTGACGCCGAAGCGCTGCTTGCCTTCATCACCCAGGACAAGAAGGTGTCGCGCGGCGCGCTGACCTTCATCCTGACGCGCGGCATCGGCCAGGCCTTCATCGCCAACGACGTGCCGGGGTCGGAAGTGCTGTCGTTTCTGAGGGAGAACCATCCGGGTCAGCAGAAGAGCCGACCGGGTCAGCCGAGAGGCCGACCGGGTCAGCAGAACAGCCGACCGGGATGAGCGAGGCCGGCTGGATTGTCGCTGCTGTCCTTGCCGGGCTCGGCCTGCTCGCCTGTGTCTTTCGCGCGCGCCTGCTCGCTGCATTCGGCGCTGAACTGCAGCGCATCGAGCCTCAGCATTCGAACCATGACGAATCGCGCAGCGCCGTCGACGATTTTCGACGTGACGGCCAGGTGGTGCGCGAGGGTCGCGCCCGCATCGGCCGCCTGTCCGATCTCGACGAGCTCGAAGTGTCCGATGTCATGGTCCACCGCACCAACATGCGCTCGGTCAATGCCGACAATGGGCCGGAGGCAGTGGTGCGCGAGATCCTGCAGAGCCCGCATACCCGCATGCCTTTGTGGAAGGGCTCGCTCGACAACATCGTCGGCGTGCTGCACGCCAAAGACCTGCTGCGTGCGCTGAACGATGTCGGCAACGACTTTTCCAAGATCGACGTGATGAAGATCGCTTCAAAACCGTGGTTCGTGCCCGATACCACGACGCTGCAGGAACAGCTCAACGCCTTCCTGCGGCGCAAGGCGCATTTCGCTATCGTCGTCGACGAGTATGGCGAGGTCGAGGGGCTGGTGACGCTGGAGGACATCATCGAGGAGATCGTCGGCGAGATAGCCGACGAGCACGATATCGACATGCAGGGCGTCAAGCAGGAAGCCGACGGCTCCGTCGTCGTCGATGGCACTGTGTCGATCCGCGACCTGAACCGGGCGCTCGACTGGGACCTGCCGGACGAAGAAGCCACCACCATTGCCGGTCTCGTCATTCACGAGACGCAATTGATCCCGGACGAGAAGCAGGCTTTCACCTTTCACGGCAAGCGCTTCGTCGTCATGAAGCGCGACAAGAACCGGATTGCAAGGCTGAGGATCAGGCCGGCCGGCGAGATTTAGTTCTGATAGGTTCTTTCGCGGCTAATCAATCCTGGACGCTCGCCGCGCCGGCGTGCACTTTCGACCGGGCTGTCTGGAGGTGACGGTGATCGATCGGCGAACCCTGCTTTTGATGTCGATGGCTTTGTTGACGGCCAGCGCTTCGGCGGCGTCGCGCCGGCTTTCGCCATCTCCGCAAACTATCGACTACGGTCCGGCCAGGCTCGATATCTACGCGCGCGCCGGCGCCAGCTCCCTGCCTGTGATCGTTTTCATCCATGGCGGTGCCTGGCGAGCCGGCAATCGCACCAACGTCGACGTCAAGCCGGACTTCCTGCTCGACAATGGCTTCTGCTTCGTCTCGATCGACTACCGGATGCTGCCTGAGGCTGATGTCGCCACCCAGGCCAACGATGTCGAGCAGGCCTATCGCTACGTGCGCGCCAACATCGCCGGATACGGCGGCGATCCGAACCGGATTGCGGTGATGGGCCATTCGGCCGGCAGCCATCTCGCCGCACTGACCGGGCTGCGCGGCGGTCTGCCCGGCGTCGCGGCGCTGGTTCTGAACGATACCAGGGCTTATGACCTGGAGGCGCTTGCGAGGAGCGGCGGCATGACACGGGCCTATGCAAAGGCCTTTCCCGACCCGGCGCAGTGGCGAACGCTGTCGCCGGCCACCCATGTCGGGAGCCGCAAACATCCGGCGACCTTCATCGCCTATTCGCGCGCAGCGGGTCGTGCGGCAGCCTCATGGGCCTTCGCCGAGCGCCTGCGGGCGACTGGAACGGAGGTGACACTGTTCGATGGCAGCGCCTATTCGCACATGTCGATCAATCGCGATTTCGGCGACGAAGGCGACGCCTTGACCCGTGCGGTGATGATTTTCCTGAAGGCAGCGCTCGGCTAGAGCGGTTCATCGTTTCACGGAAACGCCGAACCGCTCTATCTCTTTGTTTTTGCGCAATTCCCTAGGGAAAGCGCTATGCGCTTTTCCCGGGAAAACCGTTTCACACTTTTCCTGGAATTGCTCTGAGGCCTACCACCTGGTCTTTTCGTCCGGCGCGGCCGGCTCGATCGCCAGCGCATGGACACCAGCCTTCAATTCGTCGGCCAGCAATGCGTTGACCGCGCGGTGGCGCTCGATGCGGCTCATGCCGGCAAAGGCTGAGGAGACGATGCGGACGCGGAAATGCGTCTCACCGGTGCCGTCATAGGTGCCGTGATGATCGGAGTCCTGATGGTGATGGCCGGCATGGAGATGGCTTTCGTTGATAATGACCAGCCGCTCCGGCAAAAACGCCTTCTTCAACTTGCCTTCCATCGTCGACTGTATGGACATTCGTACTTCCCTTCACCACATATGGCTTGCGCATGACCCCCGAAAATCGGTGCCGTTTGCGCGTCCGGAAGGACGCGCGGCGCCGCCGTCGCGACAAAATTCGCCGATCGCCCGCTTTATGCCGCGATTCAGCGGTTAGGGCGATCATCGCGAAAATGTCAATTCTTGTTTCGCACCGGCGAACAGCCCATAAATGGGTGAGATGAAACCGTACCCCAAATATTTCGAGAAAATCCGCATCCGCCCGGAGAAGGATGCGGAGCTGAAGTCTCGTTCGCCGATCTGCCAGTGGGACGGTTGCAAGGAGGCCGGCACCCATCGCGCGCCGGTCGGGCGCATGAAGGAGGGCGAGTATTTTCAGTTCTGCTTCGATCATGTGCGCGAGTACAACAAGGGCTTCAATTATTTCTCCGGTGTCCCCGATACCGAGATCGCCCGCTTCCAGAAGGAAGCGATGACCGGCCACCGGCCGACATGGAAGATGGGCGTCAACGGCGCCTCGACGCGCTCCTCGCCCGATTTCGCGCAGCAGCGTTCCGGCCGCGCCGGCTACTACAACCGCATGCGCGATCCGTTTGATTTGTTCAAAGGTCCAAAAGATCCGCGCGAGGCGCGTGAGCGCAAGGCCAAGCCGCTTGAGGCCAAGGCGCTGGAAACGCTTGGCCTTGATACAAAGGCGACTGGCAAGGACATCAAGGCGCGTTATAAGGAACTGGTGAAACGCCACCATCCGGATGCGAATGGCGGCGACAGAGGTTCGGAAGACCGGTTCCGCGATGTGCTCCAGGCCTATCGCGTGCTCAAGCAGGCAGGATTGTGCTGAGCGACCTCCGTGTCGTTTTCCAACTTTCATAAGGTTGGAAAAGGCTCTAAGACCGCCCCCGGACAAAATCGATTGCCGGCGAAATCAGGCGCTTCGCCCGTGGAGACGTTGATAAAGATGAACAAGGTCGATCGCGACATCGCCAACCTGCCCGACACCACCGTGCCGGTGAAGGAGAAATTCGGCTTCGAGTCCAAAATGGTGGTGCCGGCCTATTCCGTGACGAGCGAGCATGTGCCCGACATCGATCCCGACTATCTGTTCGACAAGAACACGACGATGGCGATCCTCGCCGGCTTTGCCTACAACCGCCGCGTCATGGTGTCGGGCTATCACGGCACCGGCAAGTCGACGCATATCGAGCAGGTCGCCGCCCGCCTCAACTGGCCTATGGTGCGTGTCAATCTCGACAGTCATGTCAGCCGCATCGATCTCGTCGGCAAGGACGCCATCGTCGCCAAGGAAGGGCTGCAGATCACCGAATTCCGCGACGGCATCCTGCCCTGGGCCTACCAGCACAATGTCGCGCTGTGCTTCGACGAGTACGATGCCGGCCGTCCGGACGTGATGTTCGTCATCCAGCGCGTGCTGGAATCGTCCGGTCGGCTGACGCTGCTCGACCAGAGCCGGGTCATCCGCCCGCATCCGGCGTTCCGGCTGTTCTCGACCGCCAACACCGTCGGTCTCGGCGATACCACCGGCCTCTATCACGGCACCCAGCAGATCAATCAGGCGCAGATGGACCGCTGGTCGATCGTCACCACGCTGAACTATCTGCCGCACGACAATGAGGTGAACATCGTGCTGGCCAAGGCCAAGCACTATCGCGATGCCAAGGGCAAGGAGATCGTTAACAAGATGGTGCGTGTCGCCGACATGACGCGTTCGGCCTTTATCAATGGCGACCTTTCGACCGTCATGAGCCCGCGCACGGTCATCACCTGGGCCGAGAATGCCGAGATCTTCGGCGATATCGGCATGGCGTTCAGGCTGACCTTCCTCAACAAGTGCGACGAGCTGGAACGCTCGCTCGTGGCCGAGTTCTACCAGCGCGCCTTCGGCCAGGATTTGCCGGAGAGCGCCGCCAACGTGGTTCTGGGGTAAGCATGGCTCGATTCCGATTTTCGGGGTCATGCTCCAAGGAATGATCGATGGCGGGTCCAGGCGACAACACGCGCAACAAGTCGAAGACGGGGTCTGAAGCCGACAGCTTCAAGCGCGCCGTCACCGTCTGCATGCGCGCGATTGCCGGCGACAAGGACCTCGAAGTCGGTTTCGCCAAGGATCGGCCGGCGCTCGCCGGCAGCCGCGCCCGGCTGCCTGAACTGCCGAAAAAAGCCTCGAAGGCCGACATCGCCATCACCCGCGGGCTCGGCGATTCCATGGCGCTGAAGCGCGCCTGCCACGACACGCGCATCCACACCAGGCTGGCGCCGGAGGGCAAACAGGCCCGCGCCATCTACGATGCGGTCGAGCAGGCCCGCGTCGAGGCTATCGGCTCCCGCGCCATGCAGGGTGTGGCCGACAATATCGGCTCGATGCTCGAGGACAAATACGCCAGGGCCAACCTCATCGACGTCAAGGACAAGGCCGACGCGCCGATCGAAGAGGCGCTGGCCCTGATGGTGCGCGAAAAGCTGACCGGCCGCACCGTGCCGAAGAGCGGCGAGCGGCTGGTCGACCTCTGGCGCCCTTGGGTCGAGGAGAAGGCAAGTGCCGATCTCGACGGACTGTCGGCAAAGCTCGACGACCAGCAGGCCTTCGCCCGTGTCGTGCGCGAGATGCTGGCTTCCATGGAAATGGCCGAGGAACTCGGTGACGACCAGGAGACCGAAGACTCCGAAGACAATGACGAAAACCAGCCGCAAGGCGAGGACCAGAGCGAGGAGGGCGGCGAGGACGATTCCGGCTCCGAGCAGTCGCAGTCGGACGATACCGAGGCGTCGTCCGACGACGAGCAATCGGCCGAGACGGAGGCATCCGATGCCACCGCCGACGACCTGTCCGACGATGACGACGCCGATGCCGAGACGCCCGGCGAGGCGCGCCGCAACGACAATCCCTTCACCAATCTGTCGAAGGAGATCGACTATAAGGTCTTCACCACCGCCTTCGACGAGACAGTGGGTGCGGAGGACCTGTGCGAAGAGGAAGAGCTGGATCGGCTGCGCGCCTTCCTCGACAAGCAGCTTGCCAACCTGTCCGGCGTCGTCGGCCGGCTGGCCAACCGGCTGCAGCGCCGCCTCATGGCGCAGCAGAACCGGTCCTGGGATTTCGATCTCGAAGAGGGTTATCTCGACCCGGCGCGGCTGGTGCGCGTCGTCATCGACCCGATGCAGCCGCTGTCCTTCAAGCAGGAGCGCGACACCAAATTCCGCGACACGGTGGTGACGCTGGTGCTCGACAATTCGGGCTCGATGCGCGGCCGGCCGATCACCGTCGCCGCCACCTGCGCCGACATTCTGGCGCGCACGCTGGAACGCTGCGGCGTCTCGGTCGAGATCCTCGGCTTCACCACCCGCGCCTGGAAGGGCGGGCAGGCACGCGAGAAATGGCTGAAGGAAGGCAAGCCGCCCAATCCTGGGCGGCTCAACGATCTGCGCCACATCATCTACAAATCCGCCGACCATCCGTGGCGGCGGGCGCGGCGCAATCTCGGCCTGATGATGCGCGAGGGCCTGCTCAAGGAAAACATCGACGGCGAGGCGCTGCTGTGGGCCCACAACCGCCTGATCGCCCGGCCGGAGCAGCGCAAGATCCTGATGATGATCTCGGACGGCGCGCCGGTCGACGATTCGACGCTGTCGGTCAATCCGGGCAACTATCTCGAACGGCATCTGCGCGCCGTGATCGAATTGATCGAGACGCGCTCGCCGGTCGAGCTCCTGGCCATCGGCATCGGCCACGACGTTACCCGTTACTATCGCCGCGCCGTCACCATCGTCGATGCCGAGGAACTGGCCGGCGCCATGACCGAGCAACTGGCCTCGCTGTTTGGCGAGGAAAGCATGCGCGACACGCGGCGCGGCGGCATGCGGCGCGCCGGATGATTTTTTCGCGGGGCGGCTTTCGGCAGACGCTTTTCGCCGCCACAGCCCTGTTCGTTGCCGGCATCGCCTTGTCGCCTCCCATCGCTGCCGGCACCGTTGCGGTCGAGCCGATCGAAATCTCGGCACGGCTGATAGACCGGTTTCATATCGGCGGTGACGAAAAGCGGTTCGGCCCGCTCGAATTCGTCGGCGGGCTGGAAATGACCTCGCCGTCACGCGATTTCGGCGCGCTGTCGGCGTTTCGTTTCCGCAAGCCCGGCAGTGATTTCATCGGCGTCGCCGACACCGGATTCTGGTTCTTCGGCACCGTCACCCATGATGCCGACAAGCGCCCATCCGGCATCCGGAATTTCCGTATGCAGCAGATGGCCGACGAGGCGGGCCAGCTGATCGCCGAGAAATGGGAGGTCGACGCCGAAGGCCTTGCGCTCAAGGACGGCATTGCCACAGTCGGCTTCGAGCGCGGTCACCGCATTGCACAGTTCAAGATCGAACCGGGCGACATGAAGCCGTCGTTCAGGCAACTCGACTTCCTGATTCCAGCCTGGGAGCTTCGCCGCAATCGCGGCTTTGAGACCATCACCCACGCCAATCCTGACGGCCAGCACCAAGGCGGGCTGGTCGTGGTCTCGGAAAAGAGCCTCGACAAGGCAGGCAACATCTATGCGGCCGTTATCGAAGGGCCGCACAAGGGCGTCTTCACCGTCAAGCGCAACGGCAATTTCGACATTGCCGACGGCGCCTTCCTGCCGGACGGCGACCTCTTGCTTCTGGAGCGCAGCTTTTCGATGGCCGGCGGCGTCAAGATGCGGCTGCGGCGCATCTATGGCGAAAGCGTCGAGAAGGGCGCGGTTGCCGACGGGCCGATGCTGATGGAAGCCGACATGGGCTACCAGATCGACAATATGGAAGGGCTCGACGTCTGGACCCGCGACGACGGCGCGCTGATGGTGTCGCTGGTCTCGGACGACAACCACTCGATGCTACAGCGTAATCTGTATCTGGAATTTGTGCTGCACGAGGATTGAGAGGCGGTCGGCAACGGACGGCCGATAACAAGCTACAGCTTGGCGCCGGTTGCGGCAGGCCGGGGTCCGTTGGTCGCTATCCAGATGATTTGGCGTGCGCCGCGCTTGCCATTGGCTCGCACCTTGGCCTCCTCGACCGCGAAGCCCGCCTGCTTGAGCCGGCGGGTAAAACCGCTGTCGGGTCCCTGCGACCAGACCGCCAGCACGCCGCCGGGCTTGAGCGCTGCTCTCGCGCCGATCAGCCCGGCTATACTGTAAAGAGCATCGTTGGCCCTGCGGACGATCCCTTCCGGCCCATTGTCGACGTCGAGCAGGATGGCATCCCAGGCCGAGGCTTCCGATCGTATGATCTGCCCGACATCCGCCTCGCGAATGGTCACGCGCGGATCGTCGAGACAGCCGCCGAACAGCGAGGCCATCGGGCCGCGCGCCCACGCCGACAACGATGCCGGCATCGGCGCCAAGCTCGGCAATCGCGGCGCGCAGCGTGAAACCCATGCCCAGCCCGCCGATCAGTATTTTCGGCTGCCTGCGGCCGGCAATCCTTTGGCAGGACAGCCTCGCCAGCGCTTCCTCAGAACCGCTGAGGCGGCTGTTCATCAGCTCGTTCGAGCCGAGCATGATCGAGAATTCGGCGCCGCGTTGTTTCAGGCGCAGCGCGTGGTCGCCGTCAGGCGTTTTCGCGGTATCGAGTTGGACCCATGGGATCATGCTTGAGAACCTGTGAGCATGATCTTTTCCGAAAACCGGTTCCCACTTTTAGGGATCATGCTCTATGCCGCCAGTGCCGGATGGCTCCAGCGGGCGGCAAGCAGCCGGTAGGGGATCAGCGCCACCACGGCGATGATCAGCTTCACGCCGAGGTCGCCGAGCGCCCATGACACCCAGCGCGTGGCCTCGACCGGCAGCACGCCCATCAGCGGCGCGGTTTCGAGCGCAAAGCCATCGTTCGGGCCAGCGAAGGCGAAAGCCGCCGAAAAGGCGATCGTGAAGAACACCGCGGTGTCGAACACCGAGCCGACCAGCGTGCCGACGATCGGCGCCCGCCACCAGCTCTGCCGGCGCAACCGGTTGAACACGGTCACGTCGAGCAGCTGCGCGATCAGGAACGCGGTGCCGGAAGCCGCTGCAATGCGCACCAGCCGGTCGGCAGCCGTTTCGAATTCGATCAGGCCGCAGCGGAACAGCAAGGGCGGGATGACGACCGAGCAGATCACTGCCGCCGCGAAGCCGACAAACACGATCCGGCGCGCCACAGCCGGGCCGTAGCGGCGATTGGCAAGGTCGGTGACCAGGAAGGAGAACGGGTAGGTGAAGGCGCCCCAGGTCAGAATGTCGGCCAGCGACAGGCCGCCGATTGCACCCTGCAGCGGGAACTGCACGAGGACGTTCGACGCCACCACGACAAGCGCCATGGCCGCAACGAAGGGCAGGTATCGGGAGAAAAAGCTCATTTTTTTATCCTGGGTAATGGAACCAGCGGGGTGTCATGCCGAGTTCGGACGACACTCCATTGCTGTTTGGCCATCGGATTTCTCCGAAAACCGCTTCGCACTTTTCGGTCCGATGCCGAAGGCGGTTGCCTGAAAAATTAAGCGGCCGGCTGTTCGGTGAGCTTCTTGGCGATCTGCTTCTTCAGCAGCCGCGCGCGCTGCGACAGCTCCTTGGCGTCGGCCTTGGCCAGGAACGCATCAAGGCCGCCGCGATGCTCGACTGAACGCAGCGCGTTGGCCGAAATGCGCAGGCGCACATTCTGGTTCAACGCTTCCGAGATCAGCGTCACATTGACGAGATTGGGCAGGAAGCGACGCTTGCTCTTGTTGTTGGCGTGGCTCACATTGTTGCCGGACATGACTGCCTTGGCAGTGAGTTCGCAGGTGCGGGACATGGTTCTAAACCTTCAGTTCTCGGTCTGGCCAAACATTCGACCCGCGCCGGGTGGCGCGCGGTTTCGGTCAGGCGGCCTTATGGAAAAAGTTGGCGTTCCATAGTTGCATTTCGGCGATGCGTCAAGCTCCGGCTTGCGCCCGGGTATGACGACGTCTTTCACATAAAGGCCGAAATTCAGTCTATAAGCGGTCGCACAAGGAGATGCCAGGCTGGAGTTGCACGCTTCTGCTGAAATCGAGGATCGATCCCGCCATGCTTCGTTCGTCTCATGCTCTCCTTGCATCGCTCGCCGTGGCGCTGCCGACGGCAATTTCTGCCGCCACGCAACAATCCTTCAAGGGCGAGTATACGGTTTCGGTCCACGGCTTCTCGGTGGCCAAGGCAAGCTTTTTCAGCAGTTACGAAGGCGATACCTATTCAATCGAAGGCAGCGTCTCCAGCGCCGGCCTCGCCACAATATTCGACGACACGCGTGGCACGGTCTCGTCGAAGGGCAAGATTTTGGGCAAGCAATTGCAGCCGCAGGCGTTCCGCGCCGACTACAAATCGGGCGACAAGGCATCGATGATCGATATCCAGTTCGCCAACGGCACTGTTACCGCGACCAAGGTCGTGCCTGCGCCGAAGAAGCGCAATTCCAAGAAATGGATACCGCTGGCCGCCAGCCATCTCGCCTCGGTGCTCGATCCGATGGCCGCCACCGTCATCCATGCCGATAGTCTCGACAAGGTCTGCGGGCGCACGGTGAAGCTCTATGACGGCGAGATGCGCGCCGATCTGACGCTGACCTACGAGTCGAAAGGCTCGACCTCGGTGCGCGGCTACGAGGGCGATACCGTCACTTGCCGGCTGGATTTTGAGCCGGTGGCGGGTTATCGCAAGAACCGCAAATCCCTGGATTACCTGAGAAAGCGCAGCCGCATCATGGTGACGTTTGCACCGGTCGGCCAAACCGGCGTATATGCGCCGATCCACGCCACGGTCGGCACGAAAATCGGCACCCTTACCGTCAGCGCGGAGCGGTTCGAAGCGACAGATTAGGCGCGATCGCGCGCCGCCGGAGACGGACATGGGGCGCGCAACACTGATCGGCTTCTCGGCGGTCGCCATGTGGGCGCTGCTGGCACTGCTTACGGACGCTTCCGGCAAGGTGCCGCCATTCCTGCTCTCGGCGATCACCTTCACGATCGGCACTGGCGTCGGGCTCGTCGCGCGGCTGTTCATGCCGGCCACCGCCGGGAGCGAGAAGATACCGCCGCAAGTGTGGCTGATCGGCATTGCCGGCCTGTTCGGCTATCACTTCTTCTATTTCACTGCGCTGCGCAACGCGCCGGCGGTGGAGGCGAGCCTCATCGCCTATCTGTGGCCGCTGCTGATCGTGCTCGGATCGGCGCTGATGCCGGGCGAGCGGCTGGCCTGGAACCATGTCGTCGGCGCACTGCTCGGCCTTGCCGGCACTTTCCTGATCGTCACCAAGGGCGGCGGGATTGCCTTCGACGCGCGCTATGCCTTCGGCTATGCGATGGCCGGCGTCTGCGCCGTGCTGTGGTCGTCCTATTCGCTGTTGTCGCGCCGCTTTCCGTCGGTGCCGACCAGCATCGTCACCTGGTTCTGTGCGGCCACGGCAGCGCTTTCGCTTGTCTGCCATCTGATGCTGGAAGAGACGGTGCTGCCTGTCGGCGCCGGCCAGTGGCTGGCCGTGCTCGGCCTCGGCCTGATGCCGGTGGGCGCGGCCTTCTACGCCTGGGATATCGGCGTCAAGCGCGGCAACATCCAGGTGCTGGGCGCGGCAAGCTATGCCGCGCCGCTGCTGTCGACACTGGTGCTGATATCAGCCGGCTTCGCCGAACCGTCCCTGCGCATCCTCGCCGCCTGCGTGCTGATCACCGGCGGCGCAGCGCTTGCGGCGAAATCGCTGTTCTTGCGCAAGAGGGCTGCGAGCGAGGCAGGGGCGTGATGCCGTTTCCCGGCGGCATCGACGCCGACGCCAATTCGACGCTGCTGTTTTCGCTGGCCGCCGCGGTGATCTACGCCTTCACCATCGACATGCCACAGACGCTTGCGCGTTCCGCGGTCAAGACGCTGGCCGTGGCAATGCTCACCGTGCTGGCATCGCTGCAGGGCGGTCCGTGGCTGCTGATCGCTGCGCTGGCGCTCAGTGCTATCGGCGATGCGTTGCTGTCGCGCGACGGTGAAAAGGCTTTTGTCGGCGGGCTGGCCAGTTTTCTCGTGGCGCATGGGCTTTACATCGCGCTGTTCCTGCGCTCCGGCGAGGGGGCCGGGCTGCTCTCGGCCGAGCCGTGGCGCGCGGCGATTGCCGTGGCAATGGCCGTGTTGGCGCTCGCCATGCTTTTTGCGCTCTGGCGCCGTGTCGGCCCCGCCTTGCGCCTTCCCATCAGCGTCTATATCGCGACAATTTTTGCCATGGGCATTTCGGCGCTGACCCTGAGCAATTTCTGGGTCGTCGGCGGCGCCGTGCTGTTCATGGCGTCCGACGGGCTGCTCGCCTCGGAAAAGTTCCTGCTGAGCGCCATCTCGCCGCACCGCGACTGGACGCGCCGCGCGGTCTGGGCGCTGTATTATGCCGCCCAGCTGGCGATCACGATGGGTTTCCTGCTGGGCTAGGACTCCAGCCCGGTTCGGCCAGCTCGAAGGCGGCGAAATCGAAGCCCGGCGCCACGGTGCAGCCGGCCAGCGTCCACTCGCCCAGGCTGCGCGCCGACTGCCACCAGCCTGCCGGCACAACGATCTGCGGCCGCTCGCCCGCCGCCAATGCCGTGCCGAGCACCTGCTCGATCACCGGCCCGTTTTCCCGATGCATCGACAGTGCCAGCGGGGCGCCGGCATAGAAATGCCAGACCTCGGCGGCGTCCTTGACGCGGTGCCAGGCCGACACTTGCTCCTGCTCCAAAAGGAAATAGATCGCGGTCGAATGGCCGCGAGCGCCTTCCGCGCCATCGCGAAAGGTCTCGGCATACCAGCCGCCTTCCGGATGCGGTTTCAGGCCGAGCGCCGCGATGATTTCGGCGGAACTGGTCATTTTCCTCAGACCTTCATGGATGCCAGACCATCAACGGTGCTCAGAAATTATCCTTGCGCTTGCGTATTTCGGCGAACACTTCGGCGTCGGAGGCGTTCTCCATGCCGAGATGCTTGCGGATTGCCGGATCGTGCCAGCGCAGGAACGGATTGGTCGACAGTTCCTCACCGATCGTAGTCGGCAGCGTCGGCTTGCCGTCGGCGCGCAGCGCTTCGATTTTCGCGGTGCGCTCCTTCAATGCCGAATTGGTCGGGTCGACGGTCAGCGCGAAGCGGGCGTTGGAAAGCGTGTATTCATGGCCGCAATAGACGACCGTCTCGGCCGGAAGCGCCGCGAGCTTCTTCAACGAATCGTACATCACCGGCGGCTTGCATTCGAACAGCCGGCCGCAGCCGAGCGCGAACAGCGTGTCGGCGGTGAACGCCACTTTCGACGCCGGCAGATGATAGGAGACATGGCCCGCCGTGTGGCCGGGCGTGGCGATCACGTCGATCCTCTCCTCGCCGAGGTGGATGACCGAACCCTGCTCGACGGTTTCGTCGATGCCGGGAATCTTGGCCTGTTCCGCCTCCGGTCCGACGATGCGCAGCTTGTACCGTTGCTTCAACGCCAGATTGGCCTCGACATGGTCGACATGGTGATGGGTGGTCAGGATCATCGTCGGCGTCCAGCCGGTACGCTCGATCGCGGCCAGAATCGACGCCTCCTCGGGCGCGTCGATGATCGCGGTCTGGCCGCTTTTCGGGTCATGCACCAGCACGCCGAAATTGTCGCTGCGGCACATGAATTGTTCGATTTCAACCGGCATCGCATCTCTCCACGAGAGCGGTTCATCGTTTCACGGAAACGCCGAACGGCTCTCTCTCCTTTTTTTTGCGCAATTCCGGACGGAAAACCGTTTCACACTTTTCCTGGAATTGCTCTAGTGCGCCGCGCGTCCAGTTGGACGCACAAAGGACGCTTCTGACACTTTTTACCTGCTGCATCGTGTCTTCCGAAATCGAAACCGATTTCTGGCCGATGCAGCAGTCGCCGCAGAGATAGGGCGCTTGCCCGCGGATGTCATCGTCTTTGTAGAACTTGGCGCCTTTGTTGAACTTGGACAGCATCGAAGATAGCGTGCCGCGCATGCATTCCGATATCGTCGACCTTCGCTCCTTTTATTCGACCACGCTCGGGCGATTGGCCGAACGCTCGATCACCATGGCGTTGTCCTCGATATGGGCTGTCGTGCCCAATGAGCGGCTGGTCGGCCTCGGCTACACCTTGCCGTGGCTGGAGCGGTTCGGCACCGATGCCGAACGTGTCTTTGCCTTCATGCCGGCGACGCAAGGCGCGGTGGTCTGGCCGGCCACCGGGCCGACCGCGACCGCGCTGGTCTTCGATGAGGAATTGCCGTTGGTCGATGCCTCTATCGACCGCATGCTGCTCGTCCATTCACTCGAACATGCCGAGAACCCGCGCGAGACGCTGAACGAAATCTGGCGGGTGCTGTCGCCCGCGGGCCGCGTCGTCATCGTCGTGCCCAACCGGCGCGGTGTCTGGGCCCGTTTCGAGCATACGCCGTTCGGCAGCGGCCGGCCTTTCTCGCGCGGCCAGCTCACCGAATTGCTGCGCGAAGCGAATTTCACGCCCGCGGCTTGGTCCGACGCCCTGTTCTTCCCGCCATCGCGGCGACGCTTCATGATGCGGTTCCACAATGTGCTGGAGCGCGCCGGCCGCAGGTTCTGGCCGATCTTTTCCGGCGTCATCGTCGTCGAGGCGCAGAAGCGGCTCTATCAGGGTGTCCCGGTCGTCCAGCGCGCCTCTCGCCGCGTCTTCGTGCCGGTTTTCTCGCCGCATGGCGCCACAAGGCTCGGCCGGATATCGCCGAGCGGGAAGGCGCCGTCGCCGGGCCGCCGATGACGTTTTCGTGATCGGAATCACGCTTTTTCCCACCTATCTGTCGTGGGCGGGTTTGCTACCCGATTGAGTCGACTTGTTCACCGGTTTCAGCACTGCTTGCGAAGGGTCTTCATCAATGGCTGATCATCCGGATTTCGAGGCCAGCGCCAAGCCGATTGCCGCGTCGGTCGAAGCCAGCAGCCTGCGCGACCAGCTGGCGACAATCAGGCTGGCGCTGGCGAAGTCGCCGATCCGCAAACAACTGCTCTGGGCCTGCCTCGGCATAGTCGCCGTTATTGTGGCAACCTCGATCGGGCAGGTTCTGCTCAATCGCTGGAACGAGCCCTTTTACGACGCGCTGGCTCGGCGCGACATGCAGGGTTTCCTGCACCAGCTTCTGGTGTTTTCCGCCATCGCCGGCGGGCTTGTGGTGCTCAATGTCGGCCAGACCTGGCTCGACCAGACGATCCGGCTGAAGCTGCGTGAGGCGTTGACCGTCGATCTGATCGGTGAATGGATGCGGCCGGCGCGGGCTTTCCGGCTCGCCAACGCCGGCGCCATCGGCGTCAACCCCGACCAGCGCCTGCAGCAGGATGCCGGGCATCTCTCCGATCTTTCGACAGGTCTCGGCATAGGGCTATTGCAGTCGTTCATTCTGCTTGTTTCGTTCGTCGGCGTCCTTTGGTCGCTGTCTTCCGGCTTCGTCTTCCATGTCGGCGGCTATTCGCTGGCGATTCCGGGCTACATGGTGTGGGCCGCAATCCTCTATGCCGGCACCGCCTCCTGGCTGAGCTGGTTGGTCGGACGGCCGCTCATCCGCTTCAACAGCGACCGCTATACGCGCGAGGCGGAGCTGCGCTCCTCGGTGGTCCGCGTCAACGAGAATGTCGATGCCATCGCGCTTGCGCACGGCGAGGCCGACGCGCGACGGCGGCTTGAGCTCGACCTCGGCATGGTGCTGGGCGCGATGCGGCGCATCTACAGCGCCCAGATCAATCTTTCCTGGGTGACCGACACCTATGGCTGGATCACTGTCGTCGCGCCGATCCTCGTCGCCGCGCCGGTCTATTTCGCCGGTGACATCAGCTTCGGCGGGCTGATGATGGCTGTCGGCGCCTTCAACCAGGTGCATTCCTCGTTGCGCTGGTTCATCAACAATATCGGCGGCATCGCCGATTGGCGCGCCACGCTGATGCGCGTCGCCGATTTCCGCATCGCGCTTGCTGAAACGGATGTGCTCCACCACAGCGAGAGGCGCATAGAGTTCGGCGAAAATCCGGACGGCAGGCTGACATTCGACAAGCTCGAAATTGCGTCGCGGGATGGATGCGCCAAGCTCGCCGAGCCCCATGTCGAGATCCGCGCCGGCGAGCGCGTCATGATCACCGGAGATCCGCGCGCCGGCAAGACGCTGTTCTTCCGCGCCATTGCCGGTCTGTGGCCGTGGGGAAGCGGGCGGATCGGCATGCCGGCCGGAGAGGTGCCGGCCTTCGTTCCCAGAAAACCCTATTTCCCGCTCGGCACGCTGCGCGAGGTGCTCGACCACGCCGATGCCGCGGTCAGCGACGCCGAGATCTCGGCGGTGCTTGCCGAGGTCGGTCTCGGGCGGCTGTCATCCTCGCTCGACCGGTCGGCGCGCTGGGAGCGCGAATTGAGCGATGACGAGCAGCGCCTGCTTGCCTTTGCCCGGCTGGTCTTGCGGCAGCCGAAATGGGTGATCATCGATGAGGCTTTGGACACGTTCGACGGCGCGACGCTGCGGCGGGTGCTGTCGATGCTGGAGGCGCGTCTTGCCGACGCCGCGATCCTCAATATCGGCCGTGGCCAGCAGAATATTGAATTCTTCCCGAGCTCATTGGCGATCGTGAAAGATTTCGAGCGACCGGCTCTCAAGCCAGTCCGCGTCAGGGCCGGCGCGATCGAACCACCCCCGGCCGTCGCCAAAGCCCACCAACAGGCATAGCCGGCCGTAAGCTTTATTTTGCCGTGATCGCGGCGAAAGATTGCCGGCATCGTTCGGAAGCCTGCGGCGTTGGATTCATGCGACACGCTTTGAGTCTTTGCTTCGATGCTTGTCGTTACCCCAAAACCGCTGCGCGCTTTTGGGCGACCTGCGTCAGCCTGCTTGCCTGCCTTGCCCGTGCCCAGGCAGCACCTTTGGCCGCGCCTGCCGACACCATTGCCGTGGACGTCGAACTGGTGCTGGCGGTCGACATCTCGCACTCGATGGACGAAAAGGAATTCGCCCTGCAGCGCGCCGGCTATGTCAAGGCGCTGCGCCACCCCGACTTCATCAATGCGGTGCGTTCGGGCGTGAACGGCCGCATTGCGCTGGCCTATTTCGAATGGGCAGGCACCGTCCGCGACGACGCCGTCATTGCCTGGCAGGTCATCGACGATGCCGAGAGCGCCGAGGTATTCGCCGGCAAGATCGAGGCGCGCCCGTTCAGGAGCTTTCGCGGCACCTCGATTTCCAGTGCGCTCGCCTTCGGCGCCAAGCTTTTGGATGGAGCCGCCTTCGACGCGACGCGCAGCGTCATCGATATCTCAGGCGATGGCCCCAACAATATCGGGATGCCCGTCGCCACGACACGCGACGCCGCGATAGCAAAGGGCATCGTCATCAATGGCCTGCCGATCCTGATCAGCCCGTCGCCCAGCTTCAGCCATCTCGACCAATACTATGCCGAGTGCGTCACAGGCGGGCCAGGCTCCTTCGTGCTGCCGGTCTATGCCGCTTCGGAATTCGTGACCGCCATACGCCGCAAGCTGGTCCTCGAGGTCAGCGGTGTTACCGATCCTAATGCCGGTCCCGGGGCCGATCCCGGGTCCGTCCCGGTCGACGCGGCAGCACCGGTCGACTGTTTGCAAGGGGAGCGCGGTCGGCGGTTTTTCTCCGATCCGTATTTTCCGGAACTTGATCGTTAGACCTCGACGAATGGCGATCAGTCCCAGATGTCTCCGGACTCGGGCCGGCTGGCCGAAGCGACGGGTCGCCGTTATCGCTTCAGCAGGAACACCGCCTGCTGGCCAAAGAAATTCCAGAACCACCATGGCATCGACAGGCCGATTTTCTGGCCATTGGCGTCGAGCGCGGTTGCCTTTTCCACCGTTGCGCCGAGCTCTTCGCAGAGATTGACGAAGTCGCGGATGGTGCAGAAATGGATGTTGGGCGTGTCGTACCAGGAATAGGGCAGGTCCTTGGTCACCGGCATCCGCCCTTCGACGAACAGCGAAAGGCGTACCCGCCAGTGGCCGAAATTGGGGAAGGAGACGATGGCGTGCTTGCCGATCCTGAGCAACTCGTCGAGCACCAGCTTCGGGTTGCGGGTCGCCTGCAAGGTCTGCGACAGGACGACGAAATCAAAACCCTTGTCGGGATAGAATTTGAGGTCCTTGTCGGCGTCGCCCTGGATGACGGACAGGCCGCGTGCCACGCATTCGTTGACGCCGCGCTGCGACAGTTCCATCCCACGGCCGTCGACCTGCTTCGTTGCCTGCAGCAATTCGAGCAGCAGGCCATCACCGGAGCCGACGTCCAGCACCCGCGACTGCGGCGGGATGAGATCGGCGACGACTTCGAGGTCGACGCGCTGGGCGTGGTTGACACTCATGATCGTGGCCTTTGACTGGCGCATGACCTTGATCCGAAAAGTCTGCAACTTTTCGGGGTCATGCGCTGCTGCCTGGCGCATGACCTTGATCCGAAAAGTCTGCAACTTTTCGGGGCCATGCGCTGATGCCTGGCGCATGACCTTGATCCGAAAAGCCTGCAAACTTCAGGCGTCATGCGCTGCTGCCTGGCGCAAGATGCCGGTTCGAAAAGGCTGTAATCTTTGGGGGTCATGCGCTGAGCCCCCTGGCGCGGGCCGCCGAGGCGATGAAGCCGTTGATGGCGGCGAACAGCTCCGGCTCGTCGAGCAGGAAGGCGTCGTGGCCGCGATCGGTCTCGATCTCGACGAAGGACACCGAGGCGCCGGCCGCGTTCAGCGCGTGAACGACCGAGCGGCTCTCCTCGGTCGGGAACAGCCAGTCGCTGGTGAACGAGACCAGGCAGAAACGGGTCCTGGTGCCGGCAAAGGCGTCGGCCAGCCGGCCGCCATGATCGGCGGCGAGGTCGAAATAGTCCATCGCCCGGGTCATGTAGAGATAGGAGTTGGCGTCGAAGCGGTCTACGAAGGTCATGCCCTGATGGCGCAGATAGCTCTCAATCTGGAAGTCGGCGTCGAAACCGAAGGTGAGCGCTTCACGGTCCTGCAGGTTGCGGCCAAACTTCCGGTGCAGGGCCGCCTCCGACAGATAGGTGATGTGAGCGGCCATCCGCGCCACAGCCAGTCCCTTTTCCGGGCGCTTGCCCTGCTCGAAATACTTGCCGCCATGCCAGTCGGGATCGGCCATCACCGCTTGCCGGCCGACCTCATGGAAGGCGATGTTCTGCGAGGAATGGCGCGCGCCGGTGGCGATCGGCAGCGCCGAGAAAACGCGCTCCGGATAGCTCGACGCCCATTGCAGCACCTGCATGCCGCCCATCGAGCCGCCGAGCACCGAAAATAGTTTTTCGATGCCGAAATGGTCGACCAGCATCAACTGCGCCCGCACCATGTCGCGGATGGTGATGATCGGCAGGTCGAGCCCGTAGGGCTTGCCGGTGACTGGATTGGTCGAGGCGGGGCCGGTCGAGCCGAGGCAGCCGCCGATGACGTTCGAGCAGATGACGAAGAAGCGGCTGGTGTCGATGATCTTGCCGGGGCCGATCAGCACTTCCCACCAGCCCGGCTTGCCGGTCACTGGATTGGTGCTGGCGACATGCTGGTCGCCGGTCAGTGCATGGCAGACGAGGATGGCGTTGGAGCGGGCGTCGTTGAGCGTGCCGTAAGTCTTGTAGGCGATCTGGAACGGTGACAGCAGCGTGCCGGCATCGAGCTTGAGCGGCTTGTCGGCACCGAAACGCAACACTGGGCTCGACGGCTCGTCGGCCTCGTTGTTGGTTCTTTTCGTGCGCAGCGCGACCATCGCATCCTCTTACATTAACCCATCGTGTTTTCCGAAAGTCGATTGCGATTTTCGGGTCGATGCGACTGTCCGGCCGGCTGCGGACAACAAAAAAACCGGCATTGCCTTCGCAAAGCCGGTTACAAGATGCAAACGGCCCTTTAGCGAGTTGTTTAACGTGGCTGCAAGCCGACCGGCCAAATCACCACGGGATTTCGCCTTTCTTCTAGGACCGGAGCGTCTCGGCGTCAACGGCCAGTCGTTTACCCATGCCAGTCGCTCACCCATGATCGCCGCCTCTCGACATTCCAGGCCACGACTTGTATTTCCGCTGCGGCTTCTAGTGTGCTGGATTTGAAGTTCCTGAGCGCCGTTGCCACCAAAATGGCAGGAACTTCAAATCCACCACACTAGGTGGAAGCGTTCTCGACGGATTTTTGCAATATGAACCAGGCATCGGATCAGGCACGTCCAACGCCCCGCCCGGGGATCATGGATATCGAAGCCTATGTGCCGGGCAAAAGCACGGCGCCGGCCGGCGTTGCCAAGGTCCACAAATTGTCGTCGAACGAGAACCCGCTCGGCCCGTCGCAGAAGGCGATAGAAGCCGCGCGCGACGTCGCGGCCAAGCTCGACATATATCCCGACGGCACCGCCAGGCGCCTGCGGGAGGCGATCGCCGAGGTGCATGGTCTCAACCCGGCGAACATCGTCTGTTCCAACGGTTCCGACGAGATTCTGGGCCTGCTTGCGCAGACCTATCTCGCACCCGGCGATGAAGCTGTGATCACCGAACACGGCTTCATGGTCTACAAGATCTACATCCAGTCGGCAGGTGCTGTCCCGGTGTCGGTCAAGGAAACCAATGAGCGTGCCGACGTCGATGCGATCCTTGCCACCGTAACGCCGCGTACGCGGATCATCTTCCTTGCCAATCCCAACAACCCGACCGGCACCTATTTGCCGTTCCAGGAGGTGCGCCGCTTGCATGCCGGCCTGCCTCGAAACGTGCTTCTGGTGCTGGATGCAGCCTATGCCGAATATGTCCGCCGCAACGACTATGAAGCTGGCGTCGAACTGGTGGCTGGCGCGGAAAACGTGGTCATGACCCGCACCTTCTCCAAGCTCGGCCTCGGCGGCGCGCGGATCGGCTGGATGTACGCGCCGATGCATGTCATCGACGCGATCAACCGGGTGCGAGGTCCCTTCAACGTCAACGCGACGGCGATCGAGGCCGGCATTGCCGCGATCCGCGACCGCGTCCATGTCGAGCGCAGCGTGGCGCATAACGAGACCTGGCTGACCTGGGTGAGCGAGGAATTGACCAGGCTCGGACTGCGGGTGACGCCGAGCGTCGGCAATTTCGTCCTCATCCACTTTCCCGAAGACAAAAAACATTCGGCGGCAGCTGCGGACGATTACCTCTGTGCGCGCGGCTACATATTGCGGCGCGTTTCCGGCTACGGCTTCCCGAATGCGCTGCGCATGAGCATCGGCACCGAAGAGGCCAATCGCGGCGTTGTCGCCGCCCTCGCGACATTTCTGAAAAGCTAGAACACCATGACATCACCGATGTTCGAAAAGATCGCGCTGGTCGGCATCGGCCTGATCGGCTCGTCGCTGGCCCGCGTAATCCATCGCGAAGGCCTTGCCGGTCATGTCGCCATCTCGACGCGCAGCGAAACGACGCTGGCGCGGGCGAAACAACTCGGCCTCGGCTCCTTCTACACGTCGGATGCGAAAGAGGCGGTCGGCGATGCCGACCTGGTCATCGTTTCGGTGCCGGTCGGTTCTTCGGGCGAGGTCGCCGAGGAAATCGCACCGGCGCTGAAGCAGGGCGCCATCCTCACCGATGTCGGCTCGACCAAGGCCTCGGTCATTGCGCAGATGCAGCCGCATGTGCCTGCCGGCGTGCATTTCATTCCCGGCCACCCGCTGGCCGGCACTGAAAAATCGGGTCCGGACGCCGGCTTTGCCGAACTGTTCGAAAACCGCTGGTGCATCTTCACGCCGCTACCCGGCACCGATCCCGAGGCGCTGGAAAGGCTCTCGGAATTCTGGCGCCGCTGCGGCTCCAACATCGACACGATGGATCCCCAGCATCACGACATGACATTGGCCATCGTCTCGCACCTGCCGCACATCATCGCCTATAACATCGTCGGCACCGCCGACGATCTGGAGTCGGTGACCAAGTCCGAGGTCATAAAATATTCGGCCTCCGGCTTTCGCGACTTCACGCGCCTTGCCGCGTCCGACCCGACGATGTGGCGGGACGTCTGCCTGCACAACAAGGATGCCATCCTCGAAATGCTGGCGCGGTTCTCGGAGGATCTGGCCTCGCTGCAGCGGGCGATCCGCTGGGGCGACGGCGAAAAGCTGTTCGACCTGTTCACCCGCACCCGCGCCGTGCGCCGCTCGATCATCGAGGCCGGCCAGGACATCGACGTGCCGGACTTTGGCCGGCAGGCAGTCGAGCATCCGGCCAAGGGATAGAGCATCGGACCCGTACCGGTTTTAGGTGAAATCCGATGCTCAAGCAAAAGATAGAGCGGCGGTACCATCCGATTTGACGGCCGCCTCGCGCTCAATCCGGCCAGTGAGCCGCCATCATCGCCAGTGTCTCGGCCCTGTCGGGCGCTCCCAGCCTGCCGCCGAAGCGCAGGCATTTGAGCGCGGCGGCGGCGCTGGCAAAGCGCAATGTCCGTTCGATCGGCACGGCCTCGGCCAGCCCGACGGCAAAGGCGCCGTGAAACACGTCGCCGGCGGCAAGCGTATCCACTGCCTTGATCCTTGGCGCCGCGACATGGCGCACCGACGCCACCGAGCGGTCGAACCACCAGCTTCCCGCTGCGCCGCCGGTCACCGCTACGAATGCATCGGTTCGTCTGGCCAGCGCTTCACAGGCCGCCTGCGGGCCTTGCTCCTCGCCGCAGAGGATGAACGCCGCCGGCTCCGACGCGACGATGTGCGAGGCGAGCGGAAACAGCCGTTCCAGCACGGCCCGTGGCGCGGTGTCGGCGTCGAGTATGGCTGGACGGTCGATTGCGCGCGCCGCCGTCAGGGCCAGAGCTGCCGCGCCCGGCCAGCGCACGTCGACCAGGACGGCGTCGAATGCGGTGAGATCCTCAGTGGGGGGCGCTTCGGGGTCGGCCTGGGCGAGCTTGTCATAGAATGGAACAATAACGCGCTCGCCATGCGTGTCGACCAAGATGGCCGACAGTGCCGACCGCGCCCCGGCGACGCGCCGGACAAAGCTGCAATCGACGCCTTCGGCCTCAATGCCTGCGACTAGCTGATCGCCGACGAGGTCGTCTCCCGCGCTCGCCCACAGCGATACCTCCGCGCCGAGACGGCGTGCGGCGCAGGCCGCGCTCGAAGCCATGCCCGAGGCGATCTGCACGCTGTCGGACGCGATGAACTTGCCCTGACGCGCCGGAAGCGTGTCGACGCGAAGGATCGTATCGAGCGTCAGCGCGCCAACACTCAGGAGCTTAACCGGGCGGTTCATCTATCTTCCTGTTTGGCCATGGTCTTTCCGAACTGGAGGTTCGCAATCATCGCCTAATCGACCGGCTCGATGCTGCCCAGAGGGATAAAACCGAGCGAGGCCTTGCCCTTGACGATCTTGAGCGGCATCGACGGTTCGTTGCCAAGCAGCGCCAGCCCGGCAAAGCCGGTTTTGATCTGGCTCTTCTGCTCGGGAATGGCTTTGCCGAGGATTTCCGCCACCGCCTTCGGATCGCTGAGCCGGATCATCAAATCGGCGTCGATCAGCCCGTCGGCATCGACCGAGACCGGCCCGGAAACGGTGACGCGCGCGCTTCCCGACGACAGATCGAGCTTGCCGATATCCACCGCCTGGCCGCGCAGGCTCTCTGTTTGTGTCTTGATCAGCGCCACGCCGTTCTTCAGCGTCACGTCGCCGCTGCCGTCGAGCGGCGGCAGCACGCGGCCATCGATCGCGCCCGGATCGATTTCGAGATCGGTAAAACTCCCGGCATAGTCGATGTCCTGGCCGTTCGGACGCAATTCTCCGACCGCTGTCCCAGCGCTGAACAGCTCGACCGGGTCTGTGCCATCGGCGGGATCGGTCTGGGCTGACAGAGCCTCTGCCTCCAGTGAAACGCCCCGGGGCAGGGGCCAGGACAGTTTGACGTTCGCTCGCAGATTATCCCAGTCGATCCACAGCGGTGCCATCCCCGGCACGGAGGTCCTGAGCGGCCCCTGCAGGTCGGCGCCAGGGGACAGGATCTGGGTGACGTGCGTGACTGCTTTGAGGCTGCCGAGCGAGGCGGCGACGTTCCTGCTGTCGTCCTGATAAGCCAGGCTGTCGCAGGTAACGGCGAAGCTTAAGGGGTAGCCGCTGACCGTGAGATTGACGCAGTCCGCCTCGATGCCATTGCCGTTGAACTCGGCCACCGCTTTGCCGGCTTCGCTCTTGACCTTGTCTGCCAGGTAGAACCAGCCGGCGCTGTAGAGGCCAAACAGCACGACGATGAAAACGCCGAGCCAGAACAGCCGGCGGAGAAAATTCGGCGGGCGTTCGTCATTTGACGTCATGCTGCGGCTCTCGTTGGCGCGTGTTGCAGAGGAGACTGTCGTTTCCGGCAAGATCGGGTAGACGGAGACGGATTGAAAAAACACCGATTCCAGTGCGGTGCTGCAACCAGGCTTGGCGATATGGGCGATTTTTGGGTTTTTGGCTACGGCTCGCTGATCTGGCGGCCGGGATTTGCGCATGTCGAGACGCGGCGGGCCCGCCTCCATGGCTACCGCCGCTCGCTGTGCGTCTACTCCTTCGTGCATCGCGGCACGCGCGAACGGCCCGGCCTGGTGCTCGGCCTCGACCGTGGCGGCTCCTGCATAGGGCTGGCTTTCCGCGTCCCCGGCGATCTGCGCAACGAGGTCATCACCTATCTGCGCGAACGCGAGCTGGTCACCAATGTCTATCTCGAGCGCATGCTTAGCATTCGCCTCGACAAGGGGGACACGCGTGAGGCCGGCAAGGGTGGGGGCGACACAGACGGAGGCGAGACGGTCGAGGCTGTCGCCTATGTCGTCGACCGTAGCCACGAGCAATATGCCGGTGCGCTCGATGCGGCCGATGCGGCGAGCGTCGTTCGCGGCGCCGTCGGCCAGTCGGGAAAGAATGAGGACTACGTGTCCAGCACGCTGGAGCACCTCGAGGCGCTGGGGATCCGCGACCATTGGCTGGAAGAGGTGGCGAAACGGATCGCGCCTTTGTGAAGCGCTGGTCGCTGGAAAAGTCGGCCGGCCCTTTGACGTTGGTGCGGCCCGCCATAGGTTAAGCCGGTCACGGGGCTTTTCGCCCGCTTCTTTCCATTCCCCACGGAGATCAGTCTTGCAGAAACGTCGTCTCGGTCAAACCGACCTGTCCATCGCGCCGCTGGTTCTGGGTGGCAACGTCTTCGGCTGGACCGCCGACGAGAAAACCTCTTTCGACCTGCTCGACCGGTTCGTCGGCGCCGGCCTCAACGCCATCGACACCGCCGATGCCTATTCGCGCTGGGTTCCCGGCAACAAGGGCGGCGAATCCGAAACGATCATCGGCAAATGGATGAAAAGCCGCGGCAATCGCGACAAGGTTGTGGTGATCACCAAGGTCGGGTCTGACATGGGGCAGGGCAGGAAAGACCTCTCCGCGGCCTATATCGAAAAGGCCATCGATGCGTCGCTGAAGCGGCTGCAGACCGATGTCGTCGATCTCTATCTGTCGCACTGGCCGGACCCGACCACCCCCTACGAGGAAACGCTCGGCGCCTACCAGAAGCTGCTCGACAAGGGCAAGATCCGCCACGTCGGCGCCTCCAATCTCGATGCCGGCCAGTTGCGCGCCGCGCTGGACGTGGCAAGCTTGCGGGGCCTGCCGCGCTATTCGGTGCTGCAGCCGGAATACAATCTCTACGATCGCGCCTCCTTCGATGGGCCGCTGCGCGATCTGTGCATGGCCGAGGATATCGGCGTCATCACCTATTTCAGCCTCGCCAAGGGGTTTTTGAGCGGCAAGTACCGCAGCCAGGCCGATCTCGGCAAAAGCGCGCGTGGCGACGACGTGGAGAACTATCTCAACACGCGCGGCATGCGCATCCTGGCGGCACTCGACGCCGTGTCGGCACGTCACGCGGCCAAGCCGGCGGAAGTGGCGCTCGCCTGGGTGATTGCGCGGCCCGGCGTCACCGCGCCGATCGCCAGCGCCACGACATTGGAACAGGTCGACAGCCTCGTCCGCGCCGCATCATTGGAGTTCGGTCCGGACGATATCGTCGAGCTCGACAGCACGAGTGCTTAGGCGCCAGCGCGAAGCGGTGGCTTGATCAACAGCAGCCAAGAACCGGGCGCGGCCTGAGTCGGAACGCTCCCTGCACGATCGTTCAAGACACCCTGCTGTGCCCTGCCATACCATTGCCGGCATCGCGCCTGGATACTGGTATACAGATGGCCGAACAGGTCTTTTCCCATCCGGAACTATGGCAGCAATTGCTCGCGCTTGTGCTGGCATCGGCGGTCGTGATGGGCAGTCCGGGGCCGGCGACGATAAGCGTCACCGCCGTCGGCGCCGCCTTCGGCCTGCGCGATTCGCTCCGCTACGCCTCGGGCATCATTCTTGGTACGGTCGCCGTGCTTTTGCTCGTGGCGACGGGCATTACGGCAATGCTCGCCTCTGTGCCGACGCTCACACCGCTCCTGGCGGTGGCATCCGCAGCCTACATCCTCTACCTCGCCTTCAAGATAGCAACGGCCCCGCCTCTGGCCGCGCGTAGCGGCGGGGCGGCGCGTCCCACATTCCTCGGCGGGTTTCTTCTGGCCGTCGCCAACCCGAAAGCCTATGTGGCGATTGCCGCCGTATTTGCTGGCACGCCGTCCGCCGGTGAGCTCGATGCAGGGCTCAGGCTGGCGGTCCTCGCTTCGATCATCGTCGCCATCCATGTCCTGTGGCTTCTCGCCGGGGCAGCGTTTGCGCGCTTCCTGCGCAAGCCGCTGGCCTCGCGGATCATCAATCTGACGTTCGCGGCAACACTGGTTTTGACCACGGCGCTGGCTGTGATTCCCTAGGGGACAGTGCCGCAAGCTTAGATGGTTCAGGTCGGGGTATCGGAGCCAAGTTCCCCCAGCCGCTTTACCGCCGTCGGCGGCATTGGCGGCGGGTTTGGCGCCTGGGACGCCTCGATGAGCAGCTGGTCGCAGGCGGCTTCCGTCTCGCCGATCAGCCGTTCCATGAATTCTTCCTTGCCCAAACCCGCCGGGATCGGCGGCAGGAAGCGGGCCTTGATCATGCCGGGATAGCGCAGGAATTTCCGCCGCGGCCAATAGAGGCCGGCGACATGGGCGACCGGCACCACCGGAATGCCAAGCTGGGTATAGAGCTCGACGATGCCGTATTTATAGGCCGGCTCGTCGCCCGGCGCCCGGCGCGTGCCCTCGGGATAGATGATCAGCTGGCGGGGATTGCGCGCCAGCTCCTGCCTGGTCGCGGCGACCACCGCTTTCAGCGCCTTCGAGCGGCTGCCGCGGTCGACCGGGATCATCCGCATTTTCAGGATGTACCAGCCGAAGAACGGGATCCAGGTCAGTTCCCGCTTGAGGATGTAGATCGGATCCTGCAGGAACGGGAAAAAGGCGATCGCGTCCCAGAAGGACTGATGCTTCGGCGCCAGGATGAAGGAACCCTCGGGCAGGTTTTCCTGGCCGGTGATCTCGCTTTTGGTGCCGGCGATCTTGTCATAGAGCCACATGCTGGTGTGTGACCAGAATTTCGGCACGAACCAGGCGCGGTGGCGCGGCGACAGGAAATAGTAGGGGGTCCAGAGGATCATCTGGACGATCAGATTGACGTAGAAGACGAAGTTGAACGCCAGCGAGCGGACATAAAGCATGCAGGAAGAGCCCGGTGAGGAGGTGTGCGTTGGTTACACCAAGCGCGGGCAAAAAGGAAACGGTGCGATGGCCTGTTCGTCAGGCCTGCCACGTCGCTTGCACCAGCCGTTTCTTCAGGCGTGGGGCGGCGAAATCGAGGAACGCACGCAGTTTCACCGGCAGCAGACCCTGGCCGGCATGCACGAGGCTGACCGGCCATGGCTGCGGCTCGAATGCCTCCAGCACGGTGCGGAGGGTGTCCGACCGCACTGCAGCTGTGATCTGGTAGGAAAGCACCCTCGTCAATCCGATGCCGGCAATCGCGGCATCGATCGCCGCTTCCGCGGTGTTGACCCTAAGCCGGGAGCGGATCGGAACGGTGAGGTCGGTCTTGCCCGTAGCAAAAGTCCATGCGGCGGGAGCGGTGAGTCCCTCGAAGGTGACGCAGTCGTGTGCCGCGAGGTCTTTCGGCGTCTCCGGCGTGCCGTGCTCGGCCAGATAGGCAGGGCTCGCGCAAACAACGCGCCGAATCGAGCCGATGCGGGTGGCCACCAGGCTGGAGTCGGGAAGCTCGCCGATGCGGACGGCGAGATCGATGTGCTCCTCGGTCAATTGGGTTATCCGGTCCGCAAGCATCAGCCGAATAGCCACGTCGGGGTAGGCAGCGAGAAAGCCGGTGACGACCGGCAGCACATGCAGGCGGCCAAAGACGATCGGTGCGGTGATGATCAGTTCGCCCGTCGGCACGCTGTATTCGCCGGCGGCGCTCCGCTCGGCCTCGCCGACCTCGTCGAGAATGCGATGGCAGGCAGCGAGGTAGGCATGACCTGCGTCGGTCAGCGTCAGCTGCCGCGTCGAGCGGTTCAGAAGACGCGTCTTCAGATGCCGCTCCAGGTCGGAGACCTTGCGGCTGACCGTTGCAAGCGGGATGCCGAAACGGCGCCCGGCGGCCGAAAGGCTGCCGGCCTCCACCGCGGCGACGAAAAGTGACATGGCCTCGAGGCGATCCATATTTCTCCCGGAAATTGGAAGGCTTTCTTGCATTAATGCCATCTGCATCCGGAACATGGAAGGCGTTATCTCTTCGCTGGCTCTGGCTCGCAGCTCTGCTTCAAAGGAGGCCTTCCATGAATGCTCACGTCTTCACCAGCGATGTCGCCTTTACGCCAACCGTCAAGGCGATCCAGGCCCGCAAAGGCTCACGCGAGGCCTATGCCCGCGTCGAACAGCGCGGCAGCTGGCAAGCTGATATCACGCCCGATCTCGCCGCCTTCATCGAGGCGCAGACCAGCGTCTTCCTGTCGACGGCCAATGGTGAGGGCCAGCCCTACATCCAGCATCGCGGCGGGCCGGCCGGCTTCCTCAAGGTGCTCGACGAGCGGACGATCGGCTTCGCCGATTTCTCCGGCAACAGGCAATTCATCACCCAGGGCAATCTGGACGACAACCCGCGCGCCTTCCTGTTTCTGATCGACTATGCGCATCGGCAGCGCATCAAGATCTGGGGCAGCGCGCGGGTCGTTGAGCAGGACGCCGAACTGATGGCGAAGCTGATGCCGGAAGGCTACAAGGCGCGCCCGGAGCAGATCATCCTGTTCACGGTTTCGGCCTGGGATTCCAATTGCCCGCAGCACATCCCACAGCGTTTCGAAGCGGCCGATGTGGCGGCGGCGCTGGCCGAGCGGGACAAGCGTATCGAACGTCTCGAACACGAGATCGCGCGGCTGCGCAGCATCTCAAGCGCCACGCTCAAGGAATGATAGCGCTGCCGGTTCCAGATCGGCTCAGTTCGGCGCAACAGCCTCGGCCAGCGCGATGCCGGTTGGCGTTGGCTTGACCGGCACGATGCCGCGCGCCAGCGCCAGCAGATATTTGTTGTATTCGGTGAACAGCACGCGCAAGGCTCTCGGCTTGGTCAGCCAGCCGCCATTGCCAAGATTGCTGTTGACCACCGGATAGGGCTCGAGCCTGGCCTTGTGCAGCAGCCGGCCCATTTCCAGCAGGCTGCGCGGCATGTGATAGTTGTTGGTGACGAGGATCACGGTGCCATAGGCGTGGTCTTCCACCCACTTGGCACTTTCCTCGGCATTGCCGATCGTGTCGAGCGCGGCACGGTCGATGTCGACGCAGCAGGAAAACAATTCCTTGTCGCCGCGGGTCGCGACCTGAAGCTGGCGGCGGCTGGCGGAAGGATGCACGCCACTGATCAGCAGCCGCTCGCCCTTGCCGGACGCCAGCAGGCCCATGGCCGCGTCGAGACGCGAATGGCCGCCGGTCAGCACGATGATGGCATCGGCCCTTGCCGGATTGGCGGGCGTCGCGAGACGGCTGACGGTGCTGGCGAACCAGCCAAAGCCGCCGGCAAACAACGTTGCCAGCACGAGCAGAAAGAAAGCTGAGATGCGTAGCGTGCTCGCCAATCGACCGGGCTTGACGCGCTCGCTTGAACGCGTGATCACCAAGGGCAACTGTCCAGCCATTCCGGTCGAGTCGCGCGCGTCCATCGTCCTTATCGTTAACTCCGAAATACGGCGTTTAGTAGGTCGGAAAGCACAAATTTCGTTACGCTAATTCTCTATCCGTGATCACCCTGCGTCCGGCTGGCGGACATCGATGTCGCTGAGATAGGTGACGACGGTTACATGGGAGGTTGCCGCCGTCAGCGCACCGATGACCAGCACCATGAGAACAACGCCGAGATAGCCCGCCGAACCGATGGCGAAATTGCCGAACAGGGCGGTCGCCTGATCGGCCTGCGGCGTCGCCATGTTTCGCGACGACCACCATGAGAAGACGATGAAGACGAACACCGCCGCCGCACCCCCGGCGGCGGCGCCCTTCATGCCGGTGACGAGAAAGTGGTGGCGGAATTCGCGCGCGATAAAGCGCGCTTCGGCGCCGACGAAATGCAGCACCTCGATGATGTGGCCGTTGCCGGCCATGGCGCCGCGCGTCGCGAACACCACGGTCAGCACGGTTGCCGCCAGCATCAGCGCCAACACGGCGATGCCGATGGTCACCGTGGTGCGGGCCATGGCGACCAGCCGGTCGACCCAGGTGCGATGGTCGTCAAGCGAGGCACTGGGCAGTTTCGGCGTGATCGCGGCGCGCATTGCGGCGAAATCGGGAGGGTTGGTCTCGTCTATGGTGACGATGATCAGACGCGGCACCGGCAGCTCGTCGATGTTGAGACCCGAACCCAGCCAGGGTTCCAAAAGCCGCGCCGTGGCTTCGCGGTCGACGATCCTGGCGCTCTTCACGCCAGGAAATTCGCCGGCGATCTGCGAGGCCTGGGCAAGGGCTGCCTCGATGTCGAGGCCGTCCATCGGCTTGATCTGGATCGTCGCCTCGCGTGAGATCTGGTTCTCCCAGACAGAGGCGGTGTCACGCACCAGCGTCACCGCGCCGAACGTCAGGCAGGAGAGGAAAGTCATGATGGCAATGACCAGGACCAGCGCCCGGCCGGCGATGTTCTGCGCCGGCACGATCGGCGCCATCTTGCGCTGAACGCGCTGCGTCCCGGCCCTCTCAGTGTGTTGGTCTTCGACATGACGAGCGGACAGGTCAGTCATAGATATCCAGCCTTCCGCCGGACAGGATCATGCGGCGTGCGTCGACCTGTTCCATCAGGCCGAGGTCGTGCGTTGCGATCACTACGGCGGTGCCCAGCCGGTTGAGTTCGATGAACAGCCGCAACAGGCGTCGCGCCAGCGGCGGGTCGACATTGCCGGTCGGCTCATCGGCAAGCAGGATTTCGGGCTGCTCGATCAGCGCCCTGGCGATTGCGGCGCGCTGCTTCTCGCCACCCGACAGCACCGGCGGCAGCACATGCATGCGCTCGCCAAGGCCGACCCATTTCAAGAGCTCGGTCACATCGGTGCGGTAGCTGGCCTCCTCGCGCCCGCGCACGCGCAGCGGCAAGGCCACATTCTCATAGGTCGTCATGTGGTCGAGCAGGCGAAAGTCCTGGAACACCACGCCGATGCGCCGCCGCAGATGCGGCAGCTCGGCGCGCGAGATGCGCGAGCGGTCTTTGCCGAAGATGGTGATTAGCCCACGCGTCGGCTTGAGCGACATGAACAAAAGCCGCAGCAGCGTCGTCTTGCCGGCGCCCGAAGGGCCGCTCAGGAACTGGAAGGAGCGCTCCGGTATGTGCAAGGAAATGTCGCGGAGGATTTCCGGACCCATGCCATAGCGGAGGCCGACATTTTCGAAGCGGATCACGTTCGACGACCTGAAACTTGCGGCGGCGACGAGGCAGCCTTCTCTGAGAAAAGACCATCGGCCGGCATGGTTAACCGGTGGTTAATTTTGGGGTTTTTTGGGCGCGTCACAAGGGGTTTCCGGGGGAAACGTTAACCATTTCCGTTTACGCATAAGAAACGAAGAGCGAACAAGTGCGAAGTGCTGGGGCCGCGATGGCTGACGATCGAACCGCGCGCCCGGTTTCCGGCGAAATCATGACCGATACGGCCGCAAATCCTGCGCCGGAACGCATCATGCGTGATCCGGCCGGTGACATCGTCGACGCCGACTACGAGGTGCTGCCGCGTTTAACCGCCAGCACGGGCGTTTCACCGCCGCTTTTGCGCGTGATCACCACGCCATCGATCAAAGGCATGGACATGCTGCGCAAGCCGGTAGCGGCGATGGAACGGCTGCGGGCGTCGCGCGGCGGGCCGATCTTCTGGATCGCCGGCCTCAGTGCCGCGTTTGCAGCCTTCTGGATCTCGGGCGGGCACGCGCTGGTGCGCCAGACGCCGCTTCTTCTGGTGGCGCGACAAGCGGGCGCTGCCCTGACCATTTCAGGCGTTACGTCGCGTATCGATGCGTCCGGGCCGCAACCTGTCCTGTTCGTCGGTGGCGAGGCCGCGAATGACGGCGCCAGCCCGTCGCCATTGCCACCGCTGGAAGTTCGGGTCACCGGCAATGACAGGCGCACAACCCGTTATAGGCTGGCGACATTTAACCGTTCGCTGGCGCCCGGCGAAAGATTTGGCTTTTCCAGCCGGCTCGACATGCCTAGAAACGGGGTCAAGACCGTCTCGGTCACCTTCGCCAATTAGCGGCGATCATTTCTGGAAGGGCAGCCAATGCCAATCGTGCGCGGCAAGGATATCGAGGTCCTGTTTTCGGCGTCGGCGATCGCCCGCCGCAATCTGGAGCTCGCCAAGGAGATCGCCGGGCACGACTATCACGACCTTCTGGTGATTTCGGTGCTGAAGGGATCGTTCATCTTCGCCGCCGACCTCATCCGCGCCATGCACGATGTCGGCCTGTCGCCCGAGGTCGAGTTCATCTTCATCTCCAGCTACGGTGCCGGCACCACCAGCGGCGAGGTGAGGGTGCTGCGCGACATCGACAATGAGGTCGCCGGCCGAGACGTGCTGTTGATCGACGACATCCTCGAATCCGGCAAGACGCTGTCCTTCACCCGCGACCTGATGCTGTCGCGCGGCGCCAAAAGCTGCGCCATCGCCGTGCTGCTCGACAAGCGCATGCGCCGCCAGACCACGCTCAATGCCGACTATGTCGGCTTCGACTGCCCCGACTATTTCGTCGTCGGCTACGGCATGGATGTGGCCCACGCCTTTCGCGAACTGCCGTTTGTCGGCGTCGTAAAGGGCGACGCCTAGATTCATCTTCGATGCGGTTGCGGTTCAGGAAAAGTCAACTTTTCCACGCCAACATTCGGCTATGGCAAAGCTCCTGATCGTTGAGGACGATGAATCCGTCCGCACCCTCGCCGCTCGCGCGCTCGAACGCGCCGGGCATATGATCGACATCGCCGCCGACGGCGCGCAAGGGCTTGCCCTGATCCGCGCTGCACGTGGCGGCTACGACCTTGTCGTCTCGGATATCCGGATGCCGGAGATGGACGGCATCCAAATGGCCAAGGCGGCTGCATCGCTTTTCCCGGCGATGAAGATCTTGCTGATGACCGGCTATGCCGACCAGCGCGAGCGCGCCGAGGAATTGAACGGCGTCATTGTGGACGTCGTGCAGAAGCCGTTCACGCTGGCCGAAATCCGCGCGCGCGTCGAACAGGCGCTCGCCTGTTTCGCTTAAGTTCCAGCGCGGTCAGGTCGGATCGCAGGTCGCTGCGATTGCCGGCCCGCTGCTCCGGCGCCGGCTGGCGTTGAGCGCGAACAGACCGGCGCCGATGATGAGGGCGGCGCCGATGACGGTGGTCGATCGCGGCACTTCGGCAAAGAACAGGAACCCCCACAGCGGCGACCAGATGATGCCGGTGTATTCGAAGGTGGCGACGCCGTTGGCGGGCGCCAGCCGGTAGGCCTGCGACAACAGGATCATCCCGGCCGAAGCCACGACGCCGCAGGCGGCCATCGTCAGGAAGTCGATTGACGTCGGCCAGATCCATGGCCTGACCAGGAATTCGAGGCTCGGATGCGTGGCATGAGCTATTCCTGCCAGCCAGAACAGCCCGGCGACCGCTGCAGCGCCCAGGAGATAGACGCCGTTTTGATAGAACGCCATGACCGTGGATGATTCGGTGTCGCCGATCTTGCGGGCCATCAACTGCGAAAAACCGTACAGCACCGCCGAGGCCAGCGACAGCAGCGCCGCCCAGTCGAACAGCCCGGCGCCGGGTCGCAGCATCACCAGCACGCCGAGCATGCCGACCATGACGGTGACCAGCGTCTGCCCCGCTACCCGTTCGCCGAGATAGGGGCCGGCAAGCGCCATGATGAACAGCGGTGCCATGAAATAGAGCGCCACCGCGTCGGCGAGTGGCAGGGCGGCGATCGCCAGGTAGTAGAGCGTGTAGGAGGTGAACAGGATCAAGGCGCGCATCGTCAGCATGCGAAACCGCTTCGAAAAGATCGCCCTGAGCCCGACATCGGCATGAACCAGCACGAGAAGAATGGGCAGGGCGACGATCGAGCGGATCGCCATCACCTCGGTCACCGGATAGGTGCCCGATACGGCCTTGATCAGCGGATCCTGGAGCGAGAACACCAGAACGCCGAGGCAAAGGCTTGCCATGCCGAGGACGATCCGGTTCTGCATGGCGTTCGACGGCTCCTTGCGTGCGCGGCCCGAGAGCCGGGCCCGCGTAACTTTGTTTTATGCATATCGCCCAAAACCGCTTCGCACCCTCGGGTCAGGCCCAGGGTGGGGCCCGAGGACATGCTTTTGGGCGACCCGCATCAAAAAGAACCCGCCACCATTTCGGGCAGCGGGTACGAGTGAGGACTTTTTTGGTCCGCAGCCGATTTCGCAGCCGCATATCCAATGGGTGAAGCGACTATTATCCGCCGTTTGACATGTTGCAAACGAATTGGAATGATGCCAGCGATCAGATTTTCTTATGGCGGACAAATGAAGCCCACGCTCGACAGCGATCTGCTGCGCACCTTCGTCGCGGTCGCCGACGCCGGCAATTTCACCAAGGCTGCGGTGCAGGCCGGCCGTACCCAGTCGGCGGTTTCGATGCAGATGAAGAAGCTCGAAGATATGGTCGGCGACAGCCTGTTCGAGCGCGGCTCGCGGGGTGTGGCGCTGACGCGCCGCGGCGGCGAACTCATCGTCAACGCCCGCCGCATCGTGTCGCTGCTGGACGAGACGGCGGCATCGATGGTCGCGATGCCGCTTGGCGGACCGGTGCGCATCGGCATTCCGGAGGAATATGGCCACGCGATCCTGTCGCGCGCTCTCGGCGCCTTTGCCAAGCGCCATCCTCAGGTCGACATCACCGTCCGCTACGCGCATTCCGGTGCGCAGATCGCGGCGCTCGCCGCCGGCGAGCTCGATCTGGCGGTGGTGTTCGAATGGCAGGACCTCTCCGGCGGTGAGGTGCTGATGCATGATCCGACCGTGTGGGTGACGTCGGAGCTGCACCATATGCATGAGGAGCGGCCGGTGCCGATCGCGCTCTACAACCGCGCCGGCTGGTGCAAGGATTTTGCGATCAAGTCGCTGGAACAGCGTGGTCTCGCCTATCGTGTCGCCTATACAAGCGATACCAATGGCGGCCTGCGGCTTGCCGTCACCTCCGGGCTGGCGATTGCGCCGATCTCGCGCAGCAACATCCCGGCTGATTGCCGCGAGCTTACCGCCGCCGACGGATTCGGCGACATCGATTCCTCGAACGTGGTGCTGCGGCGCAATCCGAACGCTTCCGGCGAGGCCATCGTCAGCATGGAAGAGGCGATCCGCGAGGCGTTCACCAACCGTTAGAGCAGGCCGGCTTTACTTCAGCTCCAGCAGCCGCTCCAGATAGCTGCGCTCGATGTCGGGGCTGAGCGCGTTGCCGAGCCGCTTGCGGATCGCGTCGAGGATCTGGCGGGCGCGCTGCACGTCGATCTCGTCCGGCACCTTCACCGAATCGCCGAAATCTGGACCCTCGGTGGCGCGTGGCCGGCCGAGCGGATCGCGGTCGGCATTCTGCTGGCGGCCGCCGCGCTGGCCTTCGCCCTCGTCGCCCTGCATGGCCTGCAATTGCTTCATCATGTCCTTGGCGCCCTTGCGCAACGCTTCCAGCGCGCGGCCCTGGTGACCGACCGCCTGATCGCCATCGCTGTCGCCAAGCGCCTGTTCGGCATCGCCCATGGATTTGCCGGCCTCGCCAAATCCCTCATTGGGCTCGAGCCCCATGCCTTCCAGACCCTTTCTCAACTGGTCGAGCTCACTTTGCAGTTTGCCCTGGCCTTCCTGCAACTGCTTCAACGCGTCGGCGAATTCCTCCGGCGTCATCGGCTTCGGCCGGCCGAGCGGATCGCGGTCTTCGCCTGGGCCGGGCTGCTCGCCCTGTTCGCCCATTTGGCCCTGCTCGCCGTTCTCGCCGAGCTGCTCGTCTCGGTTCTGCCCACGCTGTTTTTGGCCGCGCTGCATCTGGTCCATGCGGAAGGTTTCGTTCATCATCTCCTGCTGGCGCCGCATGATCTCGCCGAGCTTGTCCATCTGCTGGCGCATTTCGCTGTTCTGCTGGCCGCCCTGCTGCTGACGTCCGGCCTGCAGGTTGTTCATCATGTCCTGCAGTTGCGAAAGCAATTGCTGCGCGCTGTCGCGATCGCCGGACTTCGCCAGATTCTCGATCTGGTCCATCATCCGTTCGATATCACTCTGGCGCAGTTCCTGGCCGTTCTGCTGCATCTGCGGCGCGTTCGGATTCTGCTGCGCACGCTGGGCGAATTCCTGCAGGAACTGGTTCATCGCCTCGCGCAGTTCCTTCATCGCCTTGTCGATTTCCTCGTCGCTGGCGCCGTTCTTGATCGCGTCCTGCAACGCCTGCTGCGCCTGGCGCAGCCGCCGCTCTGCGTCCGAAAGATTGCCTTCCTCGATGCCGAGCGCGATCTCCCAGAGATAGGCGACTCCGTCGCGCAATTTGTCGTCGTTGTCGGCCATCTTCAGCCGGGTGCGGGCGCTCATGATGGCGAGGTAGTGCGCCATATTGTCGAACGTGTCTTCGGGCCTGAGCGTGATCGCATCCATCAGGTCGAGCACGCGGCTCTTGGCGTTGGCGTCGAGCGCCAGCGCGCGGCGCTGCTCGATCACGGCCCTGGCCAGCGGATTGGAGAATGGCCGCTCCGGCATCACCAGGGTCCTGGTGTCGCTGGTTGCCGTATGGCCGGCATCGTCGGTGGCGACAAGCCTGAGCTTGATGTCGCTGCCGGCCCAGACATGCTCGGTCAGGTCCTTCGTGGTCTTGGCGGCATTCCCCTTGACGCCGCGGCGCGGCAGTGTCAGCGGCATTTCGGGCGGGCCATAGAGCGGATGCGCATTGGGCGCCGGTGGGTCGGCCAATACGAAATCCGCCTTGGCGGAGGCCGCGCCATAGTCGTCGTCGATCTGGTAGTTGAGTTCGAAGGAGCCGTTGACGGCGCGTTTAGGCTCGCCGACGAAACGGATTTGTGGCGGCTTGTCCGGGATCACCGCGAAGGCCCAGCTGCCGAGTTCGTCGCCGCCCGAGTTCAGCGTCAGCGTGCCGTTGGCCGTCAGCTTTCCGGTGAACTGGCGCACCGTGGAGGGCGTTGCCGTGGAGGGCGTTGCCGCCGCCGGCTTGGCCGCGTCGGCCTGCTGCCCGGCCGGCTGGATGGTGCGGGCGTTGCCGTCGGCGTCGGCATAGCTCAGCGTTTCCTCGCCCGAGCCGCCGGTGACGCGCAGCGACACATCGCTGCCCTCCGGAACGGTGAAGGTGGACGCAGCCTGATTGGCATTGCTGGCAAGGGCCGGGTTGGCGAGGGCTGGGGAAGTGAGGAAGACCGGTGCCCTGCCGGTGTAGGCCGGCGGTGTCACCCAGGCGTCGATGCGCGGCGGCACGGCGTCGCGCGCCGCGTGGGCACTGAACCCGTCCGCGATGCGGCCGCCCGACGGTCCGAACGAGAAGGCGAAAGCCGTGACCAACACAAGCGCCGCCACGGCGCGCAGCCCCCACGGGTCGCGCTCCGGCACCCGGGTGCGTGGCAGGTCGCCACCGAGGTTGCCGAGTTTTTCGGCCATGCGTTTCTGGTGCTCGCGCCACAGCGCTTGCGAAAAAATGCTCTCCCTGCCGCTCGGCCGGTCCGTCTGCACCAGCACCGGGCTGTGCAGCAATAAGTTGGCCGCCTCGATGCGTCGATCGATCTCGGCACTGGACGGCACCCGGAAGAAACGCAGGGGATAGAGCGCGACAAGGGCTGCGATGGCGAACACAGCCACAACACCGATGCGCGCCATGTCGGACAGCAAAAGGAAGAGGCCGAGCCACGAGACGCTGAGGAACAGGCTGGCGACGATGACGAGCGGCAGCAGCAACGGCCAGCCGCGCTCGACAGTCATCGAGACCCGCGTCGCCAGCCGGCTCACGGCAAGGCGCCCGGCCAGGCTGCGATCGCTGGTTAAGGTGGGTCGTTGCGTCATCGGCCCTTCCTGTTCGGGCGGGATAACCCGAACCTCACAAATCTATCGCACCGGCCCGAAAATCGGATGCGAAGGACTCAAAGTCTTAGATGCACGTCGCTCCAAACATACCAAGAAACACGGCGAAGGCGAGGCAGTTCCCTAAAACGTGAACAGGACTGCCCCCCGCTATCGTCAGAATCTAGCCGGATCGGCGTTTGCACCGCAGACCAGCACGGCGACACGCTCGCCCGCAGCCGCCGCGTAGCGGCCCGACAGGAGCGCCGCGAAGGCCGCGGCGCCGCCCGGCTCGGAGATGATTCGCACCCGGTCCCAAAGCGCCGTCTGCGCGGCGATGATCTCGTCGTCGCTGACCAGTATGGAACGCTCGACGAAGGCCTCGGCGATCGGAAACATCATTTCGCCGACGCGCTTCGGCGCCAGCGAATCCGCGGCGATGCCCTCAGTCGGCGCATCGACGGGCCGGCCGGCCTCGAAGGCGCGATGAAGCGTCGGCGCGCCCTCCGGCTCGACGGCGATGATCCTGATGCGGCCGGCAAACCAGGCGGCGATGCCGCCGATCAGGCCGCCGCCGCCGACGGCGACCAGCAGCGTGTCGAGTTCAGGCAGGTCGGTCTCGATCTCGAGGCCGAGCGTGCCTTGCCCGATCAGCGTTTCCTCCTGGTTGAACGCATGGATCTGCAGCGCGCCGGACCTTTCGGCAAAGTCTTCGCTGGCGGCCAGCGCTTCGGCATAGCGTGCGCCACCGACGACCAACTCGGCGCCATAGCCGCGGATCCGTTCCAGCTTGGCCGGCGGGCTGACTTCGGGAACGAAGATGGTTGCCTTGTGGCCAAGCCGCATGGCGGCGTAGGCGACCGCGGCACCATGATTGCCGCCCGATGCCGCGACGACTCCAGCCTCGGGAACCGGCCGCTCGAGAAGATTGGTGAAGGCGCCGCGCGCCTTGAACGAGCCGGAATGCTGCAGGCATTCGAGCTTCAGGTCGATGCCAAGAGGCGGACGGCCGAAATCGGCCATGTCGACGCGCAGCACCGGCGTGTGGCGCACGAATGGCCGGATGCGCGGCTCCATTGCGGCGATGCGTTCGCGGGTGATGCTATTGCCGTTCAGCATGGTCTGCTCCCAAGGATTGACATCACTTAGTAACTTAGCAAAATGGCTAAATGCAAGAGATTGATGTCTTCAAGGCGATCGCCAACGAGCGCAGGCTGCAGATCCTCGATTGGCTGAAGGATCCGCGCGCGCATTTTCCGCCGCAGACGGATGGCGATCTGGTCGAGGACGGCGTCTGCGCGCTGCTGATCGCCGAAAAGCTGGGGATTACCCAGGCGACGCTCAGCGAGCATATGCGGGTGCTGACCCAGGCGGGCCTTCTGCGCAGCAAACGTATCAAGCAGTGGACGTTCTATCGCCGCGACGAGGGCAGGATCGCCGAGACCAGGACGCTGATTCAGCACCGGCTGTAGCGCTGCAGACGATCCATTCTTGTTTGACCATGATCTTTTCCGAAACCGACTTTTTCGGGATCATGGGTCTATTCCAGCCAATCAGGAAGCGAATCCAGGCCGATCAGCTCGTCATAGGTCTGGCGCCGGCGCACGACATGGAAACGGTCGCCGTCGACCAGCACTTCAGGCACCAGCGGCCTGGTGTTGTAGGTGCCGGCCTGCACCGCGCCATAGGCGCCGGCGGTGGCGACGGCGATCAGGTCGCCGGCCTTCAGCCGCGGCAGGTCGCGGTCGAGGCCGAGATAATCGCCGGTCTCGCAGACCGGGCCGACCACGTCGACCGTCATGCGCGGCGCCGCGGCCGGCTGCTGCACCACCGGCTTGATGTCATGGAAGGCGTCATAGAGCGTCGGCCGGATCAGATCGTTCATCGCGGCGTCGACGACCAGGAAATTCTTGGCGTCGCCCTCCTTCACGAAGATCACCTGGGAGACCAGGATGCCGGCATTGCCTGATATAAGCCGGCCCGGCTCGAACATCACCTTCAGCCCGAGCTTGGCGACGTGCTTCTTGACGATCTGAGCATAAGCGTCCGGCAGGGGAGGCGGGCTATTGTCGACGCGGTAGGGAATGCCGAGGCCGCCGCCGAGGTCGATATGCTCGATGGCGTGCCCGTCGGCGCGCAGCACGCCGACCAACTCCACCAGCAGCGCAAAGGCGTCGTCGAAGGGCTGCAATTCGGTGATCTGGCTGCCGATATGCGTGTCGATGCCGGTGACCTTGATGCCAGGCAGCTCAGCTGCGCGGGCATAGACCTTTCGCGCCTTCTGCCAGGGAATGCCGAACTTGTTCTCGGCCCTGCCGGTGGAGATCTTCTTGTGGGTCATGGCGTCGACATCCGGATTGATGCGCAGCGAGATCGGCGCCACCTTGCCCAGCGCCGCGGCGCGGGTCGACAGCAATTCCAGTTCCGGCTCGGATTCGACGTTGAAGCACAAAATGCCGGCCGAGAGCGCAAGATCCATTTCGCGCGCGGTCTTGCCAACGCCGGAAAACAGGATCTTGTTGGCCGGAATGCCGGCGGCCAGCGCGCGGCGCAGTTCGCCTTCCGAGACCACGTCGGCGCCGGCGCCGAGTTTGGCCAGGATTTTTAGCACAGCCTGGTTAGAATTCGCCTTCATGGCGTAGCAGACCAGCGCGTCGAGCCCGGCAAAGGCCTGCGCAAACACGCGGAAATGCCTGGTCAGCGTCGCCGTCGAATAGCAATAGAACGGCGTGCCGACGCTTGCGGCGATCTCTGATATCGCCACGTCCTCGGCATGCAGCACGCCGTCGCGGTAGTCGAAATGGTTCACGAGAGTGGTTCCGGAAGTTGGAGCACGATGAGATCGGCCGATCTCATCGGCTCTAGATCAACGGGTCGAGAATGAACTTCTTGTCCTCGACCGGTTTTTCCGGCTCCGGCGGCACGGGCTGCTCTGCCTTTTGGGCATCCTTGCGCGCCTGCACGGCCGCCTCATAGGGCGTATCGAGCCCGGCTTTCCTGCCGCAGGCCGTTACGGATGCCAGCGCCGCCAGCAGCGTCAGCGTCACCAAAATCCTGCTTGCGGTCATCGATCCATCCGTCCGAAACTTTTGCCCGCCGCTTTTAGCCGAGTTTTTCCGGCATTGCACCTAGAGCGTTTCCAGATTTGACGGAATCGAGGGGATTCCAGATTTGTCTGTTTTGTGATTCAAGATGCTGGCTGGAG
>NZ_JBVVQO010000022.1:0-100499 GCF_055811215.1 Mesorhizobium sp. WSM4819
TGTCCGCCCCCCCCCCCGGGGCTGGCGCACGGCGTCCTCTCCGCCCCCCCCCCCCCCGCCCCGGCGGGTGGGTTGGGGGGGGGGGGGGGGGGGGGGGCGCCCCCCCCCCCTCGACCCGGGCCATATCATCAATTTCCAACGCTGCAGGGGGGACGGAGTGACTGCCGCCGCCATTCTTGAAATCCGCGACATCTCGAAATCGTTCGGCGCCATCAAAGCGCTGACCGGGGTCGATTTCACGCTGCAGCGCGGCGAAATTCATGCGCTGTGCGGCGAGAACGGTGCGGGCAAGTCCACGCTGATGAATATCATCGCCGGCATTGTGCAACCCGACGAAGGCGCCATTCGTCTCGAAGGCAAGAACGTCACCATCACATCGCCATCCGCCGCGCAGCGGTTTGGCATAGGCCTCGTCCATCAGGAAATCGCGCTCTGCCAGGATGCCACGGTGGCCGAGAATATCCTCATGGCGGCCGTCAACAATCGGCGCGCGCCGCTGATGAATTTTCGCCGGCTCTACGCCGATGCGCAGAAGATAATGGACCTGCTGGCACCGATCCCGGTCGAGACGCCGGTCGCCGATCTTTCTATTTCCAACCAGCAACTTGTGGAAATCGCCAAGGCGCTGACGCTCGAATGCCGGGTGCTGATGCTCGACGAGCCGACGGCCGCGCTCACCGAGACCGAGGCGCAGCGCCTTTTCGCAATCGTCCGCGATCTCAAGGCGCGCGGAATTTCAATCATCTACATCAGCCATCGCATGGCGGAGATCTTCAGCCTGTGCGACCGCGTCACGGTGTTTCGTGACGGCAGATACGTAGCGACCGATTCTATCGCTTCGGTCACTCCCAATGATGTCGTGCGCAAGATGGTCGGGCGCGAAATCACGCAGCTCTATCCGCAAAAGCTCTCGCCTGAACGGCGTACCGACCGCCCTGTGCTGTCGGTCGAAAATCTCTCCTATCGACAGGGTTCCGCTGGCGTCAGTTTCACGCTTCGAGCAGGCGAAATTCTTGGCGTTGGCGGGTTGATTGGCGCCGGTCGCAGCGAGATGGTCCAGACTGTTTGCGGCTTGCGCCCGAAAGTGTCGGGATCGGTCGAACTCAATGGCGAGCCGGTCAGCATCAGGACCTACAGCGATGCGGTGCGCGCAGGCCTCGTCTACCTCTCGGAGGACCGCAAGGCGTCGGGCCTGTTCCTCGACCTGTCGGTTGCATCCAATATCTCCGCGCTCGACCTTCGGAAGCTGACCACGCCGCTTGGGCTGCTCGATCGCCGCGCCGAGGCAAAGCAAGCCACCGACCTGGTCGTGCGCCACGGTGTGCGCATGGGCGGCATCGAGACACAGGTGTCGACGCTCAGCGGCGGCAACCAGCAGAAAGTCGCCATCGCCAGGCTTCTTTCGGTCGGCCCCAAGGTGGTCATTCTGGACGAGCCCACACGCGGGGTCGATGTCGGCGCCAAAGTGGAAATTCATCGCCTGCTTCGCGATCTCGCCGAGCGGGGCGTCGGCGTCATCGTGATTTCATCCGAGCTTCCGGAATTGATCGGACTGAGCGACCGGGTGCTTGTCATACACCAAGGTGCCATCGTCGGCGAACTGGGGGCTGACGAATTGACCGAAGAGGCAATCATGCTGCTGGCTTCGGGTCTGCGGCAGCAACGATCAAACGCAAGGCAGGTTCAGAATGTCGCTTAGACAGACCGGAGGAACCCTCATGGACGCTGAAATCAAGGCCAGCGCCCCCGGGCTTGGCGGGCGCAACTGGCTGCGTCTTGGGTCGATGCGCGAGGCGGGGCTGATCGCTATCATGCTGGCGCTGTGCATCGCCATGACATTCGCTTCGCCGCATTTCCTGACCTGGGGAAATTTCCGCGCCATGCTGATGAGCTTCTCCATTGAAGGCATCGTCGTGGTCGGCATGACGATACTCCTCATTGTCGGCGGCATCGACCTTTCCGTCGGGTCGGTGGTCTGCTTCTCCATGGTCGTGTCAGGCGCTCTGTTCCTGATGGGTCTGGACCCGTGGACCGCGAGCCTCATCGGCATAGGCGCCAGCGCGCTGATCGGCGCGGTGATGGGCTTCTTCGTGACCGTTATCGGGCTTAATCACTTCATCACATCGCTGGCGGCGATGGTGATCGTGCGCGGTCTCTGTCTTGTCATTACCAAGGGAACCCCGCTGTCGCTGTTCACCCTGCCGCCCGGGTTCAAGGCGATCGGCCAGGGCAGCTTCGGCAATGTGCCTTATGTCATCGTCATCTTTGTTGTGGTCGTGGCCATATTCGATTTTCTGCTTCGGCGTGCCACGGCCTTCCGCAAGGTCTTTTATACCGGCAGCAACGAGAAGGCGGCCCAATTTTCGGGCATCAAGACCAAGCAGGTCAAATTCTGGGTCACGGTTCTGTGCTCCACCCTCGCGGGCTTTGCCGGCATCATCTATATGTCACGCTTTGGCGCTGCGACCCCGACCTTCGGCGCTGGCATGGAGCTCAACATCATCGCCGCGGCGGTGATTGGCGGAGCATCGCTCAATGGCGGCTCGGGCACCATCTTCGGCGCCATACTGGGCATGGCGCTGCTCTCGGTCGTCACAAGCTCGCTGATCCTGCTCGACGTTTCCGTCTATTGGCAGGACATGATCAAGGGATGCATCCTGCTCGCGGCGGTATCGATCGACCACTTCCTGCACCGCAGGAAGTCCTGAGCAGCAGCGCGAGAGTTGAGCATCCATCATGTCACCACCCAATTCGCGGGACGACGTCACGATCGTCCGCCAGATGTATCAGGCGCTTGTGCTTCATTACATGGAAGCCAAGACGCAGGCGGAAATCGCCAAGGAGCTCGGCATCTCGCATGCGACCGTCAACCGCCTCATCAAACGCGGTCATCAACTCGGGCTTGTCGAGATCAAGATCAAGTCGCCGGTCGAGCAACTGATCGACATCGAGGCGAGACTTGTCGCGATCGGTGGATTCCAAAGGGCCGTCGTCGTCCCCTCCGTTTCGGACAATCCGCAGACTGCGCTTCAGCGTGTCGGTGAGGCCGCGGCCAGGCTGGTGCTCGAGACGATCAAGGACGGTGACACGATCTCCATTACCGGGGGCAAGGGGGTGAGTGCCGTCGTCGCTGGCCTCAAGCCGAACCGCAGCTACGACGTCGAGGTTGTTCCCGCGACCGGCCTGGTCCAGGGCAAGCATTACACCGACGTCAATCATGTCGCGTCTCTGATGGCCGACAAGCTCGGCGGCCGCGCCTATCAGATCCACGCGCCGCTGTTTGCCGACAGCCCGGCCCAACGTGACATGCTGATGGGCGTCCGGGCGGTTTCGGATGTCTTCAACAAGGCGCGCGAAGCAACGCTTGCGGTCGTCGGCATCGGCTCCATCCTGGCCGACGATTCGAGCTACTACGATCTGCACCCATCCTCGAGCGCCGACCGGCTGGCCATCGAGCGGTCGGGCGCGGCGGGCGAGCTGCTTGCCCATCTCATAGACGGCGACGGCAAGCTCGCCGACTACAGCCTCAACCGCTCACTGGTCTCGCTGACGCTCGAGGAATTCGCGACCATTCCGCAGTCGATCGGCGTCGCAAGCGGCGCCAGCAAGGTGGTCCCGATCCTCAGTGCCATGCGCGGCTCTCACCTCGACACTCTCGTCACCGATGAAACCACCGGCTTGAAGATCCTCGAGCTCGCCGAAGGAAATGCAGCATGAATAATCGACAAATCACCCGCTCAATCGGCAAGTCCGGCGTTGTCGCTTCGGCGGTGGGACTCGGCACCTGGGCCATCGGCGGCTGGATGTGGGGTGGCACGGATGAAGCAGAATCGATCGCCGCCATCCAGGCGTCCTTCGATGCCGGCGTTTCGCTGATCGACACCGCGCCGGCTTACGGTCTTGGCCGCAGCGAAGAGATCGTCGGCAAGGCCATCAAGGGCCGGCGCGACCGCGCGGTCATCGCCAGCAAATGTGGCCTCAACTGGCATTCGAAAAAGGGCAACCACTTCTTCGATCAGGATGGAACGCCGGTGAACCGATATCTGGGCGCCGACGGCATCGCTTATGAAGTGGAACAGAGCCTGCGGCGGCTCGGCACCGACTATATCGATCTCTACATCACCCACTGGCAGGACCCGACGACACCCATTGCCGAAACAATGGAAGCGCTCGAACGCCTCAAATCCGCTGGCAAGATCCGCGCCATCGGCGCCAGCAATCTCAATGCTGCCGAGCTGCAGCAGTATGTCGCCGCTGGCCAGCTCGACGCGATCCAGGAAAGATATTCGATGCTGGATCGCGACATCGAGCAGACATTGCTGCCGATCGCGCGCCAGCATCAAGTTGCAGCACTCAGTTACTCGTCGCTTGCACTCGGCCTGCTCTCGGGCGCCATCGATCCGGCGCGTGAGTTCAGCGGCGACGACCAGCGCAAGGACAATCCTCGATTCTCTCAGGCCAACCGGCGCAAGGTAGCCGCGCTGAAACATGCCCTGGCCCCGGTCGCTGAGGTCCACCAGGCAAGCATGACGCAGATCGTCATCGCCTGGACGCTGGCGCAACCCGGCATCACCTTCGCGTTGTGTGGAGCGCGAAACGCGACGCAGGCGCTCGACAACGCCAGGGCAGGGGAGATCTTGCTGAGCGCGGCGGAACTGGGGACGATCGATGCGGCGGTGGCCGGGCATCTCGTAGCGATAGACGCGTGATCGAAAGCGCGTCCTGAGATGAATCGCATCCAGACGATCGCCGGCTTGCGCGAGAACCCCGATGTTGACGTCCTCGTGATAGGCGGCGGCATCAACGGCATCAGCGTGTTTCGCGAGCTCGCTTTGCAGGGCGTCGATGTCCTGCTCGCCGAAAAGGGCGATTATTGTTGCGGCGCCAGCGCAGCCCTCTCGCGCATGGTTCATGGTGGCTTGCGCTACCTTGAAAACGGCGAGTTCAAGCTGGTCCGCGAATCTCTGCTCGAACGCGATCGGCTATTGAAGAACGCGCCGCATTGCGTTGCGCCATTGCCAACCACAGTGCCTGTCTTCGACCTTTTCTCAGGCATCGCAAATGGCGCATTCCGATTCCTTGGGCTAAGCCGTCGTCCGGGTCGGCGCGGCGCATTGGTCATCAAGACCGGCCTGGCGATGTATGACTTCTTCACCGCCGCACGGCGTATCGTCCCGACGCACAAGTTCAGGAGCCGTGCTGAAACACTCAAGGTCTGGCCTGCAATCAATCCTGCTATCCGCAATTCGGCGACATACTATGACGCCTGGGTCAGCCACCCCGAGCGGCTGGGTACCGAGATGCTGCGCGACACCATGAACGAAAAGCCATCGGCTCGAGCGCTCAACTATGCACGCGTATCGCTCGGTGACGCGGGCCTTGCGCTTAACGACGGACTGTCTGGCGAAACAGTTGCCGTGAAGCCGCGGCTCGTCGTCAACGCCACAGGCGGCTGGATCGACCTGACCAATTCGGCTATCGGAGCCGTCGCGCCGAAATTTATGGGTGGCACCAAAGGATCGCATCTGATCGTCGATAATCGCGAGCTTCACGACGCCCTCGACGGCCACATGATCTATTACGAGAACGAGGACGGCCGGATCTGCATCCTGTTCCCCTATCTCGGCAATGTGCTGGTCGGCTCGACGGATATCCGTGCCGACGATCCCGACCAGGCGCGCTGCGAGGACGACGAGCGGCAATACATCAGGCAGTCCCTGTCCTTCGTGTTTCCCGGGATCGAGATCACTGATACCGACATCGTCTTTCAGTTCACCGGGGTGAGGCCGCTACCGATAAGCCGGGACAGTTTTACCGGGCGCATTCCCCGCGATCATTTCTGCGAGCTCATCGAGGGCGCCGGTATGGTGCCGCCGACGCTGTGCATGATCGGCGGGAAATGGACAACCTTCCGGTCGTTCGGCGAACTGGCAGCGGATATTGTACTCGAGCGATTGTGCCGACAGCGCATCGTCGGCACCGAAAACATGCCGATCGGCGGCGGCCGGCATTTTCCCATGGCCCCCGAAAAATGGTGCGCAGAGCGCGCGGCGGTGCATGGCCTGTCGCTTGACCGCATGCGCAGCCTGTTCGAGCGCTACGGCACCGTGGCGGATGCCGTCGCCGCTTTTTTGGCAGCGGGACGGGACGAGCTTTTGCCTGGCAGCGACTACTCGGCCCGGGAAATTCAGTATCTCATCGCCAATGAATATGTCGAACAGCTGGAGGACCTGCTGCTCCGCCGCACGACAATCGCCATCACCGGTGCTCTCTCTTCCGATCTTCTCGACGCGGTTCTCGATATTCTCGCTGTCGAAAAGAGCTGGGACGCTGCGCGCAAAGCATTCGAGCGCGCCGATTTCCTCGCCCTGCTGCAGCGCCAGCATGGCGTCGATCTCGACCAGCTATCGCAAAAAGACCAAGGAAGGAGCGCCGAATGCGCATCAACAAGAAAGTCCGCATGAACCGGCTGTTCGGCGGGGCGCGCTGTCTCGACGTCGCAATCGACCATGGCGTATGCAACGAGCCGACGTTCCTGGAAGGGCTGGAGGATATGGCTGGCGTCGTCGCCCAACTGGTCGCCGCGGGACCGGACGCCATTCAGATGAATTATGGCCAGGCCGATCTGCTGCAGTCCCTGCCAGGCAAGGACAAGCCGGCATTGGTCATGCGCATAGACATGGGCAATCCATACAACAAAACCCGCCATCGCTCGATGTGGGCCATCCTGCAGAACGAAGCCGAGCCGCTGATCGGCGCGCTGGAGATGGACGCGGCCTGCGTGGTCGTCAATCTATTCATGCCGCCCGACGAGCCGGACCTGTTTCGGCAATGCGTCCACAACATTGCCAGGGTTCGCGCCGACTGTGAAAGATATGGCTTGCCGCTGATGATCGAGCCGCTGGCAATGCTGCCCAATTCAGAGCGCGGAGGCTACATGGTCGACGGCGACCCCGAAAAGATCGTCACCCTGACCCGGCTCGCCAGCGAGATGGGCGCCGACATCATCAAGGCGGATCCGACGACCGATCCGAACGACTTCCACCGGGTGGTGGCTGCGGCACGCTGTCCTGTCCTTGTGCGCGGTGGGGGCAGGGAGGATTTGCGCGCCGTCTTCGACAAGTCGGCGGCGCTGATGGCACAAGGCGCGGCAGGCATGGTCTATGGCCGCAACATATACCAGCATTCCAACCCTCGTGCCGTCGTGAGAGGATTGATGGCGATCATCCATGAGAATGCGGACGGCGCGGCGGCCTGGGAGCTCTACCAGCAAGAATAATCTTTGCAGCTTGGGAGGAGCTTCAATGCAGCGATACATTCTTGGCCTTGATGCGGGCAATACCGTCATCAAGGCCATCATCTTCGACACAGCCGGTCGCGAACTCGCACTTGCCGCTCGCGACGGCCGTTCCTGCATGCCAGAGCCCGGCCATGTCGAGCGGGACCTCGGCGAATTGTGGCGCAACGCCGTCGAGGTCATCCGCCAGTGCCTCGACCAGTCGGGCATCGACCCCCGCGAGATCGCGGTGATCGGCTGCGCCGGCCACGGCAACGGGCTCTATGCGCTGGACCGCGGCGGCGACCCGCTGCTCGGCATCCAGTCGCTCGACACGCGCGGCGTCGGCATCGTCAGCGAATGGGCGGCCGCAGGCGTTGGCGACCGGACCTATATCCACTGCCTGCAACGGCCCTGGGCGGCGCAGACGCCGACTCTGCTGGCGTGGCTCAAGCGCCATGATCCGGCACTTTTTGCCAAAATAGGCACCGTCTTCCTGTGCAAGGATTTTATCGTCAACCGCCTCACCGGCACGCGCTCGACCGAGACCTCGGATATGTCGGGCTGCGGGCTTTTGCACATGCCCGGCCGACGCTACGAGCCTGAGTTGCTGGCCGCCTACGGTCTCGACGATTGCATGGAACTGCTGCCGAACGTGCTGGAAGCCTCCGCCATCGCCGGCCATGTCACGCGCGATGTCGCCGCTGCCACCGGCCTTCTTGCGGGCACGCCTGTGGTGGCGGGCCTGTTCGACGTCGTCGCCAGCGCCATCGGTTCGGGCGTCACCAGCACCGGCGCCGCCTCGATCATTGCCGGCACCTGGAGCATCAACCAGGTTATCACCCAGGAGCCGATCCGCGATCCGTCGATCTTCATGCTGTCGACGTTCGATCCGGTGCGCTACCTCGCCATCGAATCGAGCGCCACTTCGGCCGCAAATCTCGAGTGGATCGTGCGTGAGTTCTTCGAGCATGCGCCGCCGGCAGGCGCATCGCCATTCGAGATCTGCGGCGAGCTTGTTGCTTCCGTCGATCCCGCGGGAGACATGCCGATCTACCACCCATTCCTTTACGGCTCGCAGCAGAATGGCAAAGCGCGTGCCGGTTTCTACGGCATCGCCGGCTGGCACACGCGGGCTCATATGCTGCGCGCACTGTTCGAGGGCGTCGTCTTCGAGCACCGGCGCCATGTCGAGACGTTGCGTCGAGCGGGAGCCATTGTCAGCCAGGCGGTTCTTTCGGGTGGCGGCTCGCGCAGCGCCGTTTGGCCGCAGATATTCGCAGATGTGCTGGACGTGCCGGTGACCGTGGCGCGCAGCCGTGAGACAGGTGCGCTGGGAGCTGCGATTGCAGCCGGGACAGGCGTCGGCTTATTTGCCGACTTCTCTGCGGGCGCCGCCGCGATGACCGCGCCCGACCGATGCTACCAGCCCAATTGCGCGATCGCACCGGTCTATGAGCGGCGCTATCGTCTCTATGGTGAGATCAACAAGGCCATGGGTCCGCTATGGGACAGGATGGCAAGCGAACGGACGTCCAATTGACACAGACCGCTGCCGATTTTGGACAGTACGACTTCATCATCGTCGGCGCGGGTTCAGCCGGCTGCGTGCTGGCCAACAGACTGTCGGCCAATCCAGGCATGCGCGTGCTGCTTCTGGAAGCCGGCGGCAGCGATCGCTATCACTGGGTCAACATTCCCATCGGCTATCTCTACTGCATGGGCAACCCGCGCACCGATTGGCTGATGAAGACCGAGCCGGAGCCCGGGCTGAACGGTCGTGCGCTCAACTATCCGCGCGGCAAGCTTCTGGGCGGCTGCTCGTCGATCAACGGCATGATCTACATGCGTGGCCAGGCGGCCGACTATGATGGCTGGCGGCAAGCCGGGAATCTCGGTTGGGGCTGGGATGACGTGCTTCCGTATTTCCGCAAGTCCGAGGACCATTTTGGTGGCGCCAACGACCTTCACGGCGCCGGTGGCGAATGGCGCGTCGAGCGCCAGCGCCTGTCGTGGCCAATCCTGGATGCCTTCCGCGATGCTGCCGAGGAACTCGGCATCCCCCGGACCGAGGATTTCAACGGAGGGACCAACGAAGGGTCGGGCTATTTCGAGGTCAACCAGAGGAAAGGCGTGCGCTGGAATACCTCTAAGGCGTTCCTGCGCAGCGCGCTGCGACGGCCGAATTTGCGCGTCGTCACCGGCGCCGAGACCGAGTTGCTGGATTTCGACGGAGCTTGCGTTACCGGCGTTGTCTTTCGCATGGGTGGCCAACTGCATCGTGCGCGGGCAGGCGAGACGATCCTTGCCGCCGGCGCGATCAATTCGCCGAAGCTGCTCGAGCTTTCCGGCGTCGGCCGACCTGCCGTGCTTGGCGCAGCAGGAATCCCGGTTCGCCACGCGCTGGAAGGCGTCGGCGAGAACTTGCAGGATCATCTGCAGATCCGCACAGTCTTCAAGGTCGCCAACGCCTCGACGCTAAACCAGCGCTACCACAATCTGTTCAGCCGTGCGGCTATGGGCGTCGAATACGCTATCCGTCGCAGCGGACCGCTGTCGATGGCGCCGAGCCAGCTTGGTATCTTCGCCAGGAGCGACCCACGCCTGGAGACGCCCGATCTCGAATACCATGTCCAGCCGTTGAGCACTGACCGGCTGGGCGAGCCGCTGCATCGCTTCCCCGCGGTCACGGTTTCGGTCTGCAATCTCAGACCGGAAAGCCGCGGCACCGTCCACATGGAGGCGTCCGATCCGCAGGCGGCTCCGAAGATCCGGCCGAACTATTTGTCTTCCGAGGGAGACAGGACCGTGGCTGTGGCATCGCTCCGCCACGTCCGCCGCTTGATGAAGGCGCGCGCCATTGCCCGTTTCGCGCCTGAGGAAATGCTTCCCGGCGCACATTATGAAAGCGACGAAGAACTCGTCCGCAAGGCCGGCGATATCGGCACGACGATTTTCCACCCGGTCGGCACCTGCAAGATGGGCGCAGGCTCGACGGCAGTGGTCGACGGCCGGCTGCGGGTGCACGGCATTTCCGGCCTGCGCGTCGTCGATGCTTCGATCATGCCGACGATCGTTTCCGGCAACACCAACTCTCCAGTGGTCATGATCGCGGAGAAGGCATCGGAGATGATCCTGCAGGACGCCAACCAGAAGAAATAATCCTCGGTGGCGCATCTGAGCTGACGCGACCGGCCTGTCGTGCCTCCTGTGAGGCGACAGAAGGCTTCAGCTGAAGCAGGCTGGTAGGGGAAGGTCGGTCCTGCCAACGCATGGCGTCAGGATTTCACATCGGCGAGAAGGCGGACTCTGTCGGCAATGGCGGTCATCACCGATTTGACGAGCGGGTCCGGGAAGCTTTTGGGGAGTTTGTCGACAACCGCTGCGGCCGCGCGTTCTGCATTTGCCGCCAGATCGTCGCATAACGACAGCATTGCCGGTTTTCCAACGCCGGCAAGGTCGGCCGTCTGCAGGAAATGGCGCGGTACAACTTCGTGCAAGGCGTAGTGGTTGCTCTTGCCGACAGACATTGCGAGCTTGAATTTCTTTCGTGGGATTTGGTGCAAATCCAGGCTTGGCTGTGCGCTCAGCACATCATAGAGGGGCGTCATGCGGTAGCCGCCGCCGGGCGACAGAAAAATGCTGAAGTTCTTGGCGTGTCCGTCCGTTGCACCCAGCAGCCAGAAAATTATGCTGGCCCGCATAAATGTCAGGATATCAGCGTCTGGCGTATCGCTGCCTTTGAGCAGGTTGATGATCTCGCGCATGCCCGGCCCACCTTCTGATTGGTATTTTCTGGTCGGCGGCACGGAGAGGGCCTGACAGCAATCCTCCTGCGGCTGGCGCAGCAAGCGTCCGTCTCTTGTCCAGATGCGGTCGAAGCGCTCGACGATCAACGTTCGCCGTTTACCGAAATCAGCGATCTCGACGCGGGCGACAGGAACGCCCATTCCCTCCACCAGCTTGAGGCACAGATATTCGTTTTCGACGCTGTTCGACAGGTCGATGCCGTTCGGCAGGCGGCCGATCTGCGGTTTGAGAATATGGGTGGTGGCTGTCGTGCCGATCGGTTTGAACCATTGACCGTCTTTGCGCAGCAGCGCCGTTTTCTCCTGGACGCCGGCAATCGAGATACGGAAATCTTCGTCTTCGCCCATGCCGAGCGGAGTGGAAGCGAGATTTTTGACGATGTCGGCGATCTCGGCGTCGGTCACCGGCTTGCCGTTGACTTCTCCGGCGAGTCCGGCATCGACGCCGTCCGGCAGGAACTGGAGTGCGCCGACGCAGTCATGGCCAAGTGCGGCTAGCATGCTGTAGGCATCGGTACCGGCTGCGCCGACTCTTTCAGCAACGCGCTTGCGGATATCGCTGCTGTCCGGAAGCAAGTTGTCGAAGACGTTGATGACCGGCTCGCCGATGTAGCGGTCCTCCCGCAGCGGCAGCGAGAGAGATACAGGGAAGGTGCCGCGGAATGCCAGCCACTCGTCGGCATATTTGAAATCGACCGCGCCTGTCGCCTCACGCCGCATGACGCCGACAAGGCGGCCGTTCAGGAAAACGTTGAGCGGAGCGTGGGCGCGCGGGCGTCCCATCAGAACAGGTCCTCGATGTCGGCGGCGCTGCCCTTGGTGCGTGGTCGGATGACGAGTTCCAAGTCGAGCGCCGAGAGCGCAGCCATCAGCGTCCGCAGCTGGACCGCGGGCTCTCCGGCTTCGAGGCGTGACACTGTCCCCTGGCGCAGGTGAATGCGATCACCCAGTCCGCCTTGGGTAAGGCCGGCCTGTTTGCGGACGCGGCGTAAAATGGCGCCGAGTTGTTTTTCTGTTCGGGCGATTTGCTCGGTCATGGAGCACCTCCAATAAACAATATACGCGAAGACGTATAGATCGGCAATATACGTGATTGCGTATATTCGATTTTATACGCATCCTCGACTAAAAGAAAAAAAGGCGCGAACGCGTATAATGGATCGACTTTGATGGCACGTCGGACATCGTCGTCGAGCGCGACACCGCTCCGTTCGCGGGGAGAGCGACGGCGGCGGTGGCAGTTAAGGTGGCATGGAGCGACCGATGCGGCAACGCCGAGGCGTTTACTGCGGCTTTGTCGCGCAGATCGCGAAGCGGTGTTGAGTGGCGCGTTCGAGCGCCTTGGGCCAACTCATCCGTCGAGCCTGGGCGCGATGGATCGCGCCCAGTTTCCAGTCCACGACCGGCTGCTCGAACCCGGCTTCGGCCAGCAAGCGAACTATCTCTTCCGCCCGTGCGCCGCCTGAGAAATAGACACGGGCAAGAATGTTCTGGTGACGTCTGGCCATGGCGGCGCCGTCATCGTCCGAGACCTGGGACTTGCCGGCCGTGAGCTTCTCCCAAAGTTCCCGCATACGCGTCGCCCAGTTGCGGCTGACAAAATCGCCGTCGATGACCAGCAGCCTGCCGCCGGGCTTCAGCAGCGAGAACCATTCGGCAAAGGCCGCCTTCGGATCCAGCAGCGTCCAGACCAGGTGACGGGTGACGATGACATCGTAGCTCGCCCTGTCCTCGAGCGTCCGTTCTGCATCCCTCACGATGAAGCGGATATCGGCGCCGCGTTTTTGTGCCTTGGCGCGCGCCTTGGCAAGCATGGCTTCCGACCAGTCGAGGCCTGTCACCACAAAGCCCAGATAGTGCATCAGATGCGAAATGACGCCAGTCCCGCAGGCGAGATCCAGAGACGCCCGCCCGGCGCCTGGTCCAAGGTGTGTGGTTAAGAGCGCGTGCCAGGCGGCACGCTCCTGCTCGGAAAAAATCTCGTGGCCGACCTGCAGGTCGAATGTCTCGGCGCGGTCGGACCAATAGTCCCGAATCTCGTCGCGCAGCGAATAGTTTGCGTGAGCCGTCATTGCCCGAAACGCACTCCCCAAAGTGGCTACATTGGAATTGCTCTAAAAGAAAATTCTTGATTATACAACTCATGTTTCATAAGCGGGGCCGGCAACTGAATTGCGAGAGCCCAATGATTTTGAAATCGATATTTGCGGCCGCGGTCGCGCTCGCGGCCTTGATGCCGCTTACCCCAGGCGCGCGCGCCGAGACCGTCACCGACATTGCCGGCCGCAAGGTCGAGGTGAAGACGCCGGTCGAGAAGGTCATCCTCGGCGAAGGCCGGCAGATCTACCTGATCGCCGCGCTCGATACCGACAACCCTTTCAAGCGCATCGTTGGCTGGCGCGAGGATTTCTCCCAGGCCGATCCGGACAATTACGCCGTTTATCTGGAAAAATTCCCGTCGATGGCGGCGATACCGACCTTCGGCGGTTTCAAGGACGGCACCTTCGACATCGAGCAGGCCATCGCACTTGACCCGGACGTGATGATCATGAACATCGAGTCCAAGCAGGCAACCGAGGACGCGCAATACATCGAGAAGCTCGCCGCCGTCGGCATTCCGGTGGTCTATGTCGATTTCCGCGAGCAACCCTTCACCAACACCGAGCCGAGCATGCGCCTGATCGGCAAGCTGCTTGGCCAAGAACAGCGGGCCGAGGCGTTCATCGCCTACCGCGCGGCCCAGATCGCGCGCGTCACCGATGTGATCGCAGAGAAGAACCCCACGCGCCCGACCGTGTTCATCGATCGCGCCGGGGGCTATTCCGATGATTGCTGCATGAGCTTCGGCAACGACAATTTTGGCAAGTTCGTCGACATGGCCGGCGGGGCCAATATCGCGGCCGACCTGATCCCGGGCACGTTTGGCGCGCTCAATCCCGAACAGATCATCGCCAGCGATCCCGACCAGGTGATTGTGACGGGCGGCAATTGGGAGGCCTATGTGCCGGGCGGCAAATGGGTCGGCGTCGGTCCCGGCGCCGACGAAGCCGCGGCACTGAAGAAACTCAAGGGCCTGACCGAGCGGCCCGCGCTAACCGGCATCAAGGCGGTGGAGAACGGGCAGGTCCACGCCATCTGGCACCAGTTCTACAACAGCCCCTATCAGTTCGTCGCCATACAGCAGATGGCCAAATGGCTGCATCCCGACCTGTTCGCCGATCTCGACGCCGAGGCCACCTTCAAGGAGTTGCATGAGAAGTTCCTGCCGGTCGGGTACACGCCTGGCCATTGGGTCTCGCTCTCCGATGAGCAGTGAACCGGCCGCACTGTCAGCCAAGCAAGGGCGCGGGCTCTACCGCGCCCTTGTCCTGCGCAAGCAGCTGATCCTGGCGGGGCTCGCCCTGGCGCTGCTGCTGAGCCTCTGCATCGACCTCGCGCTCGGGCCCGCAAGCTATAGCCTCGACCAGGTGGTGCTCGCCCTGGTTTCTCCCGGCAGTGTGCCGCTTCAGGTGCGCGTCGTGTTGTGGGACATCCGGCTTCCCATCGCGCTGATGGCTGTAGTCGTCGGCGCAGCACTGTCGGTCGCCGGTGCGCAGATGCAGACAATCCTCAACAATCCGCTCGCCAGCCCGTTCACGCTCGGCATTTCGGCGGCGGCCAGCTTTGGCGCAGCCCTCGCGCTCGCCTTCGGCGTCGCGCTGATCCCGGCCGCGATCGAATATATCGTGCCGCTGAACGCCTTCGTGGTGGCGATGCTGACCGCGCTCGTCATCCACCTTCTGAGCCTCAAGCGCGGCGTGACGGTCGAAACCATCGTGCTTCTCGGCATCGCGCTCGTATTCACCTTCAATGCGCTGCTGTCGCTCGTCCAGTATCTTTCCTCCGAGCAGGCGCTCGCCGCGGTCGTGTTCTGGACGATGGGAAGCCTCACCAAAGCCACCTGGCCCAAGCTCATCATCACCAGCCTCATCCTTCTCGCAACACTTCCGATATTCGTGCGCCGCGCCTGGGCGCTGACGGCGCTGCGGCTAGGCGAAGACAAGGCCGCGAGCTTTGGCGTCAAGGTCGCACGCCTCAGGCTTGAAACCATGATGATGGTGAGCCTCCTTGCTGCCATTCCCGTCGCCTTCGTCGGCACGATCGGCTTCATCGGGCTTGTCGGTCCGCACATCGCCCGCATGCTGATCGGAGAAGATCAGCGCTTCTTCCTGCCCGCCTCGGCGCTTTCGGGGGCGCTCATCCTTTCGGCGAGTTCGGTTGCCAGCAAGTCGCTCGTTCCGGGCACGATCTTCCCGATCGGCATCGTCACCTCGCTTATCGGCATTCCCTTCTTCATCTCGCTGATCCTCTCGAATGTGAGGCGCTCATGGTAACGATCAGGCTCGATGGTCTCGGAGCCTTCCACGGGGCGCGGCTCGTCCTTTCGGATGTTTCAACTCCCATTTTCCGGGGTGGCGAGGTTGTCGCCGTGATCGGACCCAACGCAGCGGGCAAGTCGACGCTGTTCAAGCGCATCGCAGGACTTCTGAAGGGCCCGGGACGCGTCTGCCTCGAGGGAGCCGTGAAGGGGCCGGACGGCATCTGCTATATGCCGCAGGATACGGCAGCCAACGCGGTGCTGACCGTCTATGAATCGATTCTGCTCGCCCGCAAGCAGGGCTCGGCATGGTCGGTCAGCGACGGCGACCTCGCACTCATAGACGGCATCCTGGCCGCGCTCAGCATCTCGGATCTTGCCTTTCGCAACGTCGGAGAATTGAGCGGCGGGCAAAGGCAGGTGGTAAGCATTGCCCAGACCCTGGCTCGCGAACCTGAAATCCTGCTGATGGACGAGCCGACGTCCGCGCTTGACCTGCACCGGCAGGTAGAGGTGCTGACCTTCATGCGCGGGCTTGCGCGCAAGCACGGGATTGCGGTGCTGATCGCAATTCACGACCTCAATCAGGCCCTGCGCTTCGCCGACAAATGCATCGTCATCGCCGAGGGCCGGATGGTCGCCTGCGGCACGCCGGAAGAGGTCGTCACCCCGGCGCTATTGCGTGATGTGTACCGCGTCGAGGCGAGGATCGAGCGCTGCTCGCGGGGCATCGGTCATGTCATGGTGGACGGCGTTGCCGCCGAAACGGCAGCGACTGCATCGATAGCAGCTTAGAGCGTCTGTGGTCGAAAGCCAAAAGCCTGGAAAATAGATCAAAATTCTAGCGTAAATAATTGAATTAAAAACATTTTCAGACGCCAAGGCGGTTACTTTGGCGACGAATGGAAGCGTTCGCTTTCGACCGCTGCACGTCCTCGACGAACTGCTGTTCTACGAGACATCTTGGGTGGACAGAGGTCGTGAAAACGCGCGATAAGGTTAGCCTGCGCTAGATTCAGAGATGGCCGGGGCACCAGATGATGGCACGCCGAATGTGCAACGCAATGCTTGGCTTCGCGGCGCTTGCCATAACCGCGTGCCAATCGGCCCCTGAAACGCCGCGACCCACTGTCGAACCTGCGTTAGGACCTGGATCCATTCCTGCCCAAACCGCCTCGGATCCTGCCGCTGTTCCTTCCGACTCGGCAATCATTGATCAATCCGTGGCGGTCACTCCCCCTGCCAACACCGTCCCGACAAAATATGCTGCTTTTTCGGGTCTATGGGCCGGACGATTGGAGGGGATGTATGACGCCAAACTTGCTGTTCAGACGATTTCTTCCAATGGCAAGGTGACGGTCACCTACGCGTGGGGAACTCTGGGCGACAACCATCCGGGAGAGGCCGCCGGCGTTGGAAGAATTGTGGGGACTACGTTGAAGCTTGAGCGCCTGCCGAGTGGCGCAGACGTCAGTTTTGTCATGCGGCCCGACAGAACCCTGGCCGGAACCGTCAGGCTTGCCGGCCAGACCTACACGGGCGCGTTCGTCAAGCAATGATCGAAGACATGCCCGGAAGGCTATGTTGCTGTTGCCAGATCACTCCTGATCGAGAGATGACCGCGGGCGATTGGGTTTGTTCGACGCGCGCTTGATCGCCAGTCTAGCCGCTGTTTGCGCTGACCGCGTCACCAAGCACCTTTGTGCGGGGCTGTATGCGCGCGGCGGCAGGCGCGAACACCGAAATTGCCTTCGGGTGGACCTTGAAATGCGCCGGGGTCGAGGTGACGATCTCACCGTCAGTGTTCACCGGCATCGGCCTTTTCGTCTCGATGTCGAACTCGACGCATCTGGCTGTGCGAACCTCGCTCCAGGCGCCGTGCGTGCCGGAGCGGAACGAGCGCAACAAGAGCGCCATCTTCCAGAGATTCGTCATTTCCAGGCTGTACAGGTCGAGATGGCCGTCATCGATCTCCGCCGTCTCCTCGACGACGTTGCCGCCGCCATAGTGGCGGCCGTTGCCGACCGCTATCTGGTAGGTCTCGACTTCGGTCGTTGCGCCTTTTTCGGTAATCCTTGCTTCAAAGTGGCGGGCCTTGGTCAACACTTTCATGGCCGCCAGGGCATAGCCAAACCTGCCGAAACGCTTCTTCAGCGCCGGATCCAGCCCCTGGGCAAGATCGGTGCTGAGGCCGATGCTCGCGACGTTGAAGAAAGCGTGGCCATTGACGGTTCCGATATCGATCAGACGTCGTCCGCCCTCTACTATCACGTCGGCCGCCTTCCCAAGATCCAACGGTATTTCGAGGGTACGCGCCAGATCGTTCGCCGTCCCCATCGGAATGATGCCCATCGGCAGCCCGCTTTCCATGACCGCGACAGCCGCCGAGGACACCGAGCCATCGCCGCCGCACACGATCACAAGATCGGCCCTATGGCGAAGGCGCACGATGTCGCGTGCTATCTCGGGCAGTGCCTCAAATGTCTCGACGCTGACGCGGAGCCCTCCGGCTTCGAGCCGCTCGACGACCGGTGCGAGAGATTCCTGCCCGCGTCGTGCCTTTGGATTGATGAGTAGAAGCGCGCGTCTGTTCGTAATGTCATTCATGCGGCGTAAATAGGGTGCGTGGCTGCGGATTACGACGTCGACAGGCGCGCCCCGGGGAAACAAGCCACAAAATCACGGCTTCGGCAGCCGCTTGTGGAGGTTGAAATTCGGTCCACATAATAATACCGAAAATGGGTACTACCAAGGTGCGGAGATGACCAACACAGTCACAGCCAAAGGACAGGTGACCATCCCGAAGCCGGTCCGGGACCTGCTCGGAATCGTTCCGGGCAGCAAGGTTGATTTCCGCCGCACCGATGACGGCAATGTGGTGATTGTGCGTAGTGACAAGAAGCAGCCCGCGAGCCGCTTCGCGAAATTGCGCGGCCATGCCGGCAAGGGCCTCGACACCGACGCCATCCTGGCGCTGACGCGTGGCGACGCGTGACGCTGGTCGGCTCGATCCTGTAACGGACGATGCGAACTGGGCGGATTGGTCGATCGACCGGCTTGAGGCGGCAAGCCTCAATGGGCCGTTGCTGATCAACGATGCGGTCTATGCCGAACTTGCCGTCCGCTATGACCGCACGCCTGTTTCTCGTCCGCTGCTTCGCGCGGCGTGTGCGTAGGCCCCGCGGCTTGGGTCTACGCCATCGTGGCGAAAAGAATTGCAACTCCACCGAGAATAATCCTGGTTCGACCGCGTTCTCCCCCACGTAACAGCGCCCCTTGGTGACCGGAGAGACCACAATGGAAAATTCTTGACTGCGAACGCATCGCGAAGGCCAAGCGGGCTTTCACGACCCGCCGAATTCCCACTGAGCGCATGCGGATGTTGCTTGCGCCTCCCGCCGAACCGAAGGCAGGCGACTTGGTGCTCGCGCGGATCGAGGCGCTCGGTCACCACAAGTCGGTCGAACTGCCCTCGGGACGCAAGGCGGCACTTGCCGCGACGGACGAAGTCGTCCTGGCCTACGGCAACCGCTACGCCCCTGATCAGTTCGAGGCGATCGTGCCGGCAGATCTCGGACCGTGCCATATGGTGGCGGCAGGCGGAGTGGCTTCGCGGGCGTTGGCATGGCACGACAAGACCATGTCTCCGACTGCGATCGTGCCGCTCGGCCTCGTCACCAACTCATGCGGCCGCGTTCTGAACGTTGCAGACTTTACGGTCGCGCCGCAGCCGGCGCGGCTCACCCCGCCGACAATCGTTGTCTTCGGAACGTCGATGAATTCGGGCAAGACGACAACAGCTGCAAGCCTCGTGCGTGGTCTGACCAGGGCAGGTTTTGCAGTTGGTGCGGCAAAGGTGACCGGAACCGGAGCCGGCAATGATCTCTGGTCGATGATGGATGCCGGAGCATGCGCCGCTCTTGATTTTACTGATGCCGGCTTTGCCACGACCTATCTTGCCCCAATCGATGCCATCGTCGAGGGCGCGCAGCATTTGCTGCATTCTCTTGCCGCCACCGGGGCGGAGATCGCGGTTCTGGAGGTCGCGGATGGGCTATTCCAGTCCGAGACGGCCGCGCTGGCAAAGTCCCCGCAATTCCGGGAACTGGCCGGCGGCGTGCTGTTTGCCGCAGGCGGATGCGATGGGGGCGGTGGCGGGCTGCGAAAGGCTGCGCGAGCTTGGATACGACGTGCTCGGGCTCAGCGGACTCCTGACCTGCTCGCCGCTGGCGCGCCGGGAAGCAGGCGCTGCCAACGTCCCTGTCTATGGCGTCAAGGAACTCACCGATCCGGCGACCGCGGCAAGCATAGTCTCAGGGATATTGAACCCGCGCCTGATGGTGATCGCTGGAGGTGCACAATGCCTCTACCAGGAATCCTGATCGGCACGCGACTGGTCGCCCTTGCGGTTCTTGTCGCCATCGGCTTTGCCAAGGCCGCCACGTCGCTCGCTCTTGTCGCCATCGTCGGTGCGGCGGTTTCCGGGGAACCGCAGCCGCTCGGGCAGGGCAGGCTGATCGTGGCCAGCCTTTCGCTCGGCATCGCGCTCTTCGCACTCGGGGTGATGCAGCGCCGACAGGGGGCAGCTTTTGCACTGGACTATGTGCGCGAGGTCCGCAGACTGCTGGTCGAGCAACTCTTCGCGTTGCCGCCTGGCGCCGGCCGGACCGGTCTCGGCCTGGTAATGACCCGCCTCGTCACCGACCTCTCCGCCATCAGATCCTGGCTGGCCGACGGCGTGGCTTCCCTCTTTGTTGGGGGTCCTTCCGTCGTTCTCATCGTGCTTGGCGCTTTCTGGCTTGCCCCAGGGGTTGCGCCGTTCCTGCTTTGCGGCGTTCTTGCCTGGTCGATCGTCTGTCTTGTTGCCCTGCCGTTTCTTCACCAGGCCATCCGCGAAGGCCGGCGGAGGCGGGGACGGCTTGCCGGCCGTCTCGGCGACATCGTTGCCGCCCGGGCGGCGTTTGCCCATTTCGGCAAAAGCGGAACGTCCACACGCAAGATCGACCGGATGTCGGAAGCGCTCAACATGTGGCTCGTTCGCCGGGCAGGGTGGTCGGGGGCTGCGCGCGCGTCCAGCGACTTCGTCATGCCCGTGATCGTCGTCATCCTCGTGGCCTATGCGTTTTCGGGCCGCCCGGCGATTCTCGTTGGCGATCTCAGCACGCTATTGCTCCTCGCCGGGCTGACGGTTGGCCAGCTTTCCGACCTCGCTCGCGCCGCCGATTATCGGCTTGCCTATGTCGAGTCCCGCCGCCGGATTGCCTCCATCCTGGCAAGGCCGGTGCTTGCGGATCCTGTGAATCCAGTTCCCCTGCCGCGCTCGACGTCAGGCCGGCGGCTGCGCATCGAATTTCATTGCCGAAACGGCACGCCGTCAAAAGTGCTGGAGGCCGCGCCCGGCGCGTCGATCCTGCTTGGCGGTGATACGCCTGAAGCACGCAGCGCGCTTTTTTCCAGCATCGCAGGTTTCGAGGAAAACAGCGGCCTGGCGATTTTCCTCGATGACATCCCCGTCAACAAGATTTCGCAACGCGACCGGCGCCGGGCAATCACCGTTTTGTCGCCGACGATCCCGTTGGTGCGGGCAACAATGCTCGACAATATTGCCCTGGGAGCGCCCTCAGCGACCTCGCAAGAAGAGATAATCGCCACGGCCTCGCTGTGCGGCCTGGCAGTCGATGAACCTACAGACAGGCGACTGGAGCCTCCTCACGTCGGTGCAATGCAGGCCGCCCGGATCCGTGCCGCACGAGCGCTAGTCCGATCAGCGGCCGTGCTCCTAGTCGACGACCTCGATGTCTGCAAGGACCGGGACTTGCTTGCGGCCGTTCTTGCACACGCGCGTGCCGCGCAAACGACAGTGATCGTCTCGTGCGAAGCAGCCACTGCGGGCATGGAATTCGATGATACTGGCTTCTCGATTGCGAGTGATCGGGAGATTGCCTCGGCGCTGCCACATGTCTTGTTGCAACCATAAATAGACGCGACTAGCGACATCGATCCACAATATGGATCGCATTTTCGCCGCAAGTCGCTGATATAAAGCCGATTGCATGGCAAAAATCGGTTATGCGAAATAATTGGTCCATGATATAGACCTGTATGCAAAAATCTGGAACGAGCGGGAGGAGATCGCTTCGTTCCCGATTTCGGCGTGAGCAGGCGTCGTTGCCTGGTCCGAGCGGAGGAGCTTGAAGCATGGCAGCCGCCAGCAACAACACGATGATCGTCGATACGCCGGCCGAGGTGCTGGATGCGCGGCCAGGGTCGCGGCTGATGTGGCCGGTCGAGGCGGTGGCCTCGATCCTGCTCGTCTTCGTCATCGGTCTGCTGCTCGCCGGCGTCATCTCGCGCTACGTGCTATCGCTGCCGATCGTCTGGATCGATGAGGCCGCCTCCATCTCCTTTCTCTGGCTCGCCATGCTCGGCTCGGCGATTGCCATCGACCGCAACGAGCATCTGCGTCTTACCATCTTCCTCAACCTGATCCCCGAGCGCGGCCGCAACTTCGTGGACGCCCTCGCTTTGCTCGTCGTGGCGACGGTGCTGCTCGCGCTGATCGTGCCGGCAAGCCAGTATGTACAGGAAGAGTGGTACGTCACCTCGGCGGCGCTCAACATTCCGATGAGCTTCCGCGCCTCGGCAATTGTCGCCGGGCTGGCATTGATGTCGGTTATCGCCGTGGGCCACGCGATCCGCGCAGCGACGCTCGCCAACTTGGCCGCCGCTGTCGCAGTCATTGCCGCACTGGCCGTGGTCGGCTGGCTGCTTTCGCCATTGTTCCTCACGCTCGGCTACGCCAACATCGTCATCTTTCTCGTCGGCGTGGTGGCGGTCTGCCTTCTGCTCGGTGTGCCGATCGCTTTCTGTTTCGGCGTCGGCACGATCGCCTTCATCGCCTTCAGCACGCACGTGCCGATGATCGTGCTTGTCGGCCGCATCGACGAGGGGATGTCGAGCCTCATCCTGCTGTCGGTGCCGATCTTCGTTCTGCTCGGCTGTGTGCTCGACGTGACAGGCATGGGCAAGGCGATCGTCGAGTTCATGGCGTCGCTGCTCGGCCATGTGAAGGCCGGCATGTCTTACGTGCTGCTGGGCTCGATGTTCCTCGTCTCGGGCATTTCCGGTTCGAAGGTTTCCGACATGGCGACCGTCGCTCCGGCACTTTTCCCAGAAATGAAGCGGCGCGGCCACAAGCCCAGGCAGATGATCGCGTTGCTCGCAACCGGCGCTGCGATGGCCGATACGGTGCCGCCATCGATCGTGCTGATTGTGCTCGGCTCGGTCGCCGGCGTTTCGATCGCTGCGCTTTTCACCAGCGGCTTCGTCATCGCGGTGGTTCTGTTGCTCGTCCTTGCGGTGCTCGCGCGTTGGAAGGCTTCGGGCGAAAACATGGAAGGCGTCCATCGCGCTCCGTTCTCACTTGTCTGGAAGACGCTGCTCGTCTCCGCCCCCGCGCTGGTGCTCCCCTTCCTGATCCGCGGCGCCGTCGGCGGCGGCGTCGCCACCGCCACGGAGGTGTCCACAATCGCCGTGCTCTATGCGCTCGTCATCGGCGCGTTGTTTTATGGCGGCATCGGCGCGAAGAAATTCTACGCCATGCTGGTCGAGACGGCGGCGCTGTCCGGCGCCATCCTGCTTATCCTCGGCACCGCCTCGGCAATGGCTTGGGCGCTGACGCAAACCGGCTTCGCCAACCAGCTGGCCATCTACATGACCGACCTGCCCGGAGGCTGGTTCTCCTTCATGCTCGTCACCATCGCCGTCTTCATGGTTCTCGGCTGCGTTCTTGAAGGCCTGCCAGCGATCGTTCTGATGGCGCCGATCATGTTTCCAATCGCCGCTCGGCTGGGCATCAACGACGTGCACTATTCGATGGTCGTCGTGACGGCGATGAACATCGGGCTTATGGCGCCGCCTATCGGCATCGGCTTCTATATCGCCTGCAAGATCGGCGACGTCTCGCCCGACGAGGCTATGAGCGCCATCTGGCCCTACCTCGGTGCGTTGCTTGCCGGCCTGTTGCTGATCGCCGCCGTCCCGGCGCTGTCGGTAGCCTATCTCTAGCCACTCGGATTCAACCAGGAGGAAACACGATGACCATCACCCGCCGCAGCTTGATGATAGGCGCAGCCGCATCCATCCCGCTCGTGAGCACCATCCGCTACGCCGGGGCGCAGGCGGCGGAGTTCAACTACAAATACGCCAACAACCTGCCGCTCACCCACCCGATGAACCTGCGCGCGCAGGAAGCCGTCGAGAAAATCCGCGAGGAGACCGGCGGCCGCGTCGCCATCCAGATATTCCCCAGCAACCAGCTCGGCGCCGACACCGACATGCTGAGCCAGGTTCGCTCGGGCGGCGTCGAATTCTTCACGCTGTCGCCGCTGATCCTTTCCACGCTCGTCGCCAATGCCTCGATCAGCGGCATCGGCTTTGCCTTCTCGGACTACGACGCGGTGTGGGCGGCGATGGATGGCGACCTCGGAAAATATGTGCGCGGCGAGATCGAGAAATCGAACCTGATCGTCATGGAGAAGATCTGGGACAACGGCTTCCGCCAGATCACCAGTTCCGTCGGCCTGATCGAGACGCCCGCGAACCTAGAAGGCTTCAAGATTCGCGTCCCGGTCAGCCCGCTCTGGACCTCGATGTTCACCGCCTTCAAGTCGGCGCCGGCCAGCATCAACTTCGCCGAAGTGTATTCGGCGCTGCAGACGAAGATTGTCGACGGGCAGGAAAACCCGCTCGCCATCATCTCAACGGCCAAGCTCTACGAGGTGCAGCAGTTCTGCTCGGTCACCAACCACATGTGGGACGGCTTCTGGTTCCTCGCCAACAAGCGGGCCTGGGAGGCGATGCCGCAGGACATACGCGAGATCGTCGCCAGGAACCTCAACGAGGCCGGCGTGAAGGAGCGCGAGGACGTCGCCAAGCTCAATGCCACGCTTGAGCAGGAGCTCGCCGCCAAGGGCATGAAGATCAACCATCCGGATGCGGCCCCGTTCCGGCAGACGCTGAAGGACGCCGGCTTCTACTCCGAGTGGAAGGGCAAATACGGCGACGAAGCCTGGGCCATCCTGGAAAAGGCTGTTGGCGCCAGCCTGACCTGAGTGCAGGGCAGTTCCCGGGCGGGCAGGGCATGTGGCTCAACCGCCCGATAACAGCCGCGATTTTTGTAAGGAATTCGATGGTGGTCGACCGGCTCAGGGGAAAATCCGCAATCGTCTTTGGCGCGGGGTCGTCCGGACCCGGCTGGGGCAACGGCAAGGCAGCCGCGGTCGCCTTCGCGCGCGAAGGCGCGCGCGTCGCCTGCGTCGATCTCGCTGCGGCGGCCGCCGCTGAAACCGCTGATATCATCCGCGACGAAGGCAACCAGGCGATCGCGTTGTCGGCCGACGTGACCAATCTGGCCTCAGTCGAACTGGCAGCAGCGGCGGCAATGGAGGCGTTCGGCGCCATCGACGTCCTGCACAACAATGTCGGCGTGACCCATATGGGCGGTCCCATTGAACTCGATGAGGACGCGTTCCAGGCCGCCCTCGACCTCAATATCGGACCGGTCTACCGCACCGCCAAGGCGGTGTTGCCGCATATGCTCAAGGGCGGCGGCGGTGCAATCGTCAATATCTCGTCGCTCGCCGCGATACGCTACGTCGGCTATCCCTATTTCGCCTATTATGCGGCCAAGGCCGCGGTGAACCAGGCCACAGTGGCGCTGGCCATGCAATATGCCCGGCAAGGTATTCGCGCCAACTGCATCATGCCGGGCCTGATCGACACGCCGATGATCTACAAGCAGATTTCCGGCCAGTATGGTTCGGCCGACGAGATGGTGGCCGTCCGCAACGCCATGGTGCCGATGGGGCGGATGGGAACAGCGTGGGACGTCGCTGCGGCGGCCGTGTTTCTTGCCTCCGAGGAGGCGCGCTTCGTCACCGGCGTTTGCCTGCCTGTCGATGGCGGCCAAAGCTGCGCCGTCTGCGAGCTCCGCTGACCATGGACATCGCGCCGCCCCCGGAACGCGATCAGACCGGCTCGCAGAGCGTCGACCGGGCGCTCAGCCTTCTTTCGATGGTCGGCCGGCACGCCGACCGCGGTGTTTCGCTCTCCGATATCGTCGAGGAAAGTGGGCTCAACAAGCCGACAACGCGCCGCCTGCTGCTGGCGCTGATGCGCGCGGGAATGGTCGAGCAGGACGAGACGACGCGGCGCTATTATCTCGGCGAGGAGGCTTACGTGCTGGGCAGCCTCGCCTCGCGACGTTTCGGCTTGCTTCAGGTCTCGATGGAAAGTCTGCTGCGCCTTTCCAGAAAGACCGAGGATGCCAGCTTCCTCTCGGTTCGCCGCGACACATACTCGGTCTGCCTCTATCGCGAGGAAGGCACATACCCGGTCAGGACCCATGCGCTGCAGGCCGGATTCGAGCACCCACTGGGCGTCGGCGCCGGCTCCCTCGCCATGCTCGCCGCACTCCCCGACGAGGAAGTGGAAGCGGTGCTGGCCGCCAATGACGCAGTGCTCAAATCCGACTACCCAATGCTGCCGGTCGAGCAGATCCGGCGCGACGTCGAAACGACGCGCGCCAACGGCTATTCGCTCAATCCCGGCCGCATCGTCACCAATTCCTGGGGGGTCGGGGTTGTGCTTCGCAGCGCCGACGCGCGGCCAGTCGGCGCACTGTCGATCGCGGCGATCGACAGCCGGATGCAGCCGGCAAGACAAATCGAACTCGTCGGATATCTTATACAGGAGGCAAGGCGCGTCGAGGAACGGCTTGCCCAGATGTTCGCCTCGCGCGCGCACGTGCACCCCGCTTTAAAGCCCCGCACCAGGAGGTTGTCACAATGACGAAGGCTCACACCGATGGACGGGCGCATTCCGCGTTCAGAAAGTCGGAATTGGAAAACACCGCGCAGTTGATGGCGACGGCAGCGGCGTCCACGCCTGCTCATGCCGGCGTCGATCCCGGCGACGTTGACGCCATTTTCGTCTACGTGTCGTTGCTGGAGCGCGCCAAGTAATGATCCTGGCCCCAGGCGGCGTGACGCCTTCCTCGACGCGCGTCATGAACCTCTCGCATTTTTTGACCCAGGCGGCACGCCGCAATCCGCACGACATCGGCTTCGTCTGGCGCGAGCGGCAGTGGACATGGCGCGAGATGGAAGCGCGCGTCAACGCGATGGCCGCTGCACTCCGCGACGCGTTCGGCGTGACAAAGGGCGACCGTATCCTGATCCAGTCGGCCAATTGCAACCAGATGTTCGAATCAATGTTCGCCTGCTTCCGGCTCGGGGCCGTCTGGGTGCCGGCGAACTACCGCCAGTCGCCGGACGAAGTCGCCTACCTCGCCAAGGCGAGCGGCGCGCGTGGCCTGATCTGCGGCGCGGTCTTCCCGGCTCATGCTGCTGCCTGCCGGGAAACAGCCCCCGGGATCGACTTCGTCCTGTCGATCGGCGCGGCCGAATTCGGCGATGACTACGACGCCGTCGCCGCCCGTTTTGCCGGCCGGACCGTTGCCAGCGTCGCCGTCGATCGCGACGATCCCTGCTGGTTCTTCTTCACCTCCGGCACGACCGGCCGGCCAAAGGCCGCCGTGCTCACGCATGGCCAGATGGGCTTTGTCATCACCAATCATCTGTGCGACCTGATGCCCGCTACGACGCGCGACGACGCCTCGATCGTGGTGGCGCCGCTGTCGCATGGGGCCGGCATCCATCAACTCGTGCAGGTGGCGCACGGCGCCAAGTCTATCCTCCTGCCAACCGACAAGCTCGACGTGCCGACGGTCTGGGCGTTGGTCGAAAAATGGCGGGTGACCAACGCCTTCACCGTGCCGACCATCCTCAAGATGCTCGTCGAGGACGACAGCGTCGACCGGTTCGACCATTCCTCGTTGCGCTATGTCATTTATGCCGGTGCGCCGATGTACCGCGCCGACCAGAAGCGGGCGCTCGAGAAACTGGGGCCGGTTCTGGTCCAGTATTTTGGCCTGGGGGAAGTCACGGGCAATATCACTGTGCAGCCTCCTTCCTATCATTCCGTCGAGGATGGCCCGCAAGCGCGCATCGGAACCTGTGGTTTCGAGCGCACGGCCATGCAGGTCGAGATCCAGGACGACGCCGGCAATGCCGTCTCGCCCGGCGAAACCGGCGAAATCTGCGTGATCGGGCCTGCAGTCTTCGCCGGCTATTACGACAACCCGCAAGCCAACGCCGCAGCGTTCCGCAACGGCTGGTTCCGCACCGGCGATCTGGGCCACATGGCCGAGGACGGCTTCGTCTACATCACCGGCCGCTCGTCCGACATGTATATCTCCGGCGGCTCCAACATCTATCCGCGCGAGATCGAGGAGAACATCCTGCTCCATCCCGACATCAGCGAAGCCGCCGTTCTCGGCATTCCCGATCCCGTCTGGGGCGAGGTCGGCGTCGCGGTTTGCGTCGCACGCGCCGGCGTTGTGCGCGAAACGATCGCGATTGAGCGCTGGCTGGAAGGCAAGCTCGCCCGCTACAAGATGCCCAAGCGCTTCGTGTGGTGGGAGACGATGCCCAAATCGGCCTATGGCAAGATCGCCAAGAAGTTGATTCGCGAAGAGCTGGAGCGCCGCGGCGAGTTGGGACCGCCCGAGCCGAAGCTCTCGGCATGAGGAGCAGGCGATGAACAGCAGCCACCAAAGCCGCGCCGTGGCGATCACCGGCGGCGCATCGGGCATCGGCCTTGAGACCGCGCGCCTGCTGACCGAGCGCGGCTTCGAGGTCTTCCTCCTCGACCTCGCCGCCCCAGCGCTGGGTTCGGCCTGCACGGATCTCGGCCTCAGCGAGGAACGCGGCATCGTCTGCAACGTCGTCGACGAAGCGGCTGTCGACGGGGCCATCGGCCGGATCACCGCCGCGCACAGCCTTGCCGCAGTCGTGAATTGCGCCGGCATAGCGATGGACCGGCCGTCGGTCGAGACCAGCGTCGAGGATTTCCGCCGCATTGTCGATGTGAACCTCACCGGAACGTTCATCGTCTCGCGCGCTGCGGCGCGCTACTGGCTCGAACGGAAGCTGCCGGGAGCGATTGTCAATATCAGCTCTGTTTCTGGACTTTGCGGCAACAGGGGCCGCAGCGCCTACGGCGCATCGAAGGGCGGCCAGAATCTGCTTACGCTCGTCATGGCCAATGAGCTCGGCGTCGATGGCATCCGCGTCAATGCCGTCGCACCCGGGCCGATCGAAACGCCGCTGACGCAGGCCGTCCACACCGAGGACGTCCGCCGGCAGTGGTTGGATCGCGTGCCGCAGCGCCGCTACGGCACGCCGCGCGAGATCGCGGGAGCGGTGGCTTTCCTGATTTCAGACGAGGCCAGCTACATCAACGGCCAGATTCTCGCCGTCGATGGCGGCTTCATCCATGCCGGCCTTGTCGCCTGAGATGGCTCCGATGCGCAGCATCCGCCATCCCGGTCCGATCGCCTCGGAACGTTTCGCAGCGATGCCCTGCGCCGCAGAGCGGCTGACGCTGCGGCTCGAAGCCGGTCGCTCGATCAATGACGCCGTGGCGCAGGCCCTCGCGGTCGCCGGGTTCAGCGGCGGGTATATCCGCCTGCGCAACGCGCGGGTTGACCCAATGCGCTACGTCATCCCCGCCGCCTCTCCCGATGGCACGCACGCCGCGTGGTACAGCGATACATTCGCGCCGGAAGGCATAACGGTCATCGAGGATGCGGGCCTTGTTGCCGGCCGGCGCGACGAACAGCCTTTTCTTCATTGCCATGGCATCTGGCGAACACCCGACGGCGTGCGCCGCATGGGCCATCTCCTGCCGCTCGACTCGCACCTGGCGGAGCCGGTCGGGGTCACCGCCTGGGGTATCGAGGGCGCGCTGTTCGATGTGCGCGACGACGCCGAGACGAATTTTCGCCTTTTCGCGCCGATCAGGGCTCCGCTCCTCGGTGAGCGCCGCGGCCGCCGCGCCGCCATCTGCACGGTAAGGCCCAACGAAGATATCGGCCAGGCGATCGAAGCCGTCTGCCGACGGCACGGCTTTGACCACGCCTCGATCCAGGGCATCGGCAGCCTGGTCGGCGCGGATTTCGACGATGGCTCGGCGGTCTCCTCCTATGCGACGGAAGTTCTCGTCACGGGCGCCGTCCGCTCCGGTCGTTGCACGCTCGACCTCGCGCTGGTCGGCATGGACGGTGTGATATCAGCAGGTCGCCTTCGCCGCGACGCTAACCCCGTCTGCGTGACGTTCGAACTGCTGGTGGTCGCATCCGATGAGAAATCTGCCTAGTTGAGGATGCTGACCACGCTGTGTGCCGTGTCGCTGCGGCCCCACTTGGTCGACCGCGGATCATCCGAAACTTAGGTTTCACGACCCGGTCAGAGCGGTTTTCGGATCCATTTTGCCAGGACGCCAACGATGCCTTCCCGGAACGACAGCACCGCGACAACGAAGATGATGCCCTGGCCGATCGTGACCCAGTCGCCGAATGTCGCGAGGTAGTTCTGCATCGTGACGATGACTGCCGCGCCGACGATCGGTCCGAACACCGTGCCCATGCCGCCCAACAGCGTCATCAGCACGACTTCGCCGGACATCGTCCAGTAGACGTCGGTAAGCGACGCCAACTGGAACACGATGGCCTTGGTTGCGCCGGCGACGCCGGCGAGCGTGGCCGACAGCACGAATACGGCGAGCTTGTAGCGGTTGACCCGATAGCCCAGCGAGATCGCGCGCGGCTCGTTCTCGCGGATCGCCTTCAACACCTGGCCAAACGGCGAATGGATGATCCGATAGATCAGCAATATGCCGGCGAAGAAGATGGCCAGCACGAAGAAATAGAGAACTTCGCTCGAACGGAGGTCGATCAGCCCGAACAGATGGCCGCGCGGCACGGCCTGGATGCCGTCCTCGCCGCCGGTAAACGCCGCCTGCAGCGAGAAGAAATAGATCATCTGCGCAAAAGCCAGCGTCACCATGGCGAAATAGATGCCGTGGCGGCGAATGGCGAGCGAGCCGATGGCGAGACCGAGCACCGCTGCCACCAGCGTGCCCGCGATAATGGCAAGCTCAGGCGTCAGGCCCCATACCTTTGCTGCATGGGCCGAGACGTAGCTCGCCATGCCGAAATAGGCTGCGTGGCCGAAGGACAGGAGACCGCCGAAGCCGAGCAACAGGTTGAAGGCGCAGGCAAACAGCGCGAAGCACAGCACCTTCATGACAAAGATCGGATAGAGCAGAAATGGAGCGGCGACGAGGAAGACGAACAGCGCGGCGAAGATCGCAAGGTGATGACGGGGCATGCCCGCAGCGCCGACGGACGTTATGGCCGTCATAGCGATCGGGTTGGTGTCGGTTGTCATCACACACTCCGTCCAAACAGACCCGCGGGCTTGACCAACAGCACGAGCGCCATGATGACAAAGATCACCACCGCCGAGCCTTCCGGATAGAATACGCGGGTCAGCCCCTCGATCAGCCCGAGCCCGAAGCCGGTGAGGATCGAGCCCAGGATCGAGCCCATGCCGCCGATGACGACGACGGCGAAGACGACAATGATCAGGTCTGCCCCCATGTTCGGATTGACTGCGTATATCGGCGCGGCGAGCACGCCGGCGAAACCCGCGAGTGCGACGCCGAAACCATAGGTGAGCGTGACCAGCAGCGGCACGTTGATGCCGAACGCGCCGACCATGGTCGGGTTCTCGGTCGCAGCCCTGAGATAGGCGCCAAGCCGGGTCTTTTCGATGATGAACCAGGTCGCAAGGCACACGATGAGGGAAGCCACGATCACCCAGGCGCGCGAATTCGGCAGGTACATGAAGCCGAGATTGTACCCGCCGTTCAGAAGCGGCGGCGGCGGGTACGGCAGGCCGGATACGCCGAAAAACTGGCGGAAGAAGCCGACGATGATCAGCGCCAGGCCGAATGTGAGAAGCAGCCCGTAGAGATGGTCGAGGCGATAGAGCCGTCGGATCAGGACGCGCTCAAGCACGATGCCGGTGACGCCGACAATCGGCGGGACGATGAACACAGCCCACCAGTAACCGACGCCAAGATAGTTGAGAAGCATCCAGGCGCCGAAGGCGCCCAGCATGTACTGGGCGCCATGCGTGAAATTGATGATGTTCAGGAGACCGAAGATGACCGCCAGCCCGAGGCTCAGAACCGCATAGAAGGAGCCATTGATCAGCCCGAGCAGCAATTGCCCGAACAGGACCTGAGGCGGAATTCCAAGCAGTTCGAACATGGTCGCTCCAGCTGACTTGTCGACAAAGCAACGCGCCGAGCTGTTCGGCGCATCGTTGGCGAGGCTCGCTTACTTGACGAGCGAACAGCCGCCTTCGGCGAGCGGGCGGAACGCTTTATCGGCCGGAATGGTGGCCACCGTCTCGAAATAGTCCCATGGAGCCTTCGATTGGTCCGGCTTCTTGACTCGGAACAGATACATGTCGTGCAGCTTGCGCCCGTCGGCGCGGATGGTGCCCTTGCCGAATAGCGGATCCTCGGTCGGCATTTCCTTCATTTTGGCCATCACCTTGGCCGCATCCTTGTCGCCGACGGCCTCGACGGCCTTAAGGTAATGCAGGACAGAAGCGTAGACTCCGGCCTCGATCATCGAAGGCTTTTGTCCGGCATTCCGCTCCTGGAAACGGGCAGAGAACTCCCGCGTTTGATCGTTCTTGTCCCAGTAGAACGCGCTGGTGAGCACGAGGCCTTGCGCCACTTCGAGGCCAAGCGCATGCACGTCGTTGATGAACATCAGCAGGGCGGCGAGCGCCTGGCCACCCTGGGTGATGCCAAATTCCGACGCCTGTTTGACCGCGTTGATCGTGTCGCCGCCGGCATTGGCGAGGCCGACGACCTTGGCGCCCGACCCTTGCGCCTGCAGCAGGAAGGACGAAAAATCCTGGCCGGGGAAAGGATGACGGACGGCGCCGAGAACCTTGCCGCCCGATGCTTCGACGACCGCCGTCGTATCGCGCTCGAGCGCGTGGCCGAAGGCGTAGTCGGCTGTGACGAAGAACCAGCTGTCGCCGCCCTGTGCGACCATGGCCGAGCCCGTGCCGTTGGCAAGCGCCCAGGTGTCGTAGGTCCAGTGGACGGTGTTGGGCGAACAGGCTTTGCCGGTGAGGTCGGACGAGGCCGGACCCGAGGCGAGGAAGATCTTGTTCTTCTCCTTGGTGATCTCGTTGACGGCGAGCGCCACCGACGAGGTTGGCACATCGGCGATTACATCGACGTTTTCGGTGTCGTACCACTGGCGGGCGATGTTCGAGCCGACGTCCGGCTTGTTCTGGTGGTCGGCGGAGACGATCGACACATTGATGCCCTTGTCCGTCGCCTTGAAGTCTTCGACCGCCATCTGGGCCGCGATGACCGAGCCTTCGCCAGCGATGTCTGCATAGATGCCGGAACGGTCATTCAGAACGCCGATCTTGACATCTGTGGCGTAGGCCGCGCCGGCCATCAGCAGGCTCGCCATCGAAGCCAGGACAAATCCCATTTTTTTCATCGCTACTTCCCTCCGATTGCGGCGCAACGCGCCGTTGATGATGTCTAGACGCCGAGATAGGCGTGCAGCTTGTCGATGTTGGCGTCGAGTTCGTGGTTGGGGATGGTGTCGATCACGCGCCCCTGTTCCACCACGTAGTGACGGTCCGCGACCAACGCGGCGAAATGAAAATTCTGTTCGACGAGAACGATCGTGAATCCCTCGTTCTTGAGCCGGGCAATGGTGCGGCCGATCTGCTGCACGATGACCGGCGCAAGCCCTTCGGTCGGTTCGTCGAGCAGCAAGAGCTTGGCGCCCGTCCGCAAGATCCGGCCGATGGCGAGCATCTGCTGTTCGCCGCCCGATAGCTTGGTGCCTTGGCTCGAAAGCCGTTCCTTCAGGTTCGGGAAGAGCTCGAAAATCTGCTCGACGGTGAGCCCACCGGGCCGCACCTGCGGCGGCAGCATCAAATTCTCCTCGACAGAGAGGCTGGAAAAGATCGCCCGTTCCTCGGGGCAGTAGGCGATGCCCATCTGTGCGATCAACCGCGACGGCAGCTTGATCGTTTCCCGACCTTCATAGGTGACCGAGCCCGAGCGCCTGGAAAGAATTCCCATGATCGCCTTCAGCGTCGTCGTCTTGCCGGCGCCATTGCGGCCGAGCAGCGTCACCACTTCACCTTCGCCAACCTCGAAACTGACGCCGTGAAGCACATGGCTCTCGCCGTACCAGCCCTGCAGGCCATCGACGCGAAGCAGGGGTCTCGTCGAGGGGCCAGCAGCCGGCCTGCTTGCAAATTCAACTTCAGGCATGTCCGGCCCCGATATAGGCTTCGATAACGCGCGGATCCTTGGAAACCGCAGCATAGTCGCCTTCGGCGAGGACTTTGCCGCGAGCGAGCACAGTGATGCGGTTCGACAGCGAGGCGACGACCGACAGATTGTGCTCAACCATTAAAATGGTGCGGTTCTTGGAGATGCGCCGGATCAGCGCCGAGATGCGCTCGATGTCTTCCTGCGCCATGCCGGCCATGGGCTCGTCGAGAAGCAGCATTTCAGGGTTCAGCGCCAGCGTCGTCGCGATTTCAAGCGCGCGCTTGCGGCCGTAGGACAGATCGCTGGCGCGGATGTCTGAAAACGCGGTCAGGCCGACATCGGCGAGAAGCGCCGCAGCCTCGCCATCGAACTTGGAGAGCACTTTTTCGGAGCGCCAGAAATCGAAACTGTCGCCGCGCCGGCGCTGCAGCGCGATGCGGACATTCTCGAGTGCCGTCATGTGCGGAAACACCGCCGATATCTGAAAGGAGCGCACAAGGCCCAGCCGCGCGATGTCGGCCGGCTGCATCCTGGTGATGTCGCGGCCTTGGTAGCGGATCGCGCCGCGCGTTGGCTGGAGGAATTTAGTCAGCAGGTTGAAGAGGGTCGTCTTGCCTGCGCCGTTGGGGCCGATCAGCGCGTGGACCGATCCTCGCTCCACCGTCAGGTTGACATTGTTGACAGCGACAAAGCCCCCAAATTCCTTAGTCAATCCCGCTGCTTCGAGGATCGCTCCGGAACTCATGCGCGAAAGCCTTCGCCCATCATCGGCGTGAAAACGTGGAAACGGCTGCGAGGCTGCCCGCCCCCAGGGTGACTTCCATGGTTCCTCCCGTGGCTTTCCGCCCCGCAACAAACGACCTAATGCACATCGCGTCAAGGCGGCAATTTTTCAGATGCGTCGGTTCGACAAACTTTTGAAGAGCGGTTCACGGTCGAGCGCATGTGCAGCGACTGCTTGGCGATCTATCGTTCGCTCTCGGAGGGCATAACGAAAGCACTTGGCTCTCGAAACAGGCGCGCTAAAAACACCGCAATAATGACTATATCTACCTAACGGAGCAGGGAGATGGCTCGGCTGCCTGGCGTTAGCCGGCAGGGGTCGGCGCCTGAGCCACTTGGCCGCTTCTGAACAGGAGAGGTTGACATGACCAGTCAACTGGAAGACCGCAAGCTTGATCCAGCCGTGGCGCTCCCGGCGATCGACGAGATGGCGCCGCGCGAGCCGCATCGGCAATTTGCGCTGAAGCACGAGGACTGCTTCGTCGTCTCAGACAGCTACGGCGACATACGCGGCACCGGCGACGGGCTTTTCCGCGACGACACGCGTGTGCTGTCGCGCTTCCGTCTGTTCATTGGCGGCCGAATGCCGTCGCTGCTCGGCGCCTCGCTGTCGCAAGACAACATCCTGTTTACCGCCAATCTCACCAATCTGGCCACTATCGGGCCGAATGGCAGCGAAGCGCTGCCGGGCGTCGTCCACATCGACCGGACGCGGTTCATCTGGCAGGACCGCATGTTCGAACGCATCACCTTCACCAACTACTCCGCGCGCGAGGTGGTCCTGCCGGTTCGGCTCGACTTCGACGCCGATTTCCGTGACATGTTCGAGGTGCGCGGCACCACGCGCAGCCGCCGTGGTCGCGCCCATGACGCGCTGGTCGGCGCGGCGAGCGTCACCTTCCGGTATGAAGGCCTCGACAATGTGGCCCGTCAATCGGTCATCGCATTCTCGTTCAAGCCCGATCAGCTGCATCCCAACCACGCCGATTTCCTCATTCGCGTGGCAAGGCGTGACAGCCGGGCACTGTACCTGGAGGTCGGTCACAGCGAAGCTGTCCCCTCCAGTGATCGCTTCCGCGCGGCCGCCGCGCGCGCCCGCTTTGCCATGCGCTCAAAGCGCCGGCAGGGCGCCACCGTGTTCAGCTCCGGCCGCGTGTTCAATGACTGGCTGACACGCACGCGCGCCGACATCGCGCTGCTGACGACGGATCTGGAGACGGGCCCATACCCATATGCCGGCATCCCGTGGTTTTCGACGGCTTTCGGCCGCGATGGCGTCATTTCCGCCTTGCAGATGCTCTGGCTCAATCCCGAGCTTGCCCGTGGGGTACTGGCCTATCTTGCCCACTATCAGTCGACCGACACCTCTGTGTTCGATGATGCCGAACCTGGCAAGATCATGCATGAGACCCGCAAGGGGGAGATGGCGGTGCTGCGCGAGCTGCCGTTCGGCCGCTACTATGGCGGCGTCGACACCACGCCACTCTATGTCTATCTGGCTTCCTCCTACGCCGAACGCACCGGAGACGAGGCGTTTGTCGACCGTATGTGGGACTCGCTGGGCGCTGCCACTGCCTGGATGGAAGAGGTCGGAGCCCGCAACGGGGAGGGCTTTGTAACCTACAACCGGGCGGCCGACACGGGTCTGTTCAACCAAGGCTGGAAGGACAGTTCCGATGCCGTCTTCCATGCCGACGGTACCATCCCCAAAGGGCCGATCGCATTGGTCGAGGTGCAAGGTTATGCCTTCGCCGCATATCAAGGGATGGCGGCGCTGGCCGCCCGGCGCGGCGACGACGCCAAGGCGGCGCGCTGGAGCGCCCTGGCAGAGAGGATCCGTCAGGCGGTCGAGACGCATTTCTGGATGCCGGACCGCGATTTCTATGCTTTGGCGATCGACGGGGAAGGCAAGCAATGCGCGGTCCGCACGTCCAACGCCGGTCACCTGCTTTATGTCGGGCTGCCGTCGGCGGAACGGGCGCAGGCACTTGCCAGCCAACTGCTCTCTGCTCACCTTCATAGTGGTTGGGGCGTTCGCACACTGGCCGACGACGAGATCCCATTCAACCCGATGTCATATCATAATGGCTCGATCTGGCCGCACGACACCGCGCTCTGCGCCTCCGGGCTCGCCCGCTATCACGAACGCGACAGCGTCGTGAAGCTGATGAGCGGTATGTTCGAGGCGGCGGTCCGTTTCAACATGCGGCTGCCAGAGCTGTTCTGCGGCTTTACGCGTGCGGCCAGCGATTCACCGGTGGCCTACCCGGTCGCCTGTCTGCCGCAAGCCTGGTCGGCTGGCTCCGCTTTCATGATGCTGCAGGCTTGCCTGGGCATTCGGGTTGACGGCTGGAAACGCGAGATCACTGTGGAACGCCCGCGGCTGCCTATCGGCATCGACAACATCGTTATCCGCCACCTGGCCATAGGCGAGGCGAAAGTCGATCTCATCTTCGAGCGCATTGGCGACCGTGTTGTGTGTTATCTCGACCACCGTCATGAGGGTCTGGTGCCTCTGGTGGTGCGCTCATAGCGCAGGCCGGCAAGCGGCCACTGGCGTCAGTGGCTGTTGGCAGAGGGCCAGCGAGGGTGCGCGCCGCCCAGGCTCGTCTTGAACCACCTCCCGGAACACAATGTCGCGGCAAACGTTGCCAAGACAATCGATTGTCTTTGAAGGATGCCATGGCGATCCGTCGAAAAGCCGAGGAAGCTGGTATTTTCGATCCGCCCGAGTTGGCTCTGCTGGCTCGGGCGTTCGAGCAGCTCAAGCTTGAAGGTCAATCGACTGGTCAGCGTGAGGCGCTCGCGTCTCGGATTATTGCCAACTACATGGCCGGCGTGACCGACGAGACAGAACTGATTTCCCTATCAAGGCAGCCGTTGGGCCGATAGCGCCGCCCTCTTGGCGGTCCGCCGCTGGGTGAGGGCGCGTAACGGCTGCCCGGCGATTAGCGGCTGCCGCCATAGGTGAGCTTGTTGACGGGGCGACCGCCGCGCCCGACCAGCAAGCCGGCTCGTGCACCGTGATGGACACTGCCATCAAATGACTACCGCGCAACTGATACCTCCGCCGATCGCCAGCGTCCCGTGCGGCATCTGCGATCGCTGGATTGAGTCGCGTCCGGATGGGCCATCGATCCAGAGTAAAGTCGCAATCTGAAGGAATGGCATGCACGGCCAGCGCTGCGCAAACCTGTACGGCGAATCCGCCTGAAAGCTCCTTCGGAGCTATGGCTTTCGAGCGCAATTGACTGGTCGTGAGTTTAGTTGGTCTTCAACTGGCCGACGCGGTTTTCGGCAATCCAGCGGGCGGCAAGCACCAATGCGCCCATACTGAAATCCTTGCCGTGTTTGGCCACCATTTCTTCAGACAGCTTGGCGAGCCGTTCGAAGAATTCGTCCTTGCTCTCGTCCTCGGGGGTGGGTTCGGTTTGCATTTTGTGCTCCTTTTGCATGCGGGCCTGCCTTTGCTATTTGAACATCTGTGCGGGAAAGGTGATGATCGCGGCGGTGCCGTCGACTGCGCCCACCGCCAGGTGGCGTCCGTCGCCGGACCAGGCAAGCGCGGTCACCGCGCTGCCCAGCGGCCTGACGAGGAGTTCGTCTCGCGCGCCGATCTGGGCGATGGTGATACGGCCGTTGGCATAGCCGGCCGCAATCAGTTTTTTCTCCGGGTGCGCAGCCATTGTCTCGACCGGAACCAGCCCGGCGCGGCCAGTCTCCAGCGCGCCCGAGGTGTCGCCGTCAAGTGGCGGAGCGGTCATCGACCAGCCGGCGATCCGGAAGGCGCCCGACGCAAACAGCGCATTCTCCGGCAGACTCCAGCACACGGTCCGGACCGGCGATGGAAATCCCTCGACGATGCCGTAGCGATCATCGGTCATGCTGACCAGGGCAAAGCCGCCTGTTTCGAGCCCGCAGGCCAGCCATGTGCCGTCTCCACTCCAGCGGATCGATACCGGGCGCGCCGAAAAAGACACGTCGCGTATCGGGGTAGCGTCGCCGTCGACCGCCCAGATCAACAATCCGTCGCCTAGGCCATGGGCGAGGCGCCTTCCGCCTGGCGAAAAGGCAAGCGCACCCGTGGACGGTGTCGCATCGTGTCGCAGTCGTACTGCATCGCCTTGGCCGCGTGCCAGGAAGACATCCTGCCCGTTGCTGACGGCTGTGATGGCCGTCCGGGGGTTGTGGTCGACGGCGACGACCGGCCCGTCGATCTTGACCAGCGTGTCCATCACATTGCCGTCCGCGGCCAGATGCACCGCTTCGCCAGCCGCCGTTCCAACGAGGAAGCCGAAGGAAAGGTAGCTGGCGAGCGGGACGTCTCCATCCCCCAACGCAGCGGTGGCGATCAATGGTGCCGGTGGCTTCTCCCGCGGGCGGATCGTCGTCTGGCCGAGATCGCCGCTCACCCTGATCCGCGATTCCGGCGGCTCCTGGTCCGCGACTGCGGCTATGGCGACCGTTCCGTCCACGCTGGTGCATGCGACAGCCGCGCCATCGGCGCTGAAGCGCAGGTCGGCGATCGCCGACGGGCGACGCCAGCTTCGCGCCAGCAGGTCGAACAAGGTCAGGTTCTGTATCGCGTGCTGGTTCATGACCATTCCCTTCGTCAGTTACCCACCGTCGCCGCGAGGCTGAGGTCGATGTCCTCGACCTCACCCTCCGCGGCGGCGATGCGTTGCTCGCACGTCGCGCCTTCCCGCATGACCGCCGCGGCTCTCTCCTCCGCCTCATGCAAATCCTGCACCAGTTGCGCGCTGGCGCCGCTCCTGCCGATATCAAGTTCCAGGCGCAGCACCTCCATCTCGATACCGGCGCGTTTCTGATCGAGCCGCAGCGCCTCGGCAGTCAGCGCGGAGACGTTGGCGACAAGATCGAGCCGGCGGGCGAGCAACATGTCACGCCTGGTAGTTTGCCCCATCGGATCCTCCATCATTTTTCGGTCCCAGCCGTCGGTCCGGGTGGTTTTTCGAAAGCCGACAGCAATTTGGGCAATGTGCCGGCCTGCGACTGGAACTGTTTTTCGGCCGTTTCGATGTGGCTCTTGAGTTGATCCCAGATGTCGACGCGGATCATCGATGTCGTATCGCTGGTAAGGCGCTCGATCTCCTCGACGCGGAACTGCCGCGACAGCGAAACGCCGGAAAACACGAAGTCGCGCAACAGGATCGCATGGTTCTCGATGAACAGATGAATCATCGGATGCGTTTCCGTGGTGACGCCGCCGGCGGCAAGTTCGGCCCGGATGAAGTCCTGGAGGTGGCTCTGGAGGCGGTGTTGGCTCTCGCCCATAAAGGGCATGACAAAGACCAGATCGCGGGGCATCAGCCTGACAAGATCGACGGTGACGCCATCAGCCTGGCTGGACATTGGCTCGGGCTGCCTCCGGCTGTCTTTGTCGTTCGCCACGGTTTTCTCCAATGCGAGGCCCGTCCGTGAGCCATCGCCCTCAAATAGTAGAGAAACGAGAAGAATAAAATCGATGATGTGTGTTTTTCAAATTTGCTGCGAATGCTAACTTGATATATCGCAATTGCGAATAGATATTAAATATTACATGCGTACGTTACAACTGTAAAAGAACGTTACAGTTGCCGTCCTCTTCGTGTGCCGAAAGGGCGGCGATTTGTTTTTAGCGTCAGGCACGGGCGCCATTTTCAAATTGGCACGGTGCTTGCTTTGTACATTTCCATAAGAAGCCCATCGCGCTTTTGACGCGGTGCCAAAAGAACGAAGGAACGGAGGAAGCAGGTCACGTCCGCTTCGATACGCCCATCGCATATGCGGTTGGCGCCGCGGTCCCTGTCGGAGTCTAACACCTTTGCCGCGATCCACTTGAATGGCCGGACCATGAGTCGCGCCTGAACGCGCAACCCTTTGTCGTGCCGTTCGCACTCTCACTAGCGGTGCTGTGCGCCGCTCCATGCCGGGGTCAAGGGACCTGCGGCTCAAACCTGGTGGAGGCTTATAACCATGACGTCTCTGACGCTCAACAAGATTACCTCGCAACGCGGAATTTCCGTCGGCGAGGCAACCAAGAAGATTGCCGATCTCGGCTGGAATCCTTCCTACGTCCAGGAAGCGATGACGTTTCCGACGGACTACAAGATCAACAAGACGCCGCGCGACCCGATGAAGCAGGTTTTGCGGTCGTACTTTCCGATGCAGGAAGAGAAGGACAACCGGGTTTACGGCGCGCTGGATGCGGCATTGCGCGGCGACATGTTCCGCAATGTGGAGCCGCGCTGGGTCGAGTGGATGAAGCTCTTTCTGGCGATCATTCCCTTCCCGGAAATTTCCGCTGCCCGCTCGATGGCGATGGTCGCCCGTATAGCACCCGGGGAGGAACTCAGGACCGGGTTTACCATGCAGATGATCGACGAGTTCCGGCACTCGACGATCCAGATGAACCTGAAGAAATGGTACATGGAGAACTACATCGATCCGGCTGGCTTCGACATCACCGAGGAAGCCTTCGGCAAATGCTACGCCACGACCATCGGCCGGCAGTTCGCGGAAGGCTTCATCACCGGCGACACCATGACTGCCGCCTGCATGTACCTGACCGTGGTGGCCGAAACCGCCTTTACCAACACGCTCTTTGTCGCCATGCCTTCGGAAGCCGCCCGCAACGGCGACTATGCGCTGCCGACCGTCTTCCTGTCGGTGCAGTCCGACGAGAGCCGGCATATCGGTAATGGCCATTCGCTGCTGATGGCGGCGCTCAAGGAGCCGGAAAATCATCTGCTGCTCGAGCGCGACCTGCGCTATGCCTTCTGGCAGAACCACGCGATCGTCGATGCGGCCATCGGCACCTTCATCGAATACGGCACCACCAACCGCGACAAGAACAAAGAGTCCTACGCGGAAATGTGGCACCGCTGGATCTATGAAGACTACTACCGCACCTACATGCTGCCGCTCGAGAAATACGGCATCAAGGTCCATCACGACGACGTCCAGGCGGCCTGGGAACGCATCACCAAGAAGAATTACGTCCACAAGGTCGGGCAGTTCTTCGCGGTCGGCTGGCCGGTCAATTTCTGGCGCATCGAAGCTCAGACCGACAAGGACTTCGAGTGGTTCGAGCACAAATATCCAGGCTGGTACGCCGAATTCGGCGACTTCTGGAAATGGTACGCCAAGCTCAGCCACAAGGGCGAGAAGGTGCTGCTGTTCAACAGCGACGTTGGCTACGTCTATCCGCATCGCTGTTGGTCCTGCCTTGTTCCCTGCCTGATCCGCGAGGATATGGTGGTCGGCGAGATCGACGGCCAGCTCCATACCTTCGCCCACGAGCTCGACAAGTGGACTGCCACCGTGGCGTTCGCCGACGAATATCAGGGCCGTCCGACGCCCGCGATGGGCCGCTTCAGCGGCAAGCGCGAATGGGAGACGCTCTATGACGGCTGGGATCTGGCCGATGCCATCAAGGACCTGAACTTCGTCCGCTCTGACGGCAAGACGCTGGTCCCGCAGCCGCATATGCGTTTCGCCGACAAGGAGATGTGGACGCTGGACGACGTGCGAGGCAACAAGCTCGGGTCGCCGCTCAACGCGCTGCGTGCCATGTCACCCGCGGATCGTGAGAAGCACCTGGCGGAATACCGGGCCGGCTTCACGATCAATCCCTGCAACTGATCAGGCCAAAGGGGGGGGCGGGTTCGTCCCGCCCCTTCCTTTCACTGGAGGTCCGTATGTCGGAAACCCACACGGTCAGGCTCAGCCCGGTCGGCGTCGAATTTGATGTCGAAAATGGCGAAACGGTACTCAACGCCGCTTTCCGCCAGGGCATCGCCCTGCCGCACGGCTGCAAGGAAGGGCAATGCTCGGCCTGCAAGAGCGTGTTGCTCGAAGGCGAAGTCGACATGCTGAAATACTCGACTTTCGCGCTGAACGACATGGAGAAGGAGAGCGGCCACGTGCTTTTGTGCCGCTGCATCGCCTACTCCGATCTGGAAGTCGAGCTTCTCAACTACGACGAGGAGATTTTGGCGAAAGCGATCGCCGTGAAGACGTTCAACGGCCGGATTGCTCTGATCGAGCACCTGACCCACGACATTCGCGGCATCGAGATCGAACTCGGCTCGCCGATAAAGTTCTGGGCGGGGCAATATGTCGACATCACGGTTACCACGGAAAAAGGGGAGACGATTACGCGCTCGTTCTCCATGGCAAATACGCCGGACCAAACCGAAAAACTCTGCTTCATCATCAAAAAATACCCTGAGGGAAAGTTCTCTGGAGAACTCGATTCCGGAGGAATCAAGGTTGGAGCCGAAGTCACCGTCGTCGGACCCTACGGAACCTGTTTCCGTCGGGAAGAACGGCAAGGACCCCTAGTCCTGGTCGGCGCCGGCTCGGGCATGTCGCCGATCTGGTCGATCCTCAACGACCATCTGAAGAGCGGCGAGAAACGTCCGGTCTATTTCTTCTACGGTGCCAGGACCCGCAACGACCTGTTCTATCTCGACAGGATCGCCGAGCTGATCGGCCAGCATTCGGATGTCACTTTCATTCCCGTGCTGTCGCACGCGGCTGATGACGCCGAATGGGAAGGCGAACGCGGTTTCGTACACCAGAGTGTCGACGCCAAGCTCAAGCAACTTGCGGTCGACGGGCAGGGCGATGTCCATGCCTGTGGCCCGCCACCGATGATTGATGCGCTTCAGCCGGTTCTATTCATGAACGGGTTCGAGACTGAGCGGATCTTCTTCGACAAGTTCACCACATCGACAGGTGCTACGCCGACCCACTGAGGGGACGGCCACGCAACTGCAACCACAACTGCAACAAGGGAGTGAAGACTATGCCAGCTATCTCGAGTTCAGTCGGATCCGGAGCCGCCGGCGCGGCGATCTTTGCCGATTCCGACAGCCGGAAGTACCGGTATTTCGACCCGAAGGGCCAGCGCGCCACGCACTACGAAGACATGACGGTCGACGTGCAGCCTGACCCGGAGCGTTACTTGATCCAGGACTGGATCATCTCATTTGCCGACGGCAAGGGCGCTTATGTCAAGCAGAACACTGCTGCGCAGAGCTCCAACTGGCATGCCTTTCGCGCCCCCGATCAGGAGTGGGAACGCACGCACTACCAGCGCCAGTCGAAAATCGAGACGATGGTGCAGAGCGTCATCAACAACGCCCGCAAGTCGGGGGCGCCGAAGACCTTTGACAAGGCCTGGGTCAAGATCCTGCAGACGCAGCTCGGCGCCTGGAAGCACTCCGAATTCGGGCTCGGCACCTCGCTGATGCAGGCGCAGCGCTACGGCTACACCCAGATGATCAACAACGCGACGCTGACCAACTCGTCCTACAAGCTGCGGCTTGCCCAGGACATCACGCTCTACCTTGCCGAGATCGGCATGGACCTTCCCGGCTGGGACGACGAACTTGGCAAGAAGGCCTGGCTCGAGGACAACAACTGGCAAGGTACCCGCGAGGCGGTCGAAACCATCATGGGCGCGACCGACTATCTCGAACAGTATTTCGCCATCAACATCGTCTTCGAGCCGCTGGTCGGGGAAGCATTCCGCTCAGGCTTCCTGATGCAGATCGCCGCCGCCAACCACGACTTCATAACGCCTGCGGTGATCTCGGCAGCCGAGGCCGACTACGAACGCAACCTCGCCAACACGATCGACCTCATGCACATGCTCGCCAACGACGAGAAGCACGGGGCGGCGAACAAGAAGCTCTTCCAGGGCTGGGTCGAGAAACACGGCGCGCTCGCCGACAAGGCAGCCACCGGCCTGCAGCCGATCTGGTCGATGCCGCATTCCAAGCCGGTCGCATTTGCGGATGTCCGTGCCAAATCCGAGGAACGGATTGGTCAGATACTCCGCGAACTTGGCCTCAAGCGCTGACACAGGGAGAAACCGTCATGTCAACTGCAGCACGCGACGCATCGCAATCCAACATCTTCAGGGCGATGAAGGACATCACCTTCGAACAGACGATTTCGCATCAGTGCGGCGTCACCATGAACGACTCGGTGGAAGCCAGGGCCATCGCTGAATTCATGGGCCTTAAGCCGAACGTGACCGTAACCTACCAACCGGCGATGATCCGGATCGACGGCACCGGCAAGCTGATCTTCAAGATGGACGAGATCAGCGAATATCTCGGCCGCGAGATGACGGCGGAAACCTTCGAGGTCAACAGCTCCACCCACTACGGGCGGATGGTGCGCATCGACGACAACACCGTGATCCTGTTCGGCAACATGGACGAAATGTTCGAATACATCGAATAGGCGCCCAAGAAAATCGGGCGCGCCGCCTGGCTGCGGCGCGCCGAACGATCAACGCCCATTTTGTGGAGGTAGGAATGTTTAAGACACCGGAAGGCAAGGATATTTTCGTGGTCGATGGCCACACCCATTTCTGGGACGGCAGCCCGGAGAACCAGAAGAATATTCACGGCAAGCAGTTCATCGATTGCTTCTACGCCTATCATACAGGGCTCAGCCCCAAGGAGCAGCTTTGGGAGAAGAGCAAGTTCGAGAAGTACTCGGCCGAGAATCTCTACAACGACCTGTTCATCGACGGACCGGATGACATCGCCATTTTCCAGACCACGTCTCTAAGCGATTTCTACAAGACCGGCTTCGGCTGCATCAAGCGCACCTCGGAGATCGCCAAGAAGTATCCCGGCCGCTTCATTGTGAATGGGGCGTTCGATCCGCGCGATGGCGAAAAGGCGCTCGAATACATCCATTTCATGAAAGAGACCTACGACATTAAAGGCGTGAAGATGTACACCGCCGAGTGGAACGGCGCGTCAAAAGGCTGGCGGCTGAACGACCCCGAGGCCTACAAATGCTTCGAGCTCTGCGACAAGCTCGGCATCAGGAACATCCACGTCCACAAGGGTCCGACGATAATCCCGCTCAGCAAGGATGCGTTTGACGTACACGACGTGGATCATGCTGCTACCGATTTCCAGGGCCTCAACTGGATCGTGGAGCATTGCGGCTTACCGCGCCTCGATGATTTCTGCTGGATCGCGACCCAGGAGACCAATGTCTATGCCGGGCTCGCGGTGGCACTGCCCTTTATTCATTCGCGTCCGCGCTATTTCGGCGAGGTGATCGCCGAGCTGCTGTTCTGGATCGGTCCGGAGAAGATCCTATTCGGTTCCGACTACGCGATCTGGACCCCGCGTTGGCTGGTCGAAAAGCTCTGGGCCTATCAGATTCCAGAGGACATCGCCGCCGAGCGCGGCGTGCAGCTGACCGACGAGATCAAGGAAAAGATTCTCGGTCTCAACGCTGCCCGCCTCTACGACATCGACATCGAAGCCCGGAAGGCGGAATTTGCCAACTCGCCTTTTAGCATCGCCGCGGAGTAGGAGCGATGGCAACCGCCTTTTCCGGTAGCCGCGAGAATGAGCTCCGGCGACGCCTTGGTGAGGTCAACGATCCGGAACTCGACGAATCGATCACCGAGATGGGCTTCGTCGAGCTCGCCGCAGTCGACGACGACGGCGGCGTGCAGGTCGACTTTCGCCTGCCGACCTACTGGTGCTCGCCCAACTTCGCTTTCCTTATGCTGGACGGCGTCTGCAAAGCGCTCGACCAGCTTTCGTGGTCGCCTGCCTATCGGGTGAAGCTGCACGACCATATGTTCGCGGAGGAGGTAAATCGCGGCATAGAGGCTGGCAAGGCATTCGGCGAGATCTTTGGTGAACTTGCTGGCGACCTCGATCTCGCAGGTCTGCGGGAAACGTTTGCGATGAAGGCGTTCAAGCGACGCCAGGAAGCAGTCTTGCGTGGCCTCCGGCAGCACGGTCTGACAGATCGGGAAACCCTCGGCATGGACCTGCCGGCGTACGACGTCGCGCGGTTCGAACCCGGCGAAGCGGCCAAACAGAAGCCGAGGTACAGGTCGGCTCTGCTTGAACGCTTTCCCGACCGCCGGGCGGATGAGCCTGTCTTCGTGACATGGGAAGGGCAATCGATACCGGCCCATGCACTCAGTGCGCATCTCGCCGAGCTGCGCAGTGTGCGTATCAACATGGAGTTCAGCGGCGCGCTTTGCCGCGGACTCAAGCAGACCAGATACAAGGAACTGGATGTGGTCGACGGCGAACCGACACTGGTCGATTTCATCATGGATCGCGTGCCGGCACGAGCCGCGCCGACCGCCTGAAGCAGAGCCGAAAACACGGCCTCCCTCGCACGAGGCCCCTAACCAACAACCCGCCCGTAAGGCGGAAGGAGGAATCATGCCCAAAATAATGCTTCACAATTCCGACGCCCGCCGCGCTCTCGCCCGTGGCGTCTTTCGGCTGGCCGCTGCCGTCGAGCCGACGCTCGGCCCCAAAGGCATGAACGCCATGATCGACCGGCCGATCGGCACGCCGATGGTGACCCGTGACGGTGTCAGCATCGCCTCCGAGATCGAATTGCACGACCGTTTCGAAAACATGGGCGCGCAGGTCGTTCGCGAAGTGTCGATGCAAACCAACGAGGTCGCCGGCGACGGTACCACGACTGCCATCGTGCTCGCCAACGCTCTCATCCAGGGCGGTGTGGAGGCGAATGAACGCGGCGTGAAATCCGTCGATCTGTGCAAGGGCATCGACCTTGCCGTGACAGCGGTGGTGGCGGCGCTCAAGGCTTCGGCCAAGCCGGCTAAGGGCAACGGCATTCTCGCCTCGGTCGCCAACATCGCGGCGACCGATGCCAAGCTTGGCGCACTGGTGACGGAAGCCCACCAGCGGGTGGGAGCCGAGGGCGTCATCACCACGGACTTCAGCGTCACCACCGAGACCACGCTCGATGTGGTCGAGGGCATGTCCTTCGAACGCGGCTATCTCTCGCACCATATGGTGACTGATCAGGAGAAGATGGAGGCGGTCCTCGAACGACCCTGCATCCTGATGACCGATCTCAAGATCAAGGAGCCTGAGGCGCTGGATGCGGCTCGTCGCATTGCCGACGAGGCCGGTCGGCCGCTGCTGATCGTGTCCGAGGAAATGTCGCCGGAAGTTGTGGTCACTCTGCTGGGCAAGCAGGGGCCTGGGAAATACCTCGTCGTCCATCCGCCGGAATATGGTCATTGGCGCAAGGCGATGATGGAGGATCTGGCGATCATCACCGGCGGCAAAGTGATCGCGCGCGACCTCGGCGGCCGGCTGGAGGACATCACGGCCGACGATCTCGGAACGGCTGACCGGGTGAAGACCAGTTCGTCCTATACCTCGATCATCCGCGGCGGCGGCGACCATGCGGCAATCGCATCGCGCCGCGCTCAGGTGCAGCGGCAATATGAAGCTTCGCCGCCGAATATCGATCAGGACAAGCTGCGCGAACGCCTGGCCAAGCTTTCTGGCGGCACCGCGATTCTCTATGCCGGCGGTGTCACGCCGGTCGAGCAGAAGCGAACCATTCAGCTCATCGAGGATTCGCTGAATGCGGTGCGCGCCGCATCCGAAGAGGGCGTGGTCGCCGGAGGTGGCTCGGCGCTTGCCCAGATCGCGCCGCTGCTCGACAAGGTGGCGGCAGATGTCGACGGCGATGTCGCCGAAGGCGTGCGCCTGGTGCGATCGGTGCTGTCGCGGCCGCTCTGGCGCATAGCCGTCAATGCCGGCGCCGATCCCGAAGCGGTCGTGGCGGAAGTCACGCGCATCAACGGCGGCTACGGCTACAACGCGTCTGCCGGCAGCTACCAGAACATGTTCGAGGCAGGGATCATCGATCCGGTCCGTGTCACCTACACAGCACTCGCCAATGCGGCTTCGGTGGCCACGCTGATCCTGACCACTGAAACGCTGATTGGCCATCTCGCCGAGGACGAGGACCCGACGGCCGGACCGGCTCGCGGCGGCGGCTCTGAAAAGCTCGGCCGCGCCTAAGCAATCCGAAAGCGATCCGAATAAATCTCGACGTTGAAAGGATACGACGATGAAAGCTGCCAGACTGTACGAATACGATCCGCAAATGAATGTCCAGCTCAGGATCGAAGAGGTCAAGGCGCCGACAATCACCGCCCCCGACGAAGTGATCGTGCGGGTCGGTGCTGCCGGCCTTTGCCGCACCGACCTGCACATCATCGAGGGTGTGTGGAAGCCGACCATGGATCCCGAAGGCACGCTGTTGCCCTACATCATGGGTCACGAAAATGCTGGCTGGGTCGAGGAAGTTGGCAGCGGCGTCAAGTCGGTCAAGCGCGGCGACGCCGTGATCTGCCATCCCTTCCGCTCGTGCGGGATCTGCCTCAACTGCCGGCACGGCGAGGACATGTACTGCGATAGCGGCCAATTTCCGGGCCTCGGCATGAATGGCGGCTTCGCGGAGTATTTCATCACCAGCGAGCGTTCGTTGATCAAGCTGAACACCAACGTCACGCCGATCGAGGTGGCGCCGCTTGCCGACGCCGGCATCACCGCTTATCGCGCCGCCAAGCGCGCCGCCAAACTGCTGCGACCAGGGAGCTATTGTGTGCTGCTCGGCATAGGCGGGCTCGGCCACATCGCGCTGCAATCGCTGCACGCGATCTCGGGCTGCCGCATCATCGCCGTCGATCGCGAGCCGGCAGCACAGGTGCTGGCCAAAGATCTCGGCGCCGACTTCGTCCTCGATGGTGGGCCGAACATCGTCGAGGAGGTCAGCCAGATCACCGGCGGCGGCGCCCATGTCGTCATCGATTTCGTCGGTGAACTCGGTGTCGAGAACATCTGCTGGAAGATGGTGCGCAAGGGCGGGCAACTGTTCGTCGTCGGCTATGGCGGCAATATCAATGTGCCGACCGCCCATCTCGTCATCGAGGAGATCAACATCGGCGGCAGCCTGGTCGGCAATTTCACCGAGCTTGTCGAACTGATGGAGCTCAACGCCGACGGCAAGGTGAAGATGCACTACACCGAATACAACCTCGCCAGCATCAACACCGCGCTCGACGATTTCAAGAACCGTCGGTTCACCGGCCGCGGCGTCATCGTGCCCTGAAGCGTCTGGTCGGGAGCGGGCCTGACGTTTGGTTCGCTTGCCGGTCCCGTTCTTGGGCGCCGCGGCTGATGCCATGGCTTTTCCGTATCGGGACGTCAGCGAAGCGTGGTCCTGAAACGAGTTCTTTGCTTCGCGGTTTGGAAAAATGGGAGGACAATTATGGATCTTATTACAGGATTGGCCGTCGTCATCGGCATTATGGGCGGCATTGCAACGTGGGCAGCGATCACGATCGGCAACCCCTATCTGCTGATCTGGGCGGTATTTGTGGGCTGGGGGAGTTTCTATCACTGTGGCGGCAAGGAAGCCGGGTTCAAGAATTCGGCGCTTGCAAACCTTTGGGGAGCGATCTGCGCTGCCGGCGCATTGATAGCACTGACGTCTATTGGTGTCACGGCTCTCACGGCCGGCATTTGCGTCGGCGTTTCAATCGTAGTGCTGATTCTCGCTGCCAAGCTGCCATTGCTGAGTGCCATTCCATCAGCGGTCTATGGCTACGCAACGACCGCGGCACTTTTTCTGCTTGGCGCTGCCGCCTATGGCGAGGGTCCAAGCGGCATCAGCAAGGTCGCGGCAGCTGTGGTGATTTCGCTGATCATTGGCAACAGTCTCGGCTACGTTTCCGAGAAAGTGACATCTGCTGTCGTGAAGAGCTGATCTAACCCCCGCTACCGCTTCAGTGATTGACTTTTCCCAACCCCGTGGCGCGAATGCCGCGGGCTTTTTCGTGCCGGTGGCTCTGATCCTAGAGGAAACCGCGGCGGATGCCATATTGGTCGAGCTTGCGGTAGAGCGTTGGCCGGGAGATGCCGAGCCGTAGCGCGACTCGGCTGAGGTTGCCGCCTTCCGCCGCCAAGGCGTTCTTCATTGCCTGGCGTTCGGCATCGACGAGCGTGCCGCCCAATTCATGCGCGGATGCACTGCTGTCCGACCAGGCTTCCGATCCAGAGCCGGACGCGGTGATCTCCTCGGGAAGGTCGTAAAGTCCGATGTCGCGGCCGCGCGCCAGGACATGCAGCCGCCCGATGAGGTTCTTCAGTTCGCGTACATTGCCCGGCCAACCGTAGGCGAGCAGGGCATCGAGTGCTTCGCGCGAGAATTCCAGCGCGTCCTCGCCCGCTGCGGTGGCGATGTGCCTGTTGAAATGTTCGACCAGCAGTAGCACATCCTCGCCGCGCTCGCGCAGCGGTGGAACAGTGATCGAAACCGCGCCAATTCGATAGTAGAGATCGCGGCGGAATCGGCCTGCGGCAATCTCGTGCTTGAGATCGCGATTGGTCGAGGCGACCAGGCGCACATCCACCGGGCGGCCCCGGCTGTCGCCAATGCGGTTGACCACGCGCTCTTCCAGGACACGCAGCAGAAACGGCTGGATCTCGAGCGGCAATTCGCCGATCTCGTCGAGACTGAGGACGCCGCCATGGGCGAGCTCGAAAACCCCCGGTTTGCCTTCACGCGAGGCGCCGGTAAAGGCGCCGGCGACATGGCCGAACAACTCGCTGCCGAACAGGTCCCTGGTGATCGCCCCGCAATTCATGGCGATGAACGGATCGTTCGCCGTGCGCCGGCTGCCGGCATGGACAAGCCGCGCAAACAGCTCTTTCCCGACCCCTGTTTCACCTTCGACCAACAGCGATGTTACGCTGCTCGACCGGGCGACGCGGCAGGCGACGTCGATGGCGGCATGCAGCGCTTCGCTTTCGCCGACGATCATGGCGACAGCATCCTGAAGATGCTTGTTCACTTCCCGGTGGACCACCGCCGCGCTGGAGACTGCCGGCACGGACGGGAACACCAGCGCCGCGCCGCGGAGGTCGCCATCGAGCTTGAGCGGGGTGATATGGCAGGATCGCAGATGGGCCGGCAGCGCCCTGGCAAGGTCGGCTTCGGAGCCGGAGGACGGAAGGTTCATCAGCCAGCGGCCACGGCCTGGCTCCATCGGGCCGTCCATCATCTCAGTGGCCTCGCCATCAGGCACATTGTTGCAGAAGATGGCACGACCGCGGTGGTCGACGATTACCAGCCCGTCCTTTCGGCGGTAGCCGGGAGCCGATGAAATGAAAGCTTCGAGCAGGCGCGTGCGCTGTTCCTGCTGCTGTTCGGCCAATGCCTTTTCGATCTGCCGGGCTGTCGCGGCGACGAGCGCGGTGTTGTGCGGCCTGAAGATCGGCGAATAGCCTGACAGGTCGACCACACCGATGATCTTGCCGTCCAGCGGGTCGCGAATCGGCGCGCCGGCGCAGGTCCAGGATTTGATGCCGGCGCAGAAATGCTCGGCCGCATGCACGAAAGTCGGCTCGCCGGTCCACAGCGCCGTACCGATGCCGTTCGTCCCGACGGCATCCTCGTTCCATTTGCCGCCGATGGCGAGGTGGATATCCATGCCGTCATGCAGCGTCTTCTTGTCGCCGATGGCGTCGATCAGCACGCCGTCGCTGTCGGCCAGAACCAGCATCGCGCCGGTCCCGTCCAGTAACTGGCCAAGCGAGGCGAACGACCGCCGCGCCGCCGAAAGCAGTTCTGCATTGGCCCGGGTAAGATATTCGATTGCGTCGCGATCACTGCTCAGCGGCGCTTCAATGCCTTGAGCGTTGATGCCGCCGGTGGCACTGCGATACCAGGAATCGTGAATGAGGGAGCGGACGTGGCTTGGGTGGACTGGATCGCCGGCGCATTTGGGCTCGTCAGCCAGGAAACTTTCCCAGGCGCGCATGGTGGCACGCTCGTCATAGTCGATGTTGCTCAGAGCCATTTGGCCGGTGGCCAGCGACCTACGCGCCGGAAGGGCATCGATCTTCATCTGATTGGGGGCTATCTCGCGTTTCATTCAGTCATCACAGAACCTTTGAGGTATGCCATTTCTGTATGCTGTCGCGTTCGTAGGCTGCCGCGAGCTGGACGTGAAGAAGCACGCCCAGGCGTTAGCCTGATCAGTTGATGCCGAGTTTCGCGCCGATGTCGAAGGCAAGCTGTTCTTCGGTATAGGTGGCAGCGAGGCGGGATCCGTCCATGTCGGCAAGCGCCTCGGCAACGATTTCGTCAACCGGCGAGAAGAAGCCATTCTGCTTTGTTGCCAGCACGAAGACCTGGTCGCCGCCGCGGTCGCGGATATCGCCGAGGTGATGAAGTTGACGGCCTGTATTCCGATCCTTCGAAATGACGCGGCCGTTCATGGTGACTTGGATGGACGGCTTGGCCTCGGCCACCGCTGCCGCGCCGCCACCGACATAGATGATCAGGCCTTCCGCCTTGGGTTGCTGGCGTGGCTTTCGCGAAGCTGAATAGCCGCCACCGCTGATCTGGTCGGCAAGGCGGACGATGGTCGAGCGGTTCTGCTCGATCAGTCTTTTGACTTGTGCGTCCTCGCGCCGCGGGCCATCACGCTTGGAGATAATCTCGACCATGAATCCTCCCAGATTCGCTTCGCGTCGCCGTTTCTACCGGCTCAATTCTTCTTTTGCGGTGAACCCTACAGCGCCTCGGCGAAGTTCGCCATTCATATCAAGATAGCGCCAAAATTTGCTTTGCTGGTAGCAGGCGGCTGCTACACGGGATTTCCGATAATCGGAACGCCCGCTTGCTCAGATGCACGCCCGCTGCCATGCTGGCCTCGGCATGCGGCTAGGCTTCATTGAGGCGGCGGTGAAAGGCGAGAGGCTCGACTTGCGACGGACTATCTGCTCGCCATCGTCGCTACAAGATCGCTGAAACGCTCGCCCTGGATGCTGACATGCTGGCGCAGGAGCGTGCGCGCCTGCTCCGCGTCGCCTGCGAGGATTGCTTCCACGATTGCGCCATGCTCAGCGAACGACGTGGCAACGCGGTTGCGCACGCGCAGTTGGAGACGCCTGTAGGGCTGCAGACGGCGATGCAGCGCGACGCACTGCTCGGCCAGAAAACCGCTGTGGCTGGCAGTGTAGATAGCTTTGTGAAAGCGTTCGTTATCGTAATAATAGGCGTCGCTGTCGCCGGCCGAAGACGAACGCTCGCAATCTGCATGCGCGGCCAGGATCGTTGTGCGATCGGCATCGGTGAACCGTCTCGCGGCCAACGAACCGGCCAAGCCTTCAAGTTCCGCCATCACCTCGAACATTTCGAAAATGCGGTGCGGTCCCGGATCGATCACCACGGCACCCCGGCGCGGCCGGATCTCCACCAGCCCGATTGCGTTCAACTGCATCAGCGCCTCGCGCACCGGCGTTCTCGAGACGCCGAAGCGTGTTGCCAATTGCACCTCGTCCAGTCGTGCACCGGGGGCGAAGTCGTTCGAGATTATGCCGTTTTCAATCTCGTCACGTAGGCGCTGAACGACATTCTCCGACATTTTTTGGGCCTTCCAATGCAGCATGATAAGTCTTGTATGCAAGAATGTTGACTTTGCGTACAAGGACGTCTAATAACAATACCACAAAAGGCAAGTCGCACACAAATGGGTGGACGCATCCGAGCACCGGCACGCGTCGAGGACGCGCGGCGGGTCTGCTTGCGCCGATTTCGATATTTTTGCCAGGAGGGACTCCGACATGGCAGGCATCTCGTTCTTTAGCGATATGGTGCAAAGCATTACCGATCGCGGCCGCAGGCTGGTTGCGGCAGGGGCGCGCAGCGAACCGGTCCAAGCCGTGACGAATATCGAAACACTCTGCGACATGTTGTTGTCGAGCCGGGGCGAGGCCTCGGGCATGGCATTGGCCGCCGAGGTCCTTCAGCGCTGGGCTCAACTGGACGCGGCCGGTCAGCAAGACTTCGTGCGTATGCTTCACGAACAGTTCGGCCCAGACATCGCCAAGCTTGACAAAGCCATCGAGCGCTACCGCAGCGACAGGAGCTCGGACGCCGTCATCGAACTGCACCAGGCCGCCGAGCCGCGTCGCCAGGAACTGGTGCGCAGACTGAACCTGGCCCCCAAAGGCACGGCAAGGCTGGTGGAGATGCGAGAGCGCCTGTTAGCCATGAAGGATGCGACGGAACCGTTTCGCGCTGTCGATGCTGACTTCGCCCACCTGTTCGGCTCATGGTTCAACCGCGGTTTTCTGACCCTGCGTCCGATCGACTGGTCCACGCCAGCCGACATCCTGGAGAAGATCATCAGATACGAGGCGGTGCATGAAATCGCCGGCTGGGAGGAACTGCGGCGGAGGCTGGCTCCAGCCGACCGCAGATGCTTTGCGTTCTTCCACCCGCGTCTCGCAGACGATCCGCTGATCTTCGTCGAGGTTGCGCTGACCAGGGCGATTCCCTCTGCCATCGCTGATGTGCTCGATGTAAACCGTTCGCCGATCACGGACCAGGACGCCACCACCGCTGTCTTCTATTCTATCTCCAACTGCCAGGACGGACTGCGTGGCATCTCTTTCGGGAATTTTCTGATCAAGCAGGTGGTGGAGGATTTGCGCCGCGACCTGCCTGGCTTGAAGACCTTCGTGACGCTGTCGCCGGTTCCGGGTTTCGCTGGCTGGCTGGCAAGACTGCGCAAGGCGGCCGATGCGAGCCTCGATGATCAGGCCCTCAAGACGCTCGAGCTGCTGGACGATCCGAACTGGGCGGACAATCCGCAGAAGGCACGGCTCGTTGAAGCGGTGCTTCTCCCGCTCGCAGCACGCTATTTCATTAGGGAACGGGCCACCGGCAGACGGCCGGTCGATCCTGTGGCGCGTTTTCATTTGGGCAACGGCGCTCGCCTTGAACGGCTGAACTTCCTCGCCGATCGCTCCGCCAAGGCGATGCGGCAGTCCCACGGCTTGATGGTCAACTACTTTTACAAGTTGGACGACATCGAGGCGAACCACGAAGCCTTGGCGCAGCATGGCGAGATCGCTGCTTCGCCGGAGGTGAGAAAACTGGCGGCAACCGCTTCGACCGACACCGATATCGCGGCCCCGGTTCGTCGACGCCGCACCGAAGTGCAGAAAACCTAATAAGCAGATTGGGAGGAGTTCAATGAGCAATCATCTGTTCGACGCCATGCGAGCATCCGCCAAGTCAGGCGAGTCGATTTTCATCGAGACCATTGATGGTCAGCGTTGGACCTATGCAGATGCGCTGCGGCTCTCCGGACAGATCGCCAGCGCAATTGATGTGCTCGGCGTTCGCCCGGGCGACCGCGTCGCGGTCCAGGTGGACAAGAGCCCGCAGGCTCTGATGCTCTATCTCGCATGCGTGCGCTGCGGGGCGATCTATCTGCCGCTGAATACCGCCTATACGCTGGCTGAACTCGACTATTTTATCGGTGACGCCGAACCGCGGGTCGTCATCGTCTCCTCGAAGTCGCGAACCGATGTCGAGACGATCGCGCACGGCTACGGCGCGATTGTCGAAACGCTCGATGCGGACGGCGCCGGGTCGCTGATGGAGTTGGCCCGGGACGAGTCTGACGATTTTCTCGACGCGGCGCGCGCGCCTGACGATCTCGCCGCGATCCTGTACACATCTGGAACCACCGGCCGTTCCAAGGGCGCAATGCTGACGCACGACAACCTTTTGTCCAATGCAATAGCACTGCGCGAATGCTGGCAGGTGACGGCAGCCGACCGGCTGATCCACGCGCTGCCGATTTTTCACACGCATGGGCTCTTCGTGGCGACCAATGTCACACTCATCGCCGGCGCCTCGATGTTTCTGCTGCCAAAGTTCGATCCGGAGGAAATCCTTTCTCTGATGCCGCGGGCGACGCTGATGATGGGCGTGCCGACCTTCTATGTCCGGTTGCTGCAGCATGAGGGCCTGAACCGGGAGACGGTCGCCAACATCAGGCTGTTCATCTCCGGCTCGGCGCCGTTGCTCGCTGAAACGCACGCCGCATTCAAGCAGCGCACCGGTCACGCCATTCTCGAACGCTACGGCATGACCGAAACCAACATGAACACCTCAAACCCCTATGACGGCGAGCGAAGGGCAGGGACAGTAGGTTTCCCACTCCCGGGCGTGTCGGTGAGGGTCACCGATCCGGCCACCGGCGAGACGCTCGAACCAGGCAAAACCGGCATGATCGAGATCAAGGGCCCGAACGTTTTCCGGGGTTATTGGCGGATGCCTGAAAAGACGGCGGCGGAGTTCACCAAGGACGGCTATTTCATCAGCGGCGACCTCGGCAAGATCGATGAGGCGGGCTATCTCCACATCGTCGGCCGCGACAAGGACCTGGTGATCTCCGGCGGCTACAACATCTACCCGAAGGAAGTCGAGGGTGAGATCGATCAACTCGACGGCGTCGCCGAGAGTGCGGTCATCGGCATTGCACATCCGGATTTCGGCGAGGGGGTGACGGCCATCGTGGTGCTCAAGCCCGGTGCCACAATGGACGAAAAGGCGGTGCTCAACGCGCTGCGCGACCGCCTCGCGCGCTACAAGCAGCCGAAACGGGTGATCTTCGCCGAGGACCTTCCGCGCAACACCATGGGAAAGGTGCAGAAGAACCTTCTGCGCGACCGGTTCAGCAACCTTTACATGCCAGCCTCCTAGAGCATGATGCCGAAAAGTGTGAAGCGGTTTTCGGACGACATCATGCTCTATCTGTTTGATTTAGAACCGGATTCAGATTTCAGGTCGACTTGACCTGAAATCATCCGGCTCTAGGAGGCGCTGACGACCCTGCGTTGGTGCTTGGGAGCGAGACCAAAGCAGGCTGATCTACCACCGATGGAAATGAGAACGGGCGCCTGAAGGCGTTTCCCGAGGGAGGAAGCTATGAACATCCAGATTCTGTCGATCGCGCTGCTGGTCGGCATGTTCGTGATCGCCACCATGCAGCCGATCAATATGGGCGCACTCGCCTTCGCATGCGCCTTTCTGGTCGGCTCGCTCGTCATGGCTATGAAGCCGGCGGAAATATTTGCTGGCTTCCCGAGCGACCTCTTCCTGACACTGGTAGGCATTACCTACCTGTTCGCCATCGCCCAGATCAACGGTACTATCGATTGGCTGGTCGAGGGCGCGGTCAAACTGGTGCGCGGACATGTGGCGTGGATTCCCTGGGTCATGTTCCTGGTCGCGGCCGTCATCACCGGCTTCGGTGCGCTGGGACCTGCGGCGGTCGCCATCCTGGCCCCGGTGGCGCTGGGTTTTGCGTTCCAGTACCGCATCAATCCGGTCATGATGGGATTGATGGTTATTCATGGTGCACAGGCGGGCGGCTTTTCGCCGATCAGCGTCTATGGCGGCATCACCAACCAGATCGTCGAAAAGGCGGGGTTGCCGTTCGCGCCGACATCACTGTTTCTCTCCAGCTTCTTCTTCAACCTGGCAATCGCCGTCCTCGTATTCTTCGTCTTCGGCGGCTCGAAGGTGCTGCGTAAGTATTCGGTCGCGTCGGGACCGCTGCCTGACCTCCACCCTGAAGGCGTCACGCAGTCAATCGTCGGCCACGGCGGCACGCCGGCTACTCCGATCAGCCATCACGTCTTTGAGGAGCAGACAAAAAATGTGTCGGCGCTTTCCGGCCTGACTACGGAAAGGCTGACGACATTAGTCGGCCTAACCGCGCTCGCGGTCGGCGCACTTGTCTTCAAGTTCAATGTCGGCCTGGTGGCGATCACTGTCGCGGTCGCGCTCGCGCTCCTCTCGCCGAAGACCCAAAAGGCAGCGATCGACAAGGTCAGCTGGTCGACGGTGCTCCTGATCGCCGGCATCATCACCTATGTCGGCGTCATGGAGAAGATCGGCACGATCGACTACGTCGCCCAAGGCATTTCAAGCCTGGGCATGCCGTTGCTGGTTGCACTCCTCCTCTGCTTCACCGGCGCCATTGTATCGGCATTCGCCTCGTCCACGGCATTGCTGGGAGCCATCATTCCACTGGCCGTGCCCTTCCTCCTGCAGGGACAGATCAGTGCCATAGGTGTGGTGGCGGCGATCGCGATCTCCACCACCATCGTCGACACCAGCCCGTTTTCGACCAACGGTGCGCTGGTCGTCGCCAATGCCCGGGAAGCAGAGCGCGAGGGCGTGCTGAAGACGTTGCTGATCTACAGCGCGCTTATCGCCATCATCGGCCCTGTCATCGCCTGGCTGGTTTTCGTGGTCCCCGGTTTGGTTTGAACGGTCGGCCAATCAGTCTGGCCGCTCCGGTGCAATTTGACCGGCGGCTAGGCTTGACCCGAAATGATCTGATCGGCGTCAACAAGAAAAACGGCGCAGGCGGAGCTGATTGCCTATCAAGGCAGCCGTTTGGCCGATAGCGCCGCCCGCCCTGCCTGGCGGGCTGTCGCTGCTCATGCGGCGGGTGAGGGCGCGTAGCGGCTGCCCAGCGAATAGCGGCTGCCGACATAGGTGAGCTTGTTGACAGTGGCGACCGCCGCGCCCGACCAGGTCCGCCGATGCAGGAGCAGGCAGGGGTCGCCGGGTCGGATCATCAAATGGCGGGCCGCCGTCTCTTCTGCGGCGACGGCCGAGATCACATGCTCCACTTCCGTCAGCGGCGTCGCCCGCTGCAGGTAGTCGTAGGTGGTGGTCGCCACGAAATCCTGCCGATGGTAGTCGGGTGCGAGAGCCGGATTGACAAAGCGTTCCTCGAGCTGGACGGGCACATCGTCTTCGAAATGCACGATGATCGAATGGGCGACCGGTCTGCGGCGCGTGAACTCGAAGGCGACGACGAGGTCCAGCGCCGGGTTGCGGATCTTCTCGAGGACGATGACCTCGGCCCTGTGGCGTGCGCCGCGCGCGGCGATCTCGCCGGCGATGTTCCTGATTTCGATGAGGGCCGATTGCGGTTTCGGCGGCGCCACAAAGGTGCCTACGCCCTGGATACGCAGCAGGTGGCCTTCCGAGGTCAGTTCCCTCAGCGCCCGGTGTACCGTCATCCTCGAGACGCCTAGCGTGCTGACCAGCTCGTTTTCGGAAGGCAGCCTGCGGTCCTTCGGCCAGTTGCCGCTGCCGATATTGCCGAGCACGTAGTCCTTGACCTTTTCGTAGAGCGGCCCGGCGGTTTCGGTAAGCCTGATCATCGTCCGCTCTCCATCCGGACGATGGTCTTCAACCCGCCGCTCACGCCGGCGATCAGGCGCTGGTAGGCGGCGGGAATTTCGCCGATCGCGATCTCGTCGGACACGAAGCGCGACAGCGCGGGCGCGAGATCGCCAAGCATCGAGACGGCCGGCGCAAGCTCGTCGGTGAAGGCGTGGCAGCCGACAAGCGCGATCTCGCGCTCAACCAGCAAGTTGGGATCGAGGTCGAGGCGGCCATGCGAAATGCCGACCAGCGCCAGCGTGCCGCCACCGGCCAAGACATCGAGCAACCGCGCCATCACCGCGATGCTGCCCGTCGCGTCGACGGCATAGCGTAGATCGGGGGCATGACGCAGATTGGGATCACAGGGCAGGGCGTCCAGGTCGACGACGGTCGCGCCGCTCACCTTGGCCACAAGCTCCGCACGCGCCGCATTGCGGTCGGCGACGAGCACCGGTCTCTCGCTGCGCCGCGACAGGAGCAGCGCCGCCAGCCCGCCGATCGGGCCGCAACCGGCAATAAGCACCGGCGCCCCGGCCGGCGCCGACAGCCGCCGCACTGCGTGCAGGGCGACCGCCAGCGGCTCCGCCATGGCGGCGATTGCGGGATCAAGCGCCGGGTCATGGCGCAGGAGCAACCGCGCCGGCAGCTGCGTCTCTTCCGCGAAGCCGCCGTCGCAGACCTCGCCTACAAAGCCCAGTGTGGCACAGACATTATGCCGGCCGGCGCGGCAAGCAGGACATTCGCCGCACCAGAAGCGCGAATCGGCCACAACCCGGTCTCCGAGCGCAAACTGGGACACGCCGGCCCCCACCGCAGTCACCTCGCCGGCGAACTCATGCCCGGCGACGCTCGGCGCGCGGCTGATCCACTGACCGGTGCGGAAGTTGTGGAGGTCGGAGCCGCAAATGCCGGCGGCCGTCACCTTGAGCCGCACCCAGCCAGGCGCTGGTTCGCCGGGAAATGACACGTCCTCAACCCGCAAATCACCCGCCGCATGGAGTCTGGCCGCCTTCATCGTCCGCTACCGCGCCAGATATCGGTCGCGCACGTCGGAGACGGCGTGTTCATGCGAGGAGAAGCTTTCATAGCGGGCAAGTGTGCGGGCATGGCGCGCGAATTCCGGATAGGCCGCGGCCGTCACGTAGCCGATCGAAGAGCGCTTGACGAAATCCGTGACCGAGAGCGGTCCACAAGTACGGGCCCAGCGACTGGTCGGCAGCACGGCGTTGGGGCCCAGCCCGAAATTGCCGATCGAGACCGGCGTGTGCGGCCCCATCAGGATCTCGGCAGCTTCGGTGATGTGGCCAAGATGCGCGAACGGGTCGGTGGAGAGGATCTCCAGATGCTCCGGTGCGTAGTCGTTGATGAAGCGGTAGCTCTCCTCGATCGAGGCCGTCAGCACGATGCCGCCACAGGCGCCGGTCAGCACCGCGGTGGAGAACGCGACCCGTTGCTCGCTCATGCGCGCCCAGTGCTCCGGCAGCGCGGCCAGTGCCTCCTCCGCCACGCGGCGGCTGTGGGTCACCAGATAGGCAGACGAGTCCGGTCCGTGCTCCGCCTCGATGAGGAGGTCGAGCGCGGCCAGCCCGCCATGCACGCTGTCGTCGGCGAGGATGATCGCTTCGGACGGGCCGGCGGGAAGGCCAGGATCGATGACGCCGGCAAGCAGCCGCTTGGCCGCAACCACCCAGGGGCTGCCCGGACCGACGATCTTGAGCGCGGCCTTGACCGTCTCTGTGCCGTAGGCGACTGCGGCCACCGCCTGCGCGCCGCCGCATTTGTAGACCGTTTCGACGCCGGCGAGGCGCGCCGCAACCAGCGTCGCTGCGTCCACCGAACCATCGGGCGCCGGCGGCGTGACAATGGCAAGCTCCGGGACGCCCGCCACCACTGCGGGCACTGCGGTCATCATCGTCACCGAAGGGAACGCCCCTTTGCCGCGCGGGACATAGAGCGCCACCGAGCGGATCGGCGTGAAGCGGTCGCCGGCAAAGGCGCCGGGCCGCATTTCCTTGAGCCACATCGCTTCCGGTTTCTGCTCTTCGTGGAAATGCCGGATGTTGTCGATGCCGAAGCGAATGGCGGCGATCACGTCCTCGTTGACCATGCCGAAGGCGGCGTCGAACTCGGTGGGGCTGACCTTCAGCCGCGTGGCATCGAGATCTGCCTTGTCAAAGTCGCGGGCGAAGCGAACGAGCGCGGCGTCGCCTTCTGTTCGGACCGCCTCGATGATCGGCGCGGCCTTCTCCATGAAGCCAGAGAGATCGGTCTCTGAGCGCCGCATCAATGCCGAACGAGCGGCGGCGTCGAGTTGGCTCAAATCGTGGAATGATACGTTTGGCATAGGATTTCCTTTGCGGCCCGACGAGCCGGCTTCCTCATTTCGATTTCAGGAAGATGTCGAGCCCGACCAGCCTGTCGAGCAGGAAGATGGCGACAGCCGAGCAGGCGATGAAGATTACGGAGATCGCGGCGAGATCCGGCGTGATGATCGAGCGGATGGAGTTGTAGATCAGCACCGGCAGCGTCACGATACGCGCATCCACGAGCAGCAGGCTGACCAGGAATTCGTTGAGCGCAAGAATGAACATCAGCAGCGAGCCGGTGATCACCCCCGGCATGACCGCCGGCAAGGTGACGGAGAAGAACACCTGGAGCGGCGGCGCGCCGCAATTGGCGGCGGCCAGTTCAAGGTCCGGGTCAAGCCCGGTGGCGCTGGCCGTCACCGCCCAGATCATGAAGGGCAGGTTGATGACGCAGCAGGCGATGCCGACTGGCCAGAGCTGGCCGAGAATGCCGGCGTTGCCGAAGATCAGCATGAGGCCGATGCCCGATCCGATCAGCGGGATGGTGAATGGCAGCAGCAGATAAATCTGGATCGTCTTCTCAAAACGCACCGCATATTTCGCCAGCGCGATGCCGGCCAGCGTGCCCACTGGAATGGCAACGATCGTGCAGACCGTCGCGACCTGGAGCGTGCGCATGAAAGCATTGCGCAGGTCGGAGGCCTGCGAAATACGCGCGTACCACCGCAGCGACAGTCCATCCGGCGGAAACGTGATGATGTTGCCGTCGGTAAACGAAGCGCCGAGCACCACGATCGTCGGCGCCGAAAGGGTCACCAGGGCGATCGTCACCAGAGTCCACAGGACAATCGATTTGCTGCGCGAGCCGATCACGTCCGCGACCTCCCCATGGCGAGCGTTCCGGCTCCAAACAGCGCGAACACCAAGCCGACAAGGATTGACCCGAGCGCGACCAGCATAAGCGCCAGCATCGCGCCGAGACCCTGGTCGGAGGTGCGGAAGAACTGGTCGTAGATGGCGTTGGCGATAAAGTCCTGCGAGCCGCCGCCAAGGATCGCGGGGACTGCGAAATCGGTGAGCGAAAGCGTCAGCACCACCACGCCGGCGCCGACGAAGCCTGGACGAGCGAGTGGCAGCACGACGTGGATGAACGTGCGAACCCAGTTCGCGCCGAGCGATCCAGCGGCTGCCTCCAGCTCTTCGGGAATGGCGGTGAGCGCCGGCGCCAGCATCAGTACGGCAAACGGCAGCATGTACTGGACGAGGCCGAACAGCACGGCGGGGTAGTTATAGATGAGCCGCATCGGGGCCACCCCGACAAGGCCGAGCGCCTCGTTCACCATGCCCTGGTTGCCGAGGATGATCAGCCAGCCATAGGCACGCACCACCTGGCCGATGAAGAACGGCAGGAACAGCGCGATCAGCAGGAATTTGCGCAATCCTGGCGAACGCGTGCGCACCATCAGATAGGCGTAGGGAAAGGCGAAGACGAGCGTCACCGCGGTGACGATCAGGGCGGCAACGAGGCTGCGCTGCGCGACGACCAGGAACAGTGGCTCGGTCAGCGCGCGGCGGAAATTGGCGATGGAATAGTCGTCGGAGAACTGGAAGGTGGTGGTGTCTAGCGTGCGCAGGCTGGCATCCGCGATCTGGATGAGACCAAGCACGAGCAGCCCGACAAGCAGCACCGCCGGAAGCAGCATCAGATAGGGCGTAGCGCGCCTGAACCGCGCCGGCCAGATAGCGGCGGCGACGCCTTCCAACGCATCCATGATGCGCCATGTCAGGGGATAGGCTGTCCTGGCTGCCCGCATGAGAATCCGTATCCGACGTCGTGAAGGAACCGGTGCTGCACGAGCGCAGCACCGGCCGACCGGCGTCAGCCCTGCATGATCGCCTTGAACTTGGAAAACCACTCGCTCTCGTTCTCGACCTGGATCTTCGACGAGATGCGGATAAGGCGCTGGAAATCCGCTTCAGTGGTCGGATAGGACGGATCGCCCACCAGATCCTTGGGCGGCGTGAGGCCCGGCACCACGCCCGGCAAGCCAAGCCCGTCCAACCAGATCTGCTGGGCTTCCTTGGTCAAGGCGTGATTGATGTACTGCTTGGCCCAGTAGAGTTCGTTTTCCGGCAGGCCCTTGGGGATCCACAGACCGTCAGTGTCAAATTTTGCACCCTCTTCCGGCACCACCCATTCGATTTTGACGCCGTTCTTGCGCGCCTCCCGGGCGTTGGTCGAGATGGTGCAGGCGGCGTCGATCTCGCCGTTCTGGAACCAGGTGGTGAAGTCGGGATCCTCGCCGAGCAGCGGCTGCTGTGCCTTCATCTTGGTGATGAAATCCCATGCCGGCTGCATGTTGCCCGGTATGTCCTCCAGCTTGCCACCACCGGCGACCTGGGCGGGGAAATGGAAGCCGATGCCGTCATTGTAGAAGGCAAGTCGACCCTTGAACTTCGGGTCGAGCAGATCTTTCCAGGACTTGGGCGGTCCGTCCGGGAATGCCGCAGGCCGATAGGCAAGCACATAGACATAACCGTAGGTATTGACGATCGGGAAACCTTCCAGGCCGGCCGGCTTGGCAAGGTCCGTCACATTGGCCAGGTTCGGCAGGTCGGAGAGGTCTTCCGTCACGCCGCGCAGTGCCGATTTCGTGGCATTGGTGGTGGTGTCCCAGTTGATATGGATCGGCGGGACGCGTTTCTGCGCCACGGCCGCCCAGACCTTGGGCTGAATCTCGTTGTCTTCGGTCAGGTCGTGACGGACAGCAATCCCCGTCATCTTGGTGAAGCTGTCGGACACCCCGGCCTTCAGGCTATCCACCCAGCTGCCGCCCCAGGCGCGCACGATGATCTCCGCCGGCTTTTCCGGTTCCTGCGCATAGGCGCCGCGCAGGCCGAGCGCTGAGGCGCCGCCGAGCGCAGCGGTGGCCTGAAGGAAGGTTCTGCGGGAAACATGGGATATCTTCGGCTTGAAGCGCTTCATCTGCATTCTCCTCTGGGTTTGACTGGTTTCCGGTTCTATCGAAAAACAAGCATGTCCCTGGCATTCCACCCCAGGAACACGCTTTCGCCTATGTCGAACTGCGTGTGCGCGGCGGGATCATGGTCGAAAACGCGAATGACCTCGTCGCCAATTGCGGCGCAGGCGACCTCGTAGACCATGCGCTCGCCTTCGAAGATGGTGTCGGTCACAGTCCCGGCCAGCATGCAATCAAGCTTCGACAGCTGCGCAGCATCGCCCGCGAGACGGATCTGTTCGGCGCGGATCGCTCCCGATGCCTTGTCGCCTTCGGCAGGCGGATTGACCGGATCGCCGACCTTTCCGGCAAGCATCAGATCACCCCGAACGATGGAAACATCGCCCATTTCCGATACGGCCCGTACCGTGCCGGCAATGAAGTTGGTGACGCCGATGAAATTGGCGACGAAGGCGTTGCGGGGCTGGCGGTAGGTGTGGATCGGCCGTGCCTTCTGCTGGATCTCGCCCTGATCCATGACGACGATATCGTCGGAAACCACCAGCGCCTCGCGCTGGTCGTGGGTGACATTGATCGTGGTGACGCCGAGCTCACGCTGGATGCGGCGGAATTCGAGCTGCATTTCCTCGCGCAGCTTGCGGTCGAGCGCAGCCAGCGGCTCGTCGAGAAGCAGCAGGTCGGGCTCAAACACCAGCGCGCGCGCAATCGCGACGCGCTGCTGCTGCCCGCCGGACAATTCGTGAATGCGCCTGCCGCCGTAGCCCCCGAGCCGGACCAGCGCGAGATATCGCTCGACGCGGTCGGGAATGGTGCGTGCGTCGCGCCGACGCATCTTCAGCGGGAAGGCGACATTCTCGGCCGCCGTCATATGAGGAAACAAGGCAAGCCTCTGAAAGACCATGCCGATCGACCGCTTGTGCGGTGGCACCGCGCTCACCGCTTCACCGTTGATGAAGATCTCGCCGCTGCTCGGGGTCTGGAACCCGGCGATCATGCGCAGGAGGGTTGTCTTGCCGGACCCAGACGGCCCGAGAATGGTGAGAAACCGGCCCTTCGGCAGATCGAAGGACGCATTCTTGACGGCTTGAACCCCATCGAAGTCCATCCCGACGTTGCGGACTGTGACGGCGATTTCCCCGTCGCCTTCCGCTTCGTGCGAAGCTGCCCGAAAACGCTCCTGCATTGTGGTTCCCCTTTTGTCGCCGGTCGCATGCAAGAACGCCCAGCGTGTCAGGTGGTATATACAACCATATACAAGCTCGGTCTACACGATCCTCTCAGTCGCTCAGATGGATGCGAGATAGCCGCCGTCGACCGGGAGGCAATGCCCGGTGACATAGGCGGATGCCCCGCTCGCCAAAAACACGACTCCTCCGGCCAGATCCTGCATCGTGCCGAAGCGCCGCTGCGGGATCTTGGCCAGCATCGCCGTCTGCCAATCGGGATCCTGATAAAAGGCGTCCGTCATCGCCGTATGGAAATACCCCGGGGCGATGGCGTTGACGCGGATGCCGAGCGGAGCCCATTCCGCGGCGAGTGCGCGGGTCATGCCTAGAAGCCCGGACTTGGACGAGCCGTAGGGTACCGCGGTCGGAATGCCGACATAGGAGGTCAGCGAGCAAAGATTGATGATCGCGCCACCGCTGTTGTCGTCAGCCATCCGCCGCGCCGCAGCCTGCGCGCAGAAGAAGGCGCCCTTCAGATTGGTCGATACGATGCGGTCCCATACCGCCTCGTCCACGTCGAGCGAGGGCTGGACTTTTTCGTAGCCGGCGTTGTTGACCAGAATGTCGAGCCCACCAAAGGCATCCGCCACCTCGTCGACCACCACGCGGATGCGATCGGTGTCGAGCACGTCGAGGGACCGGCAAAGCGACCTTCGCCCATGTGCGCTAATTCGGTCCGCCGTTTCACGAAGGGAATTTTCGTCGCGGGCGGTCACCGCCACATCGGCGCCGGCCGCCGAGAGCGCCTCCGCCATGGCCTGGCCGATGCCGCGGCTGGCGCCCGTCACCAGCGCCTTTTTTCCCGTCAGGTCGAACAGGCGAGGGGCGTCCATGGCGGTTTCCTGCATTCCCGAAAAAAAACCATGCGGTCGGATTGGAAACGAACACCAGTTGCGGCCGGTTGTCTATACATCTTGCGCTATTGCGGGGGTGCCACCAAACGGCGCGGCGCCGGTTTGCGGCGATCGCTTGAACGACAACATCCCGGATGCCCCAACAGAGCGCCATCAACTGGCGTCTCGCTGGCAAAAGCCATTAAGCTCTATCAACGGCAAAGGGAGTCCCACATGGTCGAACCGCGGCTTTCCGTGCGCAGCGCAAAGGCGCGTGATCTTGCGCACAGGCTGGCTCGGCGCGAGAACCGCTCGATCGCCGACGTGGTTGAGCGCGCGCTGGAATCCTATGAGGTTCGGCAAGCCGGTCGTGGCCGGCGTCGACGTTCTGCTCGCGTATCGCTAGCACTTATGGCGTCGAAATCGACCTTGAAGCAGCGACCCGGGGCCCTCGGCAGGTTGATGCGGAGCTTTGATCTTCCCTGCTGCCAGATTCATTTCCGAGACGCTGAAGAAGTCGCCCGAGCCTGCCTTGTCGCATGGTTGTTCGCCATGGCGCCTCGACACGCTCGCCTGAGGTGAATTCACCCTAACGGCGCGATTTTCCTGGGCGCCCTGGTCCAACCACCCCCGCGGAATGCGGGGTGATTGGACAATTTTGCATGGGTGGAAAAGTTCAGCGTATCAACGGCTGCCCGCCCACGGCGCACGACCCCTAAGGACCTTGCCGGGCTGTGGCTGTTCTTCTTGCGGAGCGACCACCGGTTGAGGCAAGGAAGCCGTGTGACTGGTATCCAAGGTCATTCCGCTGTTGTCGATGCCAGTAGGGAAGCCGCGGGTCGGGTCGCGGTCCGGGTTTTGATTGGCAGCGAGCGAGACTCCTGTCGACAGGGCGAGGAGGGCGATAGCGGTTACAAGTTTGTTCATCGTACTGTTCCTTTCAATAATGAGCAGACCCGCCGACGGCGGCCCGCGCGGAATTGACTCCTGCTTTGCGAAATCCCGTCGGCTCTCTGTCTCGCCATCATGACGAGGCTTCCTGCTCACGGATGAAACTACGCTGGGCCTGTCGCAGAGGTTTGCCCGAGTGCTATCGAAGTGTATCCGAATGTATGAGAATCCATGCGAGGTCCCGCAGCTCTTGGACTTCGACAAATTTGGCTACAATTTTTTTGGCCGCCTGTCGGCGTTTGCGCGGCCAGATACCTGTCGGGCGCCGTCATCAGGTCCAGGTAAGCGGCGCTGCCGAAGAACGCCGATGACGTAAAAGCGGGACAATTCCCCTGATCGGGTGAACGCATAATTTGCTGATTGGGCGACCGCGCGGCGCCCACCGTCAGGTGGTTCGCGACCGTCGCTTTAAATTGTGCGGCGGCTGTGTTGATGCGCCTATGAAAAGATGGTAACGCGGTATTAAAGATTGTTTCGGGCTGTTACCTCTGGGGCGGGGCGAATGGGATTGGTGGTACCGCGGGCATGGCTGTGTGCCGGCCTACTGATAGGCTTGATGATGTCCGCGACGCCGATGGAGAAGGCTTCGGCCGACGTCGTGCCTGGCGCCATGGCCACCGGGCAGCCAACCTCCGTCCCTGTCGGCTACATCGAATTCTGCAGGCGGCGGGCCGCGGAGTGCGCAATTCGATCAGGCATCAGCGCTCCCGTCCTTCTGTCCGCGGGCATGGAAGGCAAGCTCGCCTCCGTCAACAAGCTGGTGAACAGATCGGTCAGGCCCGCGAGCGATCTGGACGTTCACGGCATGATGGAATTCTGGTCCTATCCTGACCACGCGCTCGGCGACTGCGAGGATTATGTCCTGCTCAAGCGCCAGTTGCTCAGGCAGCAGGGCATATCGCTGTCGAACCTTCTGATCACCGTCGTCAGGAAGCCGGACGGCGAGGGGCACGCGGTGCTGACCGTCAAGACCGACAAAGGCGACTATGTGCTCGACAACCTCAACGACGATGTGAAGCCTTGGTCGGTAACTGGATATCGATTTATAAAAAGGCAGACGTCTACGCATACCGGGCGCTGGGTCGCGATAATCGAACACCCCGATGTACTGGTCGGGGCAGTCGACTGAACCTCCCGAATTAGCGGATCGACAATGGCTGGCGCCAGAACGGCCACGAATGCCCGGCTGCGCGTCTGTTTCCGCACCGGCCCAGACACATGACCCGTGATCTTGAGTCGCACTGCATGGGAGTTCCATTCCAGGCATAGGCTTATTACGAGCATTGGGACGCGCTCCTTGCGGCGCTCGATAAGCCAGGGTCGACCAAGCCCCGAACTCACATCATGGCGCGCCTGATGCCGGCGGAGCTTTCCCTTCCGCCGGTTTTATGAACATATCGAATGCTGGAGGTACGGATGAAATTGCGAGACGTGGCGCGTGCTTTTATCTCGAAAAAAAGCAGAGGCGTGGCTTGGTACAAGGTTTCTCAGAAGAAGGCCGACAAATACGGCTTCTATGTTTATTCCAGTCACATGGTCTGGAAGGACCAGCCATTTTTCCGAAAGGCGCTGCAGCGGGTCAAGGACATAAGCGGGATTCCAGATCCTCGCGCTTTTGTCCTGCAAAGCAGTTTGCGATCGATCGAGCGCATCGACGGCGATGTGGCCGAATGTGGCGTAAGACAAGGCCGCTCGACCATATTCATGCTGATGAGCGACCTGCGGCCACGGCACTACCATCTTTTCGATTCGTTCGCCGGCCTCTCGGAACCAACCGCGGAAGATCGTAAGCGAAACGGCCGAATGCCGTGGAAGTCCGGCGATCTCAGCACCGACGAGAGCGTCGCCAGGGAGAATGTTTCCGGCTTCGGCAACACCACTTTTCATGTCGGATGGATACCAGCGACTTTTTCCGACGTATCCGACCGGCGTTTCGCTCTGGTCCATATTGACGTCGATCTATACGAGCCGACGCGTGACGCGCTCACCTTCTTCTACGACCGGGTCGCCGCGCATGGCATGATCATCTGTGATGACTACGGCTCCGCGCTCTGTCCTGGAGCCCGAAAGGCCTTTGATCAATTCTTCGAAAACCGCCCGGAAGGCATTATCGAACTTCCAACCGGGCAGGCGATTGTCGTAAAGGCAAGCTAGTGCTGAATGGCCGCGGCTACGACGGAGCAAAATATGCATTGAAGAACTGTTCAACGATCTCGTCGACGACAGCTATCTTTACGTGCCGTAAGTCCTCTCTATAGCTACGAGCAAGGCCTCCATAGGTGACAAACTCGAACGAGGGAAGGTAATGGACATTGTCCCGTTCCCGGCAGACTTGACCAAGCACAGCCCGAAGAACGGATTTGCCTTCAGTGCTCGCGGTGACGACATCCGCGTCCTGAAACGTCCGAGCCAACGCAACCGGTGAGACGGTTAGAATTATCGGTGCATGGGGTTTGTGTTGACGGACCATGTCCACGGTGGCCATCACGTTGGCGTAGTTTTCCTGAAAGCTGCTGACGTGAAGCGTCGTTTCCTGCATCCCGCCTCCGCCACGATAGAGCGGTTTCTGTGCTGCTATTTTGCCACTGGCCTTGTTGATGAAGACCTCAGTCATTCCGAAGGTGAATATGAATGCCGTCGATGCATCGAAGCCAACCCGCATCTCTCGGTTCATGCTCTCAATCACCTCTCGGAGAACTTGCGGAGATTTGGCGAAGATGCCGCGGCGGTACGGGTCCTGAAAGCAGGTTGGGCCCCAAGGAGCACGTTTCTTGACCTGCCACCAGTCGTCATCGGCCTGATCCCACAACCCGAGCATTTGCTCGATCTGAAGGCGAACTGTGAAAGTGTTGTAGAAGTTCATATGCTCCTGCCGAGGCAATTCATCTACAATGGCCTCTGCCGGGTCGAAGCTGATATTTCTATAAGACGGAACGCATGCGATCTGTCTGCTTGTCAATCCACGTCGAATTTCCTGTGCGAAGCAACTCCCCATTGTGAAGAAAATATCGTCAGAAGTGAATATTGAGGTTTTGCGGATTGTAATGGCGCCAGAACTGACAAAGTCGTCGTACTTCGTGGTTGATTTGGTCGATGCCATCAAGCGGATAGGTTTAATGTATCCGAGTTGGTGGCGAAGCCGAAGGTACTTTCGTCGAATGCGCTCTAGTAATGTCACAATAGCTCCATGATCTTCATAGCTGGCCGCCGACAGCAATGCCCGACATTTAGTCCGCTTCGCCGCCAGCCGCAATCAGGAGGATTCAAGATTGACTATAACTTCGAACGAAGTCAGACGTCAGGTACCAGTTTGGCGCATGTGTGACAGCGTCGAGAGAATTTCATGGATCGGCAGGAGCGAGGGTCGTCACAAAAACGATACATCGCATCGGGAAACGGAATGAGCGCAAAGAAACGAATTTCAGCGGCCCTGACGTATCCGCCGGTCAAGCGCCTGATCGTCGAAAACTTGCCACCGCATAAGACGCTGTATGTGACAGGTTTGCTGTGTTCGATCGCCGCTGCGGCGGCGACCGGCGCAACGGCTTGGATCATGAGTGTCATGGTCAATACGATTTATGTGGATCGCAATGCTGCCGCCGCATGGGGTATCAGCCTCGTAATTATCGGCATTTTCCTGGTCAAGGGGATCGCCGACTACTGCCAGACTATCACAACGGGGAAGATTCGCCGGGCTATCGTTTCAGACCTTCAAAACCGCCAGTTTTCCCGAATGGTGCGTTTCGACATCGGCCGGTTCGCCAACCAGCATCCGGCGAAATTCGTCTCCAAGATCATGTTCAACGCGCGCGCCGGGGCCGCCGTTATTCTCACCCTCACAAGCAGCTCTGTCTCCGATGTGCTGAAAATGATTGCCCTGGCAAGCGTCATGGTCAAGCAGGATCCGGTGATGTCGCTGATATCCGTGACAGTTCTGCCGCTGCTGTTCCTATCGGTGGGCGCCCTGACAAGAAAGCTCAAGGCGCTGGCAAGGGGTGAGACGGAGTTGGCTGCACTGGTCCAGTCGATCGGCACGGAAGCCGTCGAAGGCATCCGCACCATCAAGTCCTTCCAACTCGAAGACAAGGCAGCCGCCAGCTTCGCAAAGGCCGTCGGCAAGATGGAAAGGCGCGGCATCCAGATCAACCGCACATCGGCGTTGATGAGTCCATTGATGGAGACCGGCGGCGGTTTCATTATCGGCCTTTTCGTTATGTATGCCAGTTGGCAGACCCTCGGCAACGGCAAGACTCCGGGCGAATTCATGGGCTTCATAACCGCCTTTATGCTGGCCTATGAGCCCGTCAAGCGGCTCGCCCGGGTCAATGTCGACATCCAGAAGCAAATGGTGGCCGTGGAGCAGATGTATGATTTGATCGACACGCCCGAACAGCGACAACTCGCAACCGCGGGCGAGCATCTCACCGATGTCGAGGGAAGCATCCGTTTTGAAGATGTCGCCTTCACCTATGGCGGCAACAGCCCGGCACTGCACGGTGTTTCCTTCGAGGTGCGACCTCGTGAGAAGCTGGCGATCGTCGGCCGCTCCGGCGCCGGAAAGACAACCATCGTCAATCTTGTCCTGCGCCTGATGGAGCCGGACAAGGGCAGGATTCTCCTCGACGGAAAGGATATTTCGAAGATCAGCCTGGCCGACGTTCGCGACAATATCGCACTGGTGTCACAGGACGTCTTCCTGTTCGAAGGCTCGATCCGTGACAACATTCGTGACGGACGCCCGAACGCCACCGATCGGGAGATCGAGGCCGCGGCGGACCTCGCCCGGGTCACCAGCTTTGCCTCTAACCTGGAAAACGGGCTCGATACGCTTGTCGGGCCGAGCGGTACCAATCTGTCGGGCGGGCAGAAACAACGCGTTGCCATCGCACGCGCCCTGCTCAAAAATGCTCCCGTGATTGTGTATGATGAAGCAACATCGGCGCTCGACGGCGAAAACGAGCGGGCGGTCATGGAGGCAGCCTTCGACGATGCATTTCAGCGCACGGTGATCTGCATTGCGCACAGGCTTTCAACCATCAAGGCGGCCGATCGCATCCTCGTATTCGACGCAGGCTTGCTCGCAGACTCCGGGACTCATGACGAGCTTGCCGGGCGCAGCGAAATCTATCGCTCGATCTTCCATCTGGAAGCGTCCGCTCCGATCGTCGAAGGCGGCAAAACGCTGCGGCAGAGCGTATCGCGCTGAAGGCCGATGACCAGCTTTTACCACGGTTCCTATATCCGGTACGTGATTGGCGGATTGGGCCTGCAGCTGCGCCGATACACAAAGGCCTTGCGGAGGCTGTTTACCGGCTCCAAACCTCGTTCCGTTCTTGAGCAGCAGGCCAGGGCCGACGCGCTGATCGGGCGCAGGGACTGGACAGGGCTTGAAGCAAGTACCAATGAAATGGCCATCATGGCCGTTCGTGCCCGCGACCCTGAAATGATGCAAAAGGCAGGCCAGGCGTTCGAACGGCTGGGCAACTTCGGCCGGGCGGCCGAGCTTCGGCTTTCCGCTCGCCGGCAACGAAAAGGGAAAGGTGGCAACGAGTGGACTGGGGAAGACCTCGGTTCGGATACACTGCTGATCGATCTTGTGGAGGATGACCCTCGCAGTCTTGGCCGGGTTATCCGCCATGCGCGACTGGCCGGCGCCGCTGCTGCATGTGCGCAAGGCGCAACGATTCGGGTCGAGCCGCGCCTCGTATCGCTTGTACAGCGGACGTTCCCGAATGCGACCGTGGTCCCAGCGCAGCAGAATGTCGTCGGTGACAAATTTGCGACCTTCGAAAATCTCGCCTGGGTATTCGGACGCGATGCCGAAAAGCTTGCCGCCGATTTCGTGCCGCTGCGGGCAAATCCTGAGCTCGTCGAGACCTTCCGCAAGCGCTATCGCTCGATGACCGATCAGCCATTGGTCGGTCTGTCCTGGGGCAGCAAATCCCATAGCAAGGACGTGCCTGATTTCCCCGAATGGGCACGGTTCATCGCCCAGACGCAGGCGACATTCGTTTCCCTGCAGTACGGACAGATCAAGCCGGCGCTGCGGCGCCTGCGCGATGGCAATAATGACCGTCTTATCTATGACGAAAGCGTCGATCAAATGGCCGATATGGACCGTTTCGCCGCGCAGATCGCCGCGCTCGATGCCGTGGTGACGATCAGCAATACGGCGGCGCATCTGTCCGGAGCACTCGGCGTGCCGACTGTTTTCCTGATCGATGACAATTTTCAGACAGCGTGGCCAGTGATTGGCGATCGAACGCCCTGGTATCCAAAGGGCATCGTCATACACAAGGAAGGGCGCGCATGGTCGGTGGTGCTAGACGAAGTCGGTCGGCGGCTCTCGTCGATTCTGACGGCGCGTTCGACGCTGTCGAGCGATAATTGAGGGTCGCCGTGGAGAGCAGACGATCCATCCTTGAGAAGGCAAAAGCTGCCGACCTGCGACCGCAAGGTGTTGACGGCAAGCGGCTGCAGAATGTTCTCGATCGGGCGAGGAGGTTCTTTAGGCGTCCCTCGCGCCATGCTGACGAAAGCGTCGAACGGCATATGAGCCTGATGGCGCAGAGTGTCGAGCGGCGTGACTGGCAGGCGGCCCGGGATCATGCGCTGGAACTCGGCCTGCTCGGTGAGCAGCTTGGCGATCGCGGGCTTGTCAAAAAAGCCGGGCGTGGACTGAGACGCCTCGGCGGCGGCAACCGCGCGTGGCAGTTGATCGCGTTGAGCAAGCAAGTGCCCGGCCGGCCCGAATGGGATGGCAGTGATCTTGCAGGTCGCAGCCTTGCCGTCGAGCGGCGCGAAGGCGATCTTGCAATCTTCCTCCAGTTCGCGTCGCTGCTTGGCCCGGTGGTCGCGACCGCCGACCGATGCACCGTCCGGGTCGAGCCGCGGCTGGCGCCACTTTATCGCAGAACATATCCCGCGCTCGATGTCAGGCCAGAGGCGGAAGCGGCGGCGGCGGTCGACGCCGATGTCTTCGCCTGCTTCGAGACACTGGCGAGGCACTTCTGGCCGGATGAGCCGACGACGCGTGCGCCCTTCGTTCCGTTGGAGCCGGACCGCCGGCTTGTCGCCGATTTGCGCGGCGCCTATCTCGAACATGGCCCGGGTCCCCTGATCGGCTTTGCCTGGGGAAGTCTGAACAAGAGCAAGGACCTGCCGGCCCTGGACGACTGGCGGGCGCTGCTCGGCAGTCTGCCGGGCCGTTTTGTCAGCATGCAATATGGCGATGTCGGGCCGGCGCTCGCCGAATTCGAGCGCTGGGCGCCGGGACGCATCATCCATGACGCGTCCGTGGACCAATTGTCGGATATGGACCGCTTCGCCGCGCAAATCGCCGCCCTCGACGCGGTGGTGACGATCAGCAATACCGGTGCCAATCTGGCGGGAGCGCTTGGCGTGCCGACCGTAGTCATGCTCGACGATGGATTTCGGCTGTCGTGGCCTGCCTTTGGCGAGACGGTAGCCACATATCCAAACGTTCGGCTGGTCCGAAAGGGTGGCCAGGCATGGGCGTCTGCAATGCAGGAAGCAGGTGGACGGGTTATGCAAATCATCGATGGAGTTGGTGATGGCCGGTAGCCAACTCCTTCGCCGGTTCCGCCGCGGTGTCGCGCTTGCAGGCTACAACTACAAGGTCTGGTTCCGTCGCCACCGGCGGCAGCTTTTCCTGCGCTGGCGTGATGGCGACATTGCCGATCAGATGGCGGATTATCGGCGGTGCGTGGAGGCGCGCGATTGGCCGGCAGCGCTGCCGAAAGCCCTGGCTCTGGGTTCGATTGCGAAGTCGAGGGGCGAGGTTCGCCTGCTCGACGAGCTTAGCAAGGCGCTGATGCGTATGGGCGCCTACGGCCCGGCGGCCGAACTCAAGATCGCCCGGCGCCACATCGTTGAGGGCCGCGTCAACGGCGAATGGCTCGGCCAGGATATCTCGGACCAGGTCCTGCTCGTCGATCTGATGGAAACCGAAAAGCAGGGTCTGGCCACCGCGATCCACCATGCGAGTTCCGTCGGCCGCACGCTCGCCCGGGCCGCTCGTTTGATCGTTCTGGTCGAGCACCGCTTGGTGCCGCTCTTTCAGCGGACATTTCCCGCTGCCGATGTGCGAGCTGTTGGTCCGGGGAACAAGGCCGCCTATCGCGAGGCCCAAGCCTTTGCGGGCATTCAGCATCTGACTGCCGTGTTCGAGACAGATGAGACCACGATCAGGGAGCATTTCGTCCCGCTGAAGCCGGACCCGGCGCGGGTCGCTGAACTTCGCGCTCGCTATCGGAATGATGGGCGGCCGTTGGTCGGCATCGCATGGGGCAGCTCCAACCCTGGCAAGGACCTGCCGCCACTTACGGCATGGCGCGGCCTGCTCGGTCGACAGGACCTGCAGTTCGTTTCGCTGCAATATGGCCGGATCGAGCCCGACCTGAAAATCTTGACCGATGGTGATCCGGCGCGCATCTTGCATGACGTCTTGGTGGATCAACTCGTCGACATGGATCTTTTCGCGGCGCAGATTGCCGCGATGGACGCCGTGGTAACCATCAGCAATACTGGGGCGCATCTTGCGGGCGCGCTCGGCATCCCGTCGGTCTTTATTCTTGGCGATGGTTTCAAACGTTCCTGGCCGGTCGAGGGCGATCGCACGCCCTACTATCCCTCCGCCGTGCTGGTCTCGAAACGGGAAAGGCCGTGGGCCGCGGTGATGGAAGACGCACAAAACCACATGGGCTCACTCATCAGCGCTACTTGAATCCACCACGCAAGGCATCGCGAGGTGCCAGGCAGGTCACGCCGGCGAAGTAGTCAAGCGCCTTTCTTGACGGCAAGAGCATTGTAAACTACCCGGCGGGGCGGCCGTTCTAAATTTCACGGGCAAGAGGCGATGCATATCTTTGGGTAGGTCGAGAACCAAGGCGGCTTCTCCTGTCAGCGAAGGCTTTGTGCAGCGGCTCCTCGCGGCGTATCGGCTTGTGCATCCAGGAAATCTGTTCAAGCGCGGGCATATCTACGTTCGCGGCAGGGCAGCGACGAGGACTGTCTATTTCGTCCCACACAACCGCAACAATGTTCGGCTGCTGGCCGACGCGGCAGAAATTCTGGTTGACCGCGGCATCCGCTGCGTATTTGCGCATCTCGATGGATTGAAACGCGGCGGCGTAGCGCAACCTGAGCTCAACGCCCGGGGAATATCGCATATCGGCTTTGCCGAGCTCGAGCGGATGATCAGACCCGGCGACATGCTGGTGACTGGAAATGACTATGCGCCGCAATTTTTTAGGCGGTTCATCGACTCCATCAACTTCGGCATGGTCCGTGTGGTCGGCCTCATCGGAGGTGCGCGACTGCTGCAGCCGCATCGATTTGTGAGAGCTGATTACATCCTGTCGATGGGACCAGCGGCGCTGCAGCAAAGGCGACAGCCGACATATGTTGTTGGCTCCCCGGTCATTGAGCGTGCCGTCGGAAGCGCTGGCGCCAGGCACGACGAAGGGCTTTTTGTGCTGGTGAACTTCAAGGGGGATATCGAGGACCCCGCGGATCGCCAGGCGATTGAAGCCGTGGCAGCCGCATGTGCAAAACTCGGCCTTGCCCACGTCGTTAGCGTCCACCCCACGATGTTCGCAAAAGTCGATATGCCGAACAAATCGCCCCTGGATTTCGCACAACTGCTCCCGGACGCTCTGGCGCTCGTAACGCGCCCAAGCACGACTGTTTACGAAGCAGTCGCCTGCGGCATTCCGGTGGTGCTGTTTCCGCTCGTTTCGCCCATGGTCGAGTTCGACAGGCCCATGGGCGCCTTCAAAGCAACATTGTCGGAGCATGACCTCGTCGAGAATATCCGCGCAGCGGTCAGGTCAAGGCCGACCTATTTTGAGCAAAGCCGGGACTTCCTCAATGCCAATCTGTCGATCGATCCAGAGGTGCCGGCTTCGCAACGGATCGCCAATGCCCTAATCGATATCTACAATCGCTGATCTGCTCGATCAAAGTGCCCGCAATCGGAGTTCTCACGTTGAGTTTGTTGTCCAACTTTTTTGCAAGAAAGCCGTCGCTGCTTGTCGTCTCATTTCCCAAGTCCGGGCGGACCTGGCTGCGCGTCATGCTTGACGACCTGGGCGTTGATGCGGCCTACACGCATGACGGTTCCGACCACAAGGATCTGCGTGACATTACGCAGATCAGCGCCGACAAATCCCGCTATAAACGGCAACAGATTCTGTTCCTGACGCGAGACCCCCGCGACACTGCGGTGTCAGGATATTTCCAGGTCAACAAACGCCATGGGCTGGAAGCAGGTCCGATCGGCGATTGCATAAAAAGCCCCAAACACGGTGTCGAGAAGATCGCGCTTTTCAATCTGCAGTGGTTCGCAGCCGCAACTCACATGCGAAAGGTTGCGCTTCTGCGCTATGAAGATGTGCAGCGGGATACAAACGATGCATTGCGCAGCATCGGGAAATTTTTGGGAAAATCCTTTGACGAATCCCAGCTTGCCGATGTTGCTGTCAGCAGATCGTTCAAACGAATGCAGCAATCTGAAATCTCAGGAGAACTGGGTGCGCGCTATGGCGGAAGATTACAGCCACGCGATCCTGACGACCCGGAAAGCTTCAAGGTTCGAAAGGGTAAGGTCGGTGGTTATTTGGACTACCTCAGCGCGGATGACGTAGCCTTCTGTGACGACGTGCTTGCCCGGCTCGATTACTGGAAGCGGCTCGATGACGCCTTTCAACGGCATGGCGTGTCTTATTCCGGCGACCGGGTGTGAATTGATCCGATGCACCGGCTTTGTCTGCGGCTGCGGGCATAGCGGCACAACCCTGACTGCGACAATTCTCGCCTCCATCCCGGCTTTGCCCGGCCACGAAAGGTGATTCATGCTGTTTTGGAAATTTCACAAGAAATTCGCGGGAACATGGGAGGATCGTCTCGAAGGACTATTTTCGTGCGGGGTAAATTACTCAGACAAGACAATCCTGGATGTTGGGTGCAATATGGGCATTGTCGCTTATGAAATTTCTAAACATAGACCGGCCTACATCCACGGTATCGACATCCTGAAACCACATATCGGCGTGGCGCGGTCGATCTTTCTCGGGTCAGACGTCGAAAGTCGATTTGACGCCATGAACCTGGGGAGCCGCAAGCTCCCGTCTGTTCTACGCGACCGCTACGACATCGTTCTTCTCCTCGCTGTGTACCAGCATGTCCGCAGGGGGGTGGGCCAGGAAAAGGCCGATCTCATCTTCACCGACATCATCAACCGCGCCCAGACCGTAGTAGCGCGCGTTCCCGACGAAGAAGACACCTGTCTTCAATCTCTAATCGAGGGCGCTGGATTCACCATGTCTCATCGCAGCAGGTCGCCCCGCGGGAGTACAGTTCTGGCTTATCATCGCAACTAAGGGGCGGCGTGGAACGTTTCCGTTACAGCATGGCAGGTTTTCTCAACCCGCAGCGATCCGGGCGCGCCAACTCTGACAATCTAAAGGAGGCCGTCTCCCTTGTTCTTTCTAAAATTGTTGCAGGCCAAAGCGCCGCCTCTTCCCTTATCCTATCCTTTCCAAAATCAGGGCGCACCTGGCTGCGTGTCATGCTGGACGGTCGTATTGTGAGGAGCAACTGGCTAAGTTCGAATATCGGGAGAAGCTGGACAAAAGCTTTAGCAAGGACGGCTTATCCTATGCGCGCCTCAATACCGTACTCGGGTCGCCTCAGGTTAGGAACACTGCCGAGATGGTGATGCGGACCGGCTTCGTATGCGGCTGCGGGCATAGCGGCACAACCCTGATTGCGACAATTCTCGCCTCCCATCCCGACGTCTACCTGCCTTTCCAGGAAACCAACGTTTTCTTCAAATGGACCCCACTGGCGGTGTTCCGCTACTGGAAGCTGAAGCGCGCCGCGCTTGGCGCCGGAAAGACCTTTCTGCTCGAAAAGACGCCGCGGCATATCCGTCGCGTCGGCCGGATCCGCCGGCTCGTGCCTGGCGCGCGTTTCGTGATGCCGGTGCGCGACGGGCGCGACGTCGTGGCGTCGCTGGCCAGACGTCTCGGCGATCCAGCGGAGGCGCTCGACCGCTGGATCGACGACAATGCGCTCGTTCTTGCCGAACAGGAAGCGCCGGATGTGCTGATCTACCGCTATGAGGATCTGGTCGAGGATCCGGCCAGGATCGTCGAGCGCATCTGCGGCTTTCTCGATCTGTCCTTCAGTTCGGACCTGCTCGACTACCACAGGAACCCACAGCAATGGTTCAAGCCGGCCGAAGCCGAGGTTGAGACGCAACATGCCGCGCTCCGCAACCAGCAGGTCAACAAGCCGATCTATGATGGCCGCGGCCGCTGGAAGACCGAACTGGGTCAAATGGAATTGAAGGAGCTTACCGAGGGGCGCGGCAAACCGCTGATGCAGGCGTTCGGGTATGTTTGAGGGTTCCGTCGCGCGGATTGTTCACTCTGGAAGCGCGCGCGGATAGCCAAACTGATCGAAGTCGCGCTCATAGGCGCGGTAAATGGTATCGGCCAGTTCTGGCGTGAAATAGTCGGCAAGCCTGCGGCGCGAGGAGGTGTGCAGAGGTGGCATCGCCGCGCGTCGCATTTCCTCGCTTGCACCGACATGATCGAGAACCTGTTCGAAATCTCGTGCGAAAGTCTCGGTTTTGCCGATGAGGTCGAACACAACGCCTGGAAGGTCGACGATGTCGCTTTGCCTCTGCCAATGCTTGTCGATGCGCCATGTCGAGGTCGTGCAGGCAAAGGCGACGAAATCAGCAAACGACAGACTCTTGTCAGCACCGACAGGCAGCGATGGATCCGCCCTTTCGCGATGGGCCAGATAGACCTCCACCCTGCCATAGCCCGGCACAAGGGGGCGGTCGCGATACTGGTCGGCCCAGCACGACAACAGCCTTGTATAGGGATTGCGAACGAAGGTGAACCGCAAGACTTCGGGACTTGTGGCCATGCGATGGAACTGCACAATGCCATGGCGAGGCGCCTGCAAGCTCGACGCCTTTCGGTTGTGCACCTTCCAGTTCTGGTCGCTGCGCCACTCCGACACGGTGTCATTGCCAATCATGGCTGCAAGGTTGCTGCGAATGCGGCTGCTCGCCGCCTTCGGCGTGGCGAGATACAGGATCTTGAGTTGCGGGACGACGTCGATCAGGTCGTCCGGCAGATAAGCGGTTTGCATCGCTCTGCGGTAGAAAGCCAGAGCTTCCGGATGCGCCCAGGCTAGAAACGGCTCCTTGACCAGACCGCGGAGATTTCGCAGCCCCGGTCGCAACGAGCGCTCCAAGCGGCGGACCACGCCGACTTTGCGTTTGCCCGAGACGGTCTTGTCGGCGGGCGAGACATGGCTGGTGGTCATCGGCAAAAACCCTCGCCTTGAAAGCAGTCTACCGTCGTGGCATAGCCGCAACCACGCGGAACTATACGCCAGCGCCCCTATCCAGGACCGGCTTGCCACGCTTAATAGACTGCGAGCAAAGTCCCGCCAAGTTCGAAAGCTTGATCGGGGTGCAAAAGGGCGTAGCGAGGTCGCATGGATTTGTCACGGCATGATCAACGGGTTCAAGCTGACCCGAAAGAGCCTATCCTGTTCGTGCGTCAGCGTTACGCGCCCTTTGGCGGAGGCGAGATCATGCTGGAAAATATCATGGCGGCGTTCGCCGCGCGTCAACGGCCGGTGGCCGTGCTGTCAGGCGACTGGCCGCGACACGAAGGCATAGAGTTCATCCAGTGCGCCGGCCGCCGCTTTCCCCGCTCCCTGCGGGCGACGTCCTTTGCTCGAGCCGCCTGCCGCAAGATCGCCGAAATGCCGCCGGCCCTGGTGCAGAGCAACGATCGCCTTCCGTGCTGCGACGTCTTCCGGGCCGGGGAAGGCGTTCATGCCGCCTATCTTGCCGAGCGACGGCGTTTCGAGACGCGGCTTGGCACGGCAGCGATGGCGCTGAGCCCGTTTCACCGCCAGACGCTGCGCCTCGAGCGCGCGACCTATGGCAGCCCACGGCTTAAAGCGGTGATTGCCATTTCGAAAATGGTGGCGGAGGACATTGTCCGTCACTACGACTATCCGGCCAAACGCGTGCACCATATTCCCAACGGCGTCGACCTGGAGCGCTTCAACCCTAAGTTGCGCCGACAGCATCGGGCCGTGGTCCGCTCACGGCTTGGCGTCAACGATGACAGGCCGGTCGTTCTCTTCGTAGGCTCGGGTTTTGCGCGAAAAGGACTTCTTGCCTTGATGAAGTCTGTCGCAATGCTCGATGGTGAGCCGGAGTTATGGGTCATTGGCCACGATTCGCGCGCCGATACCTTCCAGCGGGCCGGTGACAGGCTTGGTCTTGGTGCAAGGCTCCGCATGCTGGGGCCGCAAAAAGATACGCTGCCATGGTACGGCGCCGCCGACATTGCGGTGCTGCCTTCCATCTATGATCCATTCGGCACAGTGGTGATCGAAGCCATGGCCAGCGGCTTGCCCGCCGTCGTCAGCACCGGGTGTGGGGCGCGCGAGCTTGTCGATCGCTTCGAGCCGACGCTTGTTTGCGACGCAGCCAGCGTAAACGACCTCGCCGCCGGGCTTACCCGCGCCTTGCTGCTGTCGTCACGGCCCGAGACTGCGGCCAAGGTCAGGGCGGCAGCCGAACACTACGATTTCAACGTCATGATCCGGAGAATGATAGATCTGTACGAAAATCTCGACCTGAAATAATTTTCGACATATTTTTTGAATCCGTTAGGATCACCGGAGTGCCAACCGGCCGGGGGGACAGTTTCATTTGAACAACAGTCGCAGTTTTGATGCCGGAACCGTCTGACTGTGCCGGCGCTCTCAGTCGTCATAATCAGCCGCAATGAGGAAGCGTGCATTGCACGTTGCCTTCGCTCGGTACTTTTTGCCGACGAAATCGTCGTCCTCGACAATAACAGTACTGATCAGACCAGGGACATCGCCAGGGGGCTCGGGGCCAAGGTGCTGATCACCCTCGATTGGCCGGGCTTCGGCGCGCAAAAAAACCGCGCCCTCGCCGCGGCGACAGGCGATTGGGTCTTTTCGCTTGATGCCGACGAATGGGTCGAGCCGCCGCTGGCAGCGGAAATCAGGGCCGCAATCGCCAACCCGAAAGGCTGTGACGGCTTCGAAATACCAAGACGATCGCGTTTTTGCGGGCGTATTGTCCGCCATGGCGGCTGGTCGCCCGATCTGGTGCTTAGGCTTTTCCGTCGCCAGTCCGGCCGCTTCAGCAACGACACCGTGCATGAGAAGGTGGTGGTGAATGGCAAGGTCTCGCGACTGTCCCACCCCCTGGAGCATGACTCCATCGCCGACCTGGCGGACGCGCATGACAAGATCGGCAGATACGCGCAAGCGTCCGCCGCGCGGATGCTTGCCGAGGGGAAAAAAAGCTCGATCAACAAGGCGGTTTTGCGCTCGGTCTGGGCTTATATGAACAGCTATGTCTTCAGGCTGGGGTTTCTGGACGGTTCGACCGGTGCGATGGTCGCCGCTTATTCGGCCGGCTACACCTATCAGAAATGGGCGCTTGTCGCGTTGGGTGGCAAGTCGAGGTGCGCCGAGGAAAGCCGGGCCGGGGCGAACGGCAAATCCGCGGGTTTCAGAAATCGCCCTGGCTAATTTCCGCGCCATTGTTGCCGAGTTGTTGCCAGACAGTTAGTGTGTGCCCGTTTTGAAATTGGAGCCAAGTACTGAATATGACTGATGCGTTTAGGGTATTCGTTGGATGGGACAGCCGTGAGCCGATCGCCTACGACGTGGCGCGGCACTCTTTGCTCAAAAACGCTTCGGTGCCTGTCTCCGTCATTCCAATCAAGCAGGACGAGCTGCGTGCCCGTGAACTGTATTGGAGGGAGAAAGATCCGCTCGCGTCAACAGAGTTCACTTATACGCGGTTTCTCACGCCTTTTCTCGCCGACTATACGGGCTGGGCTTTGTTCTGCGATTGCGACTTCCTGTGGCTCGGTGACGTCGCAGGTTTGCTAGAATACACGAAGTCGAACAAGGCGGTCTATTGTGTCCAGCACGACTACACGCCGAAGGCCACCACCAAGATGGATGGCGTTGTCCAGACATCCTACCCTCGAAAAAACTGGTCCTCGCTGATGCTGTTCAATTGCGCGCATCCTGCGGTTAAATCGCTTACGCCGGAGGTTGTGAACCGCGAAAGCGGCGCCTACCTCCACCGAATGCAGTGGGTCGCCGATGAGGATTTGGGCTCGCTGCCGGTAGAGTGGAACTGGCTTGAAGGTTGGAACGAAAAGCCGGCGCATGGCACACCCAAGGCGGTCCACTATACAAGTGGCGGTCCGTGGTTTGCCGAGTGGCAGAATGTCGACTATGCGGATCTGTGGATAGCCGAACGCGACGAATTCCTGAGCAGTGCCGATCAAGCAGAGGCTGCTCTTTCGCGCTCGGCGAGCCGGTAGCCCAGCCAAAAAGCCCCAGCGGCTGGCGGTGGCGATGCCTAACGCCGCTTGGGATTCCCGCGCTGACGGCCGGTCTTCGCGCCGTGCTGCGGCACGACCTCGCCGAACACCGGGTTGGGCGCGCTCTTCGCGGGCGCCGGGACGGCCCGTATCGTTTCGACCAGGGTCGGGCGCTGCTTCGCCCCGGCAAAAGCGCCCTCTACATCTGCCCGTCCAGCCATTCCCGCAAATCGCGGTCCTGCTTGTTTTCGGCAACGGGCAGCGAGGGCCGCCTCCAGACATACCAGATGGCGGCAAGCACCCCGGCAGCCCACGTGCCGGCGAAAACATTCGCAATGAGGTCGATTGGAACCTCCCAAGCCGGCTAGAACATTAGCACGGCATCATTTAGGAGGGCGACACCAATTAGGAGTAGAGCAGAGCGGGTGGAGCCGTAGGAGCCTCACCGCCATCCACCGTCTCAACCAGCTATCCCTTGCGAGGTCGCGGCCAAGACGGCGATGAGCAACAGCCATGCGGTCACCTTGAAGACGGCGCGTAGCATTCTTCGTCAATGGCAACGATCGGACGCAACGCTGCTCAACATGTCAAGGCGCCGAGCAATCCAGTGCGGTTGAAAGCGGCCGCTCGCAGCGGCACTCAGACATACCCGCCAACGTGGCGGGCGGTCTCTTCGCAGTGCGAGGCGATCGGGGCTAACGCGAATGGAGTATACCTCGCGCCTGTGTCGCGGCTGCACCCGGAGACAATTTGGCTCGAAGAGGGACTGTCAATCGACCTGTTCCGGTCCTGGAACTGCAGCGAAGGTTACTCATCGAGTCGCCGAACCTGTGAACGAACGCTCTTGTCCGTTCAAACCTCGTCACCGCAATGACCTGCCGGTTTTGTGACGCATCTGGCCTGCGGCGGTTGCACTTGAGTGACCCGGTGCTGCTCGATCTGGCGGAACCCCGAGGTGCAATCTGCGAGTGAAATCAGAAGGTTGCATGGATGGGGGTAGCGGCACGTTCCGCCCGATTTTGAACGACCGCCGGTTCGCCCCCGACAACGTCAGCGCGATCGCAAGCCAGCAGCAATGCCTGGCCTTGCTGTCGGTAGGCTAGCCAGTCACGCCGAAAGCCGTAAGCGATCCGGAAGGGTGGCGTGTTCGAAAGTTGCAGGGTGTCGCCAAGCGCTTCCGACCGCCGGAGACCTCGCCATTCGAATGGATGGTGCAGAAGGGCGGTCGAACCTTATGATGAATTCGGGTGCCACTGCGCTCGATCAGGCGTGATCCTTGCTTTTTTGTGAGAGTGCAGTGCAATATCACCCAATGGTTGTAGCCCGTGCAGGGTACTCAACACATCAAAGCTGGAGTACGTTTTTTGCGTAGGGAGGGTATCAGGGGAGGATTGGCGGGGTTCGAATGACGTATGCTACAAGCCTTTCATTGAGTGAGAATGAAAACCGTCCGACCTCAGTCGCAGTCAAAAGCGACGATAAGGCGTATATCAAGGCGCTAGGCTTCGTGCCGAAGCGATATGCGGCGGAGACCTCTATCGTCAATCAGGGGGAGGACGGCGATCGCGTCTTCATAATCGAGTCTGGCTGGGGTTGCATTTCTCATGACCTTGCCGGTGGACAGCGACAGATTTTGGACTTTGCCCTGAAGGGCGACATTGTCCTGCCGCAGACGTACACGGGCGCTGCTCTCCAGACATTTGTGGCTCAAACCGACCTTGCGGTGCTGGAAGCCTCGGCCAAGACGCTTGCTCTTGGAGCAGCGAAGTCGCCCCACATAGCCTCGCTTTTTCTTGAAACGCTCGCGCGCCAGCGAGCGCTTGTTGCCCAACATCTCACCAATATAGGCCGACGCAGCGCCTTGGCGCGTACAGCGCACTTGCTGCTCGAACTGAGAGCGCGCTTGGAGCGCGTCGGCGCTGCCAGCCGCACTGGCTTTGCATGCCCTCTCACCCAGTACGACCTTGCGGACGCGCTCGGCCTGACGCCGGTCCATGTCAATCGAATGCTGCGGGAGTTACGGGAACGCGGGTTTCTGGAGTTCCGCCAAGGTCATGTCCGCGTGCTGGATCGGCTGGGCGTAACGAAGTTTGCCGAGTTCGATGACAAGTATATCGATGGTTGACACTCACTTTGGCGCTCGATGCAAAGGCGGCGCGACGCGCCTTGAAGCCGCACTGCCATCGGCGACGCCGGCTGTCTTTAGCGGCGGACCACCCGCCCCAGGCAAACAACGCGAGGCCCAGGTTCCAGTCGGTGTGCTCTCTGGCTACCCTCCCTCCTAGACCAAATTGCTAGGGCCAAGTGAAGGAGTAAAAATTTTTTACGTTTTATTAACCTAAATTAGTGAAGGCACACCTTTTAGGCGATAAACATTATTGACGGGGTAGTGCTGTCCAAGTTGGGGCTTGGGAAAATCCCGAAGTTATAGTGAAGGCGACGCGAACAGAGCATCGTTTGCGGGAAATTGTATTTGCCTGCAGTACATATCGTACTGATCTCGAAACGTTGGGTAGAGTTTGGGGAGTAAGTTCATGGTTCCGACAATTCAACTGGATAGCAAATCACCCGGTGCACTGGAATTCGTATCGCGCAAGGCCGGGAATGGAATACATCTTCATAGACATGGCTTGACCGAATCCTGCCTGGCTCTGCTGGACGAGCGAGTGCTTGACCGACAATGTCTTGCGCAATGCCTGACCGCCTATGGCATCGGGAAGGAAATCCTGTCGTTCGGTTCGATCGAAGAGTGGCGGCATCAAGAGAATGCACTGTCGATATCGGCCATTCTGCTGAACGTGGGCAGCCGAAAGGTGACAGATGCAAGGACCGGCAGCGAAATTGCCGATCTTGTGAATGAGGCCCACCCGGTTCCGGTGGTGATTTTGGCCGATACCGACGATCTGGAGCAGATTCTGAAGGCGTTGAATTATGGCGCAAAAGCCTACATCCCTTCATCGATCCGGTTCGAGATCTGTGTTGAAGCCGTAAATCTTGTCCTTGCCGGTGGCACATTTGTCCCTGCAAGCAGCGTGATTGCCCAGCACAAGGCAATCGACACAACCGTCGAGTTGACAAGGCCGATGGCGAGTGTCTTCACGGAGCGGCAAGAAGAGGTCGTCCAGGCTCTCAGGCGTGGGAAGGCGAACAAGATAATCGCTCATGAGCTCAACCTTCGAGAGAGCACGGTCAAGGTCCATATCCGCAACATCATGAAAAAGCTGAAGGCGACGAACAGGACGGAGGTCGTCTACAAGCTCAATGAGATGTTTCCTGGCGCCCATCTGTTGGGCCGATCGAGCTAAACGGTTGTCATCATACCAGTGGTGCGGCTGCATGCTCGAACCGGGGTCCATCGGTGGCGATGCTGCTCGACCGTTGCAGTCCGCCGCCGCTCTTTTTGTTGCAGATATGGATTGAAGCCATGCTAGACCGACCGTCGGTGGCAATTGCTCACAAGCCATGGCTCGAGGCGGATGCACCGCAGGACTTTATCAGCCTCGCTGACGTTGTCTCGTTTGCTAGGCAGTATCTTTTCTCGATTCTTGCGTTCGTCGTCGCCGGTATCGTTTGCGCCACGTTCTACTTTGCTACCTCGGATCCTGTTTATTCGGCGCGCACCCAGATCCTGATCGAACCGAAGATACCCAGAAACCTTCAGCAGCAACCAGCCGAAGTGACCCTGTCGCTCGATACCGCTCAGGTCGAGAGCCAACTTGCAGTTCTGCGCTCCCAGAAGATCGCGATGATGGTGATCGATGACCTTGGACTCATGGACAATCCAACCTTCAGGGGTTTGGGCGGTCCGACCATCGGCGAGAGATTTCGCAGAGCCTGGATGAGCATCGTTGATGCCGGCGGACTCCATGCCGGCAATACTGCGCTGACGGATTTCTTCCATCGCGTGCTGCCCTGGCCGGATCGAATGGAGGCGAACAGCCCGCAACTGGAATCCGAACGTTGGCGTCACGCGGTGGAGATGTTCAGCGATGGCCTGGATGTCCAGCGTGTCGGTGTCTCCTATGCAATGGACATTACATTCAAGTCTCAGGATCCGGCATTGGCGGCACGCATCGCGAACGCCACGGCGGAAGCGTTCGTGCGCGAGCAAGTGGAAACAACAACAGCAACGGCTAGACAAGGCATCGCATGGTTGGAAAGGCGGATGCGGGAGGTCGGTGATCAGATGAACCGGGCGACCCGGGTCGCCCAGCAGTTTCGCGCAAAACACGACTACAGCATCGGTCAGGACGAGACGTCCGTCGCCGGACAGGACCTCGCACACAGCGAAGGACAGCCAACACACCAGATTACGCTGGAGCAGTTGGAGGTTACCGCCGACACTTATAGAAAGATGTACGAGAGCCTGCTCGCGGCATATACAAACTCGGTCGACCAACAGCCTCATCTGATCGCCGATGCTCGCGTCATCACGTCCGCCACGAGCCCCAAGAACGCAAGTCGGCCGCGCAAGACGCTGATCCTCGCCTTTGGCGCACTTGCCGGAATGGCGGCTGGCATCGGGTTCGCCGTGGCGCGACGCGGGCTCGATCGGAACGTGAGGACCCCGCGTCAGATCCGTCGCGAACTGGGCCTGGCCTGTATTGGAGAATTGCCGCCGGTCAGTTTCAGGCGGGGTGGTTTTGGGCGGCTTGACGAGGTGCTCAGGAATCCGGACTCTTCATTCAGCGGCAGCCTCAGGAGCGTCAAGGCGATCATGGGCCTGGCCGGGGCCACCCCTTCAAGGCGTCGCATCGGAATTACATCCGTGTCCCCCGGTGACGGAAAGAGCACAGTCGTAAGCAATCTGGCGGCGCTGTGTGGGAGAGCGGGCACTGCGACCCTCGTGATCAACGCCGACGATAAGTCGGCACTGACCAACGAATGTCTCTTTTCCGCCGATTTCAATATGATCGATCGGGATTCCGGCAGCCCCAAAGACATCGGCAAGCAAATCCGATTCATTGAAAAGACATCGTTTTATTACCTGAAGAACGATGCGTCGAATTCGGTGAATTTGCTTGTTCCCGATAATATGGAGAAATTGCTGGGCGAGGTTGGTGGTTACAGTTTCGTCATTGTTGAACTCCCACCGTTTAGTTCAGGAGCCGAAGGGCTTGCTCTCTGCCCGCTTCTTGATGGCGTGATTGTGGTGGCGCAGTGGGGCGTGACGTCGCTTGATCAACTGGAAGACCTGACGCAGACACTCAAAACCACCAATTCCTCCGTCCTTGGCGTGTTGATGACACGTGTTCGTACTGTTTCGGCTCGGCGTTACCGGAAGCGCGCAGGTCAGGCGCCGCGCTGACGTCGACGTCCTCCTCGCGGTGGCGTCGAGCTAATGCATGTCGCGCAAAAGCATGCCCTCGGGCCTGATCCAAGGCTTGAACCGAGGGTGCGCAGCGGTTTTGCGATGACGACATTCATCAAAACAAGAACTTAAAGCGCGTCGCATGCATCCGTTCATACGCGACGCGCTTTAGAGCCCAGCGGCAAGTCTCGACACCGCTCCGTCAATCCGACACTTGCCTGTCAAAGTGACTCCGCGCCCCTTCAGGGCGTCGCGAGTAGAACAATCGATTCCGATATCGTGCCAGGCATTGGACGGAGCAGCCATTCGTCCGAACCCGGCCTAGCAACTAAGGGGTAGCCCACGCTGCCAAACACCCCCGATCTACCACCTTTTCCTTGCTTGCCGGAGATCATCCGTCGTCGACAAGATGCAAACGACAAGTTGAAAATTCGGAAGATGTCCAACGTGATCGAAAGCAACCTGCGGCAGTGCGAAGACCTGGCTATTGAAGGCTGGGCTCTACCGGTCGGAGCCAGGCCCGCCGCGACTTCGCTTCTTCGGCGTGAAAGCGACGCGGCCGCGAGATCGAATACGCCAGACCTGTCGTCGCCTCAACTCAACGCAAGCCATGACCATGGCGCCGTTCCGTTTGAGCCGGATATAGGCACGGCTAGCATTGACGACGATGCGCGGAGCGAAAGCCGACAGCCGCTCGGCGGTTGGGCCAAGAGGCTGCTGGATCTGATGATAGCCTCGACAGCGCTCATCCTGGCCGGTCCGATCCTGGTTCTAATCCCGCTTCTGATCAAGGCGACCACAAGCGGTCCGGTGCTGTTCGTTCACCGGCGCATTGGATTCAATGGAAAGGCCTTCGACTGCTACAAGTTCCGCACCATGGTGCCGAATGCCGAGGAGGTGCTCGAACAGCATCTGAGCTGCAATCCACAAGCCGCCCAGGAGTGGGCGGCCAATCAGAAGCTGAGCTGCGATCCGCGTATCCTGTTTTTCGGAAAGATGCTTCGCAAATCGAGCCTGGATGAGCTGCCGCAGTTGTTCAACATTTTGCGGGGCGACATGAGTTGCGTCGGCCCGCGTCCTGTCGTTGCCGACGAATTGCAACGTTATGGCGCCGCATCGCATGAATATTTGAAGACACGGCCAGGACTGACCGGCCTCTGGCAGATAAACGGGAGAAACACGACCGTATATTCGCATCGCGTATTGCTGGATACGCAATACGTTCGGACATGGTCTCTACGCCGCGATCTTTCGATCCTGATGCGGACGATACCGGCCATGATGAAGTTCGACCAGACCTCCTGACCTTGGCTATGTCAGGGCGCGGAAACGGGCTCAAGCGATTGTCGCCCACAAGGGATTGTCGTCCCACTCTATTGTCGCCTTGGGCGATGACGCAGCACAGCAACTGCGAGGCCGACCAGGTAGGCAATTTGGGTGACGACAACAAGATAAAACGTCGAGCGGATGGTGTTTGGAACAGACAGGTGAAGAAAACTGCCTACAGCGACGCTGCCGACGATCACCACCAAGGTCGCCACGATCAGCGCCGGCGCGCGCAGCGTAAACCCTATTGCCAGGGCAAGACCGGCAACGCCGACAATGGCAAGCAACACGGCGACCTCCTCCCAGGGTCAATCGACACCGCGCAGACGAACCCTGTCCCAAGGAAATCAGAGTCGCTCGTTTTTGTGAAGCCTAACCTTAGCTCGGCGGTTCCGGCGGCGCAGTCAGGGTCTGGATCATTGATCGTCGGAGTGTGAAATGCAGGTTTCCGTCGTTGGGGCACTGATTTGCACGGGAATTCTGGCCCTCGTCATCTATATGCGCTGGTCGATGATCACTGCGCTGATTGCCTCTCTGGCGTTTGGTGCGACGGCAATCGGGACAATAACCTCGCTTGGCGGTTCATCACCGCTTATCTTTACCGTCTTTGCTATGCTCGTGATACCAGCCGCGCTGGCTCGACGGGGAATCTGGAGGGAAATAGGAGCGGTCTTTGTTCGTATAGGTGCCGCATGGATCGTCTGCGCGCTGATGATCTATGTCTGCATCGGAGCGCTGTTGTTTCCGAGGCTCTTTGCAGGGCAGACGAGCGCCTTCATCTCGTCCCGCACGGGCAGGGGCGTCTACGAAGCGGCCTTGGCGCCGGTGTCCGCCAATATCTCCCAAACGGGATATTTCATTCTCGGAGGGCTCACCTTCCTGGCGGTCTGCCTGGTGCTCCTGCGCAGCGGCACGCTGGCTGATATCAAGCGGGGGTTCTTTCTTTGGTTCACATTGCACGCATCAATGGGCATGTTGGATTTGCTAGGCAAGATGAGTGGCGCCAGTGACATCCTTGCCCCGATCCGCACCGCCAACTACAGCATGCTGACCCATGTTACGGAAGCCGGGTTTTGGCGGATTGCAGGGGCTTTTTCGGAGGCATCGGCGTTTGGCGGAGTATCGCTTGGGGGACTCGCGTTTACTTTTACCTATTGGCGAAAGACCGGATCAAAGCTTGCATTGGCACTAGCAACGTCCCTGTTTATTCTACTGCTGCTGTCGACGTCATCGACCGCCTACGTCGGTCTTGCGATCGTGAGCGTGCCTGTAGTCATTTCCATCGTGAAGTCGCTCGCTTCAGGTCGGCTGAGATCGGAGGAGGCACTGCTTGTCGCGTTTCTACCGCTGCTGCTCCTCTCCGGGCTGGCCGCAATTCTGTTTTACCCTCATGTCTTCGATCCTGTATTGCAGCTTGTCGACAGCACGGTGATCAACAAAGCTACGTCAGCGTCAGGTCAGGAGCGCAGCTACTGGAATTATAAAAGTCTGCAGTCCTTCTTCGATACGGGCGGGCTGGGGATCGGACTGGGGAGTTCGCGGGCCTCGAGTTGGCCGATAGCGCTGCTTTCCCAGTTGGGGCTATTCGGCACCGCAATGATGGCGATCCTGTTGGCAATGCTGGTGCGGGGGCTGTCGGGGCGAGGTCCCGTCGATCGAGAGGTCGACGCAATTGCTTCGAGTGTTCGGGCTTGCGCCTTGTCGACGCTTGTCGCGGGGTCGCTGACAGGTGGCAGCGCCGACCCCGGTATTATCTTCTTGGTTCCCCTTGCTGTCGTTCTTGTCAGCCGGGTCCTGGTTGTTGAAGACAGCCGCGATACTCGGGCGCCATATCCCCACGGTGACGGCCGGCTCGCTGAGCTAGGCTGACGGCTGCCAATCCTAGCGCAGGCATTAGGAGTAGCCTGTGACGAAGCATCAGATCGAAGTGATCACGTCGTGGCCCCGGTCCGTTGACCCAGGCGCTGTGCTGGGTGCATGCACATCGCAAGTTCTTCGTGCTCGCCGACATCGCTGCTAATGGCAAGCGCGGCAAGGATGCCGCACCACTCTCCCCGGGGCGGGCGATCCTCAAGCACACCTTCAACCAGTCAGACGAGGTGGGCCCGTTGCGCCGCATCGCGTGCCTTAGGACGGAGCGCGGCTTCCGGCTCACCACCGTAAATCCAGGCGACACGAAGAGCGTGCGCGAGCCATGCATAGGCATCTGCAAATGACGGGTCGAGGCGGATGGCACCGAGCAGGAGGTCGCGACCGGTCGCCGTGCTCTCAGACGCTTGGGCAATTTGGGCCTTGCCGCGGATGAACAGGTCATAAGCCTCCAGGCTGGCCGTGCGTCGATGGGTGATCTGTCTCGCACCCGGCAATGCCCCAGAAAGAGCCTCGACGATTCTTGCGACAATCTCATCTTGGAGGGCGAAGACATCGGCGAGGTCGCGATCGAAGCGGTCGCCCCAGATGTGGGAGTTGGTGGCCGCGTCGATGAGTTGCGCATTGATGCGCGAGGTGCTTGCAGCCGACGACGCCGAGACCTTCGCCCGCCAGTGCGCGCGCCTCTACGGCGACGCGGGCCTCTGGGGATCGGTTCGGGCGGCGGCTCTGGCCCGTGTGGCGGAGATCTGCTCGCCCGCACGGTTCTCGGAGGAGGTCCGCCAGCTTTTGTCCGTGGCGTCTGCGGAACGCTGATTACGGCTGGGTGATGTTCCCGCCGTCGCGGCCTCGCTCAGCCACGCAGGCGCTTCTTCAGGCCGCGCGCGAAGAACAGTGCATTGGCGAAGGCGCGGCGGCGCAGGAACGCCAGCTCGCTTCGCCAATTGCGCGGCCCGCCCGCCGCGCGCCGCGCGAGATAGCTCCACTCGACGCCGGGCAGCCCCCACCAGGGGACGGAGCCCGTCTCGCCTACGGGCAGGCCCAGCGCACCGAGCGGGAAGAGGGCGAACGCCCGCGGCGCGCCCATGCCGATCCAGAACTCGCCCGTGTGGCGCAGCTTCATCGCCTCGTCGCGCCACAGGTGGCGGTAGGCGGACAGGTCCGCCGTCCTCACCTGCTCGGTCGCCTCGGCCAGCGTCGGCAGGCCGGCCACGTAGTCCGCGCGCGCCCACCAGTTGTTGCTGGTCATGTGCGGCATGGGGCGTTCGCTCCAGTCGACGCCGACCACGTCGTGGCTTTCGAGCAGTTCCAGGCAGCGCGGGGCGCCCTCCACCAGCAGCAGGTGGACAAGCCGTCGCCATTCCGCGCGCAACGTCCATTGCGGCCCGACGTGCCGGCCGCCCAGGCAGTTGAGATAGAGGACTCGCAGGTCCGGTCGCTCCAGGCAATGGGCCCGGATCGAGTCGAGGGTGGGGTGCTCGAACACGGTCACGTCCTCGGCTCGGCGCTCGACGCGCAGCTTGGGGTCGTTGATCGGCACGGTCACCGGCCCCGTCCCCACGACGCTTACTTCGATGAAAGCCGCCCGATCGAGCAGGCCCGAGTCCCTCACCGCGCTCAGCACCTCGTCCGCCACTTCCTGGTAGCGACCCAGGGTGGCGACATGGAGGAACACGCCCACGGGCGGGTCGGCGGCGGTCATGCGAATCCCCTCGCGAACGTCCCCGGAGTCAAGCGCCGCCAAGTACGGGAGTGGGCGCATAATCGGGGACTCTGCCCAGCCAAGAGCCGCTGGGTGTATCGCAAGCTGCGCAACTTCCGTGCCGGCATCGAGGCCGGCGTCTCATGTTTGAAGCGCGCTTTTGGCCTGGACCGCTGCACCTGGCGCGGGCTCGACCACTTCAAGACCTATGTCCGGTCCTCGGTGGTGGCCTACAATCTCGCCCTCTTCGCCCGCATCAAGTCGAACTGACCCACCGCCGACTTCGCAAAAGCCTACCCGGCGCCCAGCTGGGCGGTTCAACCATGGGCCAACTAGCGGACGGCGAGAGACCTCTACTTCTCTTCTAACGCTTCGTGCAGATAGAACCACCAAACAGTCAGAAATACCGCGAATCGACATGGGCGGCCACAATAAATACTTCGAAAAATTACTGTTTATGGACGGACACTAGCTAGCAAAGTCCGCACGGCTACGGAATGCCTACAGTATCGCCGGCGGTTTCTGCCTTGAGTTCTATTCCCGGCGCCTCGTGCCGCTCGCTCGATGTCAGGTCCAGCGCGCCCGTTTCATCCGCAGCCAGTGGTATTTCAACCTTGATCGTGTCTCCGGGCTCGACGGCGCTCGTTTCGTTCGCTTGGATTTGCACTGTCGCACCATCCGCCGACGCCCGGAAAATCGTGTAGATCGGCGCAGCCAGCTCCGCGTCAGCTCGGCGGGCAAGAAGGGTCGGGGCAGATACCGCGGACTCGTACAATAGCCGCCTTGTCGTCTCTGTCTTGCTTTCGAGAGCATCGAGCTCAGCTTGCGTTTGACGCAGGTCGATCGTTACCTCATTTTTGCGCCCGTCCTGGAGCTCGAGAATTGATATGTCAGTTTTACTGATTTCCTGACGCCCGCGCAGCAGACTGGTTTCCGCCGACAATCTCTCGCTCTGCGCCTGGGCAAGGGCCCGCTCCAGAGAAAACTCGCGCGGCGCCGCCGCAAGACCTTTGGCGACAAGCGCCGAAACCGCTGTCAATTCTTTCTGGATTGAGCCGATTTGCTTGTCGAGGAAAACGAGTTGCGCTTCCAGCGAGGCAAGTTCCTTCTCGAGGAATTCGCGCAGACCACGAAGCGCCTTGACCTGAGTGTCCAGTCCCTCGCTGCGCGCTTGGAAGATCAAGCGTTCCTGCTTCAAGAGCACGGCAAAGACGTCGTCCTGAATGCGCGATGTCAATTGGGCCGGAAACTGGATGTCGCTGGCATGCGAGAGTTCCGCCTCGAGTCGTGCCTTGCGAGCGAGGAGACTGGCCTCGCTCAGTCTAAGCAGGCTCACATCGCCTTGGCCCTGGATCACTTCGCGCTCGAACCTGGCATCCCTGTCCTCTCGAGTCCGCAACCCGCCCGCGATACTCAATGCCTGCAAGACGGTCAGACCAGGCCGGTATGCGAATTCTCCCGACTGCGTCACCTTGCCGACAACATAGAACGGTCGGAACTGGACGATTTCAACAGCGGTGTTCGGTTTTCGGGCAAGGCCGACGCTTTTCATAAGGTTGTCGCCGATCGAATTCGCAACTTGTCCGGCCGTGAGACCGACAGCCTTGATTTCGCCGACCAGCGGCAGCGAAACGGAGCCGTTGGGACCGACCGTGTAGACGTCGTTGAGAGCAGCCCAGGCAAAAATCGTGTCGCGCGATGCCCGCCATTCGTAGACCTTGATGCGGATCTTATCCTGCGGCCCGAGTACATACTCTTTGGCATTCGCAGCCGAAGTACTCAACATACAGGCCAAGCCTAGCCCCGCCGACAAAACCACGTGGAGAAGGCGACAGGCGTCGCGCCGATTGGTCAGGGTATCCCCGCAGCGGGCTCGATTACTTGAGCAAGTACCGTTCTCGACTAAAAAAGACAGTTCGTGCATTTTTACCTCTACACTGGATTCCCGAACATAGTGTGGCTCCCGGCAGTTAACTCTCCGTCCAGGCCAGTAGATTAAGTAACTCTTTCACGATGGCTTCCGAAATCGGAGCACCAGCATCGTAATCCACCAAGCGCGCCGATACAGCCTGCGCATAAGGTTAGCGTCGATGCGTGCTTAGGCCCATCGAAGTAGGAGGCGTACCCCGTTGGAGTACATCGGGCCTCAGGAGCGTGCGGCGCTTAACCCGATAGGCAGCTTGTTTGGACGGGGTGGACGACACACAGTCGCTGAGCATCCGGGCAACAAGAATTCCGGAAAAAGGTGCCAACATTCCTGGAGGGCAATGCATGCGCCATGTGCGACAGCCGAAAGCAACCACCATGGTGGGCCGTGATGCCAAACAGTTGCGGTCCATCAGCAAGACGCCATTTGCCGCCATCGACCGCAATGCGCGCATCGCCGTCGTGCATGATTGGTGCCCGAACTTTCGGGGAGGGGAGCAGGTCCTTGCCCGGATATGCAGGATTTTTCCGAGAGCCGAGGTCTTCACCCTGTTTGATTTTCTCCCGAAAGAGATCAAGGAAGAGTATTTTCGAGGCGTAATTTTCCACGTTTCCGGCATGAATCGACTTCCGTTCGTGAAAAAGTACTACAGGTCACTGTTTTTTCTCTGTCCGTTCATGATCGAACAGTTTGATGTCACAGGTTATGACGCGGTAATTTCGTCTTCGGCCGCATTCTCGCGAGGCGTTCTGACCCGCCCAGACCAACCACATTTGTGCTATGTGCACAGTCCGGTGCGATATGCGTGGGACGAACAATTCTCCTATTTGCAGCAGGCCGGCTTGGGATTTGGCCCGAAGGGTCTTGCCTTTCGCTACATGCTTCACAGGCTGCGCACCTGGGACACGAGAACGGCGCACGGTCCCGACCTGATGCTGGCAAACTCGAATTATGTCCGCTCACGAATCGAGCGGATTTACGGCCGCGACGCGCGGGTGGTCCATCCGCCCGTCGCCATCGAGGATCTTGAACTCGTCGTCAACAAGGGTGACTACTACGTCACGGCTGCGTTCCACGCCCCGTACAAACGTACGGATCTGATAATCGAGGCGTTCAGCAAAACGCCGTCGCGTCGCCTGGTTGTTGTCGGCGACGAAGTACAATCCAAGCATCTGCGATCGCTTGCCGGCCCCAACATAGTCTTCACCGGTTATCTGCCGCGGCATGAATACGTCGAAAAAATCGCCAATGCTCGTGCGATGGTGTTCGCTGGATGTGAGGATTTCGGGATAACGCTTGCCGAGGCCCAGGCGTGCGGCACGCCATTGATCGCCTTCGGCCGCGGCGGCGCGCGCGACATCGTCCGACCGCTTGGCGAGAGCGCCCATCCGACAGGTGTGCTCTTCGACCGTCAGACCATCGATTCCGTAGCTGGGGCCATTGATCTGTTCGAGAAAAATGCGCTGTCCATCACGCCGCACGCCTGTCGCATGAACGCGACCCGGTTCTCCGAGGAAAGGTTCGACCTGGCGATACTCGACGCCCTTGGCCTGGCCCAGTCTGTCCAACTCGCTCGCGCAACCGAGTACAATGAACTCGTCGGAGCCGAGAGCTCGACGCGCGATATCACCGGTTCTCTTGTCGAGCCAATTCTACAATGAACTCATTTGACCTTCACATCGCAAGCAACAAAAAAGCGCTTGGACCGGCCGCGTGCCCGTGCTGCTCGGCGCCAGTCAGCCGGTCAATCTACCGGGTCGAATCCATCCCGGTGCATAGTTGCGTCCTGCTGAACTCGGCCCGAGAAGCGCACGACTTTCCCCGCCGCGACCTTGACCTCGCATTCTGCGAGGCATGCGGATTCATATTCAACAGGGCCTTTGACGAAACGATTATTGGTTACTCGACCAATTTCGAGGAATCCCAGCATTTTTCCAGCACCTTCAACAGTTTCGCGAAGGGACTTGCACGCGAGATCGCACAAAAATGTGCGATAGGCGGCAAGCACGTGTTGGAGATCGGCTGCGGCAAGGGTGAATTTCTCCGCGAACTTTGCATATCGGGCGGCGCCACCGGGCTCGGTATTGATCCAGCCTATCGAGCCGACAAAGGCCGCAATGATGAGTACGGCGACGTCAAGATCATCGTCGACTATTTCGGGCCAGACTACCAGCATCTCCAGGCGGATACGGTCCTCTGTCGCCACACGCTCGAACACGTAAGCTCGGTGTCGAGTTTCGTGCAGCTGATCCGCAAGATGATCGGCAAAAGGACCCAGGACTGGGCCGTCTTCGAAACGCCTGATGCAAAACGTGTGCTCGTAGAGAGCGCGTTCTGGGACATTTACTACGAGCATTGCTCCTATTTCAGTCCTGGCGCGCACGCACGCCTGTTTCGCCAGGAAGGTTTCGACGTTACCGATCTGGAACTCGTCTATGACAACCAGTACATCGTTCAGTACGCCCGGCCGTCGACCGGCCGGACGACCCCGAGACTACCGCTCGAGCACGATCTGGAAGTGATGCACCGTTTGGCGGAAACCTTTCCCGCCCGCGTGCGAGCCGCTCAGAATTCCTGGCAGGAGCGCATTCGCGCCGCATACGCCGCCGGCCGGCGGGTCGTCCTGTGGGGCGGCGGCTCCAAGGCAGTGTCGTTCCTGACGACCTTGCAACTTGGAGACGAAGTCTGGGCAGCAGTCGACATCAACCCGTACAAGCAAGGCAAGTTTACGCCCGGCACCGGTCACCCGGTCATCGCGCCAGGCGACCTGTTGGACACTCCGCCTGATCTCGTCATCGTCATGAACCCGATATACCTGAATGAAGTGGCGCAATCCTTGATTGCACTGGACCTGCGGCCGGAAGTCGTCGCGGTCTGAGGTCCACCCAGAAGGAGCCTGGAAATGGAACATTCCAATTCGCCAAAGGTATCCCTTGGTTTACCCGTCTACAACGGCGAGAATTTCCTGTCCGATGCGATTCAGTCGATCCTCGAGCAGGATTTCGGCGATTTCGAACTTGTCATCACCGATAATGCTTCGACGGACAGGACAGCGGATATATGTCTGGAATTTGCGCAGCGGGACAGGCGCATACGCTATGTCCGAAACGTTCGCAATTTGGGCGCCGGTGCCAATTTCAATCGAGCTTTCCAGCTGAGCACAGGCGAATATTTCAAATGGTGCGCGCACGATGACCTCTTGAGCGGTGGTTTCTTGACAGACTGCGTGCGTGCGCTTGACGCGAATGCCCGCCACGTCATTGCCTACCCGCGACTGCTGGGGATCGACGAGACCGGTCAGCTAACTTCCTCTGTCGAACGGGTGCGGCCGGATATGGGAGGATCGTCGCCCGCGTCCCGCTTCCGGCAGGTGGTTGCCGCGCACGGATGGGATGCGGCCATGTTTGGCCTTTGGCGCCGAGATTCTCTGCTCAAAACGACATTGCATAAGCCTTATTATGGGTCCGACTGTGCGCTTCTGGCCGAGATGGCCATTCTCGGGCCGTTTGTTCACGCGCCCAACGCGATACTATACAGCCGTGACCATCCGGCGCGCTCGGTGCGATTGCCAAACTCCGAACGATTGGCTTGGCAGAATCCCGACGGCTCTACCGCGAACGCTTTCGAATTGTCGAGGCGGGTAAAACACCTCGTCGCGATTGCCTATCGGCACAGGCGGACAGCGCCGCTGGGTAGGACACTGTTTCATCTGCTTGCATGGATATTGGATCCAGTGCTCGTTGCGAGATTTTGCCTGGAAGTTGTAGGCGTTGTTTCTCCGCAGCTTCGTACCAAGCTGCGCGGCGCCGGCGTGGGAGCTCTGAAACGCATTCATGCCATCTCAGATCGATCTCCTGGCTAGAAACGAGCGATCTGGTGCTACGATCCGCCCGGAGGCCTTTGAACCGTCGACAAGTCACGCCAGCGGCCGCAGAAGTGTCGGCCTTTGCCGGAGGGCTCGGGCATGAGAAATCTGGTGATCGTCCGGGCGGGGGCGTAGTTTAGTTCTTTGCATGCCGGCTGGACCGGGGCGGGCGAAGTCGACTTCGACCTTCTCGTCGCCGCCTACGAGGGCCGGTGTTCCCCCATGGACAGAATGATTTGAACGTATTTCGTCGGCCGTGAACAATGAGAGGGATCAGGCTTCGAGTTCCTTCGGCTGACTTTGAGGGGCGGTGAGGAGAAGCCACA